>JASFTQ010000492.1:0-3004 GCA_050053515.1 Desulfobacterales bacterium | reverse complement strand
CCCTTAATCTTTCTCGTGAGCCTTTGGTATCCACTGGTGTTGTATGCATTTTTTCATTATCAGTCCGGTATGCTCAACACGGTTATTATCCCGCGGTTTCTGGACGAAGTTTTTATGAATCTTGACGCCAGGATCTTTGGCAAATTTCCCGCTTATTATCTTCGTGGGGAAACCGGAAACTTGTTTATCGACGAGTTTTTTCACTTTGCTTACGCTAATTATTATATCGTCATTCCATTAACGGCTTTTAAACTCTATACTAAGGACAAAAAATTGTTTGAACGCTTTGTCTTCGAAATTTCATCGTTATTCTATCTGTGTTTTCTGATATATGTATTCCTGCCGGTTGAAGGACCGCTCAAACTAAGACATCATCATTTTGCAGATGGCGGGCCGTTCAAAGCCATCGTCGATTATTTTTACGCCAAAGGTGACAATGCCGGAGGCGCTTTTCCGAGTTCCCATGTTGCCGTCACCTGTCTGGCGACCTGGTGGGCAAACAAACATCTGGGCAAGTTGAAAACCTATTATTGGTTGGTTGTCTTCTTTCTGTCAATTTCAACAGTCTATGGAATGTTTCATTACGCCGTTGATATTATTGCGGGCTGGCTGCTTGCCATCCTGTTCATAATTATGTTTGATCGGACGGCAAAAAGAAAGGCACCCGGCTGAGTTTCCAACCATCAACAATCAGAGATGGGGAAAATTCCCCGCCCCAAATTATTTGCCAATGGGAGGTTGCAGGATGCTGACACTTGATGAATTAAAACAGAAAAGAGAAATCATTGACGACATCGATTGGGATATGACACCCGAAGAAGCCGTGCGGCTTTATCTCGAGTGGGGTAACAACTGGGCCCGGGGTGACGGATACGTCATCCGATCTAAAGATGACTATACCCATTATTTTGTCGTCAATTGCTGGTCCAAACCCTATTTCATCTATCTAATTCGACGAAATTCCGAGGAGGCCGTTGAACTTGCGAAGTTTGGGTTGCCCAAACAATTTGAAAAACCGGTTTGTGAGCTCAAAGGCGTGTATGCGCTGGAGGGTGATGTTAAAGAGTGGTTAAAGAAGGAGCTGGAAGTTTAGATGGATGGACACGACCAAGCGTAAAAAAGGCAGACGAAGACGCTGGTTGGTTTGGGTCGGTGTTGCCGCCGGGCTCATGATGGTATGGTATTTCGGTCTCGGATTGTTTTCTGAAGAGGAAAAAACGTTACGCCGACAGCTTCGTAAAGCCGTGGAACAAAAATTCCCCGATCAAGCCGCAATTGTAGCGAATTCATACGGCCTGCATCAATTTGAATCAACCCCCCCCGTCCCGCAAGGACACACGCGATTATACCCTGCAGTTATACTGATCCACGGCCTGGATGATCCAGGAAAAGTGTGGCAGAATTTAGCGCCGGTTTTGGCTGCTGAAGGTTTTGATGTCTGGGAGATGCATTATCCCAACGATCAACCGATTGCAGCATCATCGCGATTTTTTCTGACCGAACTGCATGGTTTTAAAAAAAGTGGTTATGATAGAATCAGCATCGTGGCGCATAGTATGGGGGGGCTTGTGTCCCGTGAGATGTTAACCAATCCCGAGCTGTCATACATACCCAAAGCTCGAGCCGAGCAGGTTCCGGAGATCGTCGAGCTGATCATGGTCGGCACACCCAACCATGGATCAGAGCTTGCCCGCTTTCAGTTGTTTACAGAATTTCGCGATCAATGGGTCAATGCCACAGAAGGCAGGGGCCACTGGCTGAAATGGATTTTTGACGGTGCCGGTGAAGCTAAAATCGATCTGCTTCCGGACAGCAAGTTTTTGACCCATCTAAACGCACGGCCGCATCCCGAGGGTGTTAAAATGACTGTTATTGCCGGTGTGGCCAGTCCTTGGGCTAAAGATGAAATCGACGAATTCATAGCGTCTGTCCATGCCAAAGTCTCTGAAAATGAAAAGCAGTCGCTCGGTGAGCTGGAAAAGTTTTTAATATCCGTGACCGATAGTCTGGGTGATGGGCTTGTAGCCGTGACCTCAACACGGCTGGACGGGATTCCGCTTCAGACCGTCCCGGGCACTCACCTCACCATGATTCGTAATGTTTCACAAGAAAGCAAGCGTATCCCACCGGCAGTGCCGATCATCGTTGAGCAACTCAAACAAACCTTACACCAACCGAAATAAAACAAAAAACACTTTGAACGTTGAACCGTGAACCCGGAATCGCTTTAGTGCGTATAGGATTTTAACAGGGCGACCGTGAAGTCCCAGATCCTGATAAGGGAGGGTATGTAGAGTTTTTCATCGGGTGAATGCGGATTTTTGATGGTCGGCCCGAACGATATCATATCCATACCTTTATGTTTCGAACCGATGATACCGCATTCCAACCCGGCGTGAATAGTTTGCACCGCCGGATCTTTGGCAAAAAGCGTTCGATAAACCTCCTTGCAACGTTTTAGCAGGGGCGAGGCCGTATTTGGCTGCCAGGCCGGATAACGGTTTTCATTTTTTGTGGCTGCACCTGCCAAAACAGCAGCTGCCTCAACGGTTGCCGTGATTTCGTCAAGCTTTGACATCGCGGAACTTCGCTGACTGGACAAAATCTCCAAAGATTGATTCTTCATTTCGATGGTGGCCAGGTTGCTAGAGGTTTCAACCAGTCCGTCGATATCGGCCGACATACCGGCCACGCCATGGGGCAGGGCCAGCAGCAACCGGATGACTTTTTGCGTATCCTCGGCGCTCAAGGCAGTGCTGTTATCCGGATTATTTTCTATGCGGCTGAGCGGCACGCTTATGGAAGTTTCCGTCCTGGCGTATTCATGCCTGACAGTGCGCTCAAATTCCTTGATCACCTCTTGCAGGCGGTGATAATGAGAGGGCTGAAAGGCAACCGAGGCTTCAGCATTGCGGGCAATGGCATTGTGAGTTGTGCCGCCTTTAATGGATATGAGATGCATGTCATTTTGTACTTCCATAGCCTGAAGCGCCCGGGCTAAAAT
>JASFTQ010000491.1:0-3012 GCA_050053515.1 Desulfobacterales bacterium | reverse complement strand
GGCTGTATATTCCAAAAACCATCACCCGCCCCTGCTTACGGGTCACCAGAAAAGTGTTTGCTAAAGCCAGTGTAGATCCGGAAGCTTCAATGCCGACATCAACTCCACGTTCATCGGTAATTCGCATGATTTCGTCAATTACATTTTCCCTGTTGATATTGATGGTAATGTCTGCACCAAGAGCCTTGCCCAATGCCAATCGGTCCTCTCTGGTTCCAATAAGAATGACCAAGGAGGCCCCTGCGATTTTAGCCAGCTGAACAAAACAGATCCCCCCGGGTCCCGGTCCGAAAATCGCTACGGACTCTCCGATCTGAAGTGGTATCATATCCATGGCATGCAGCGGATCGGCCAGGATATCGATTAACGCCGCTTCGTCCCAATCCAAATCATCGGGAATCGAATAGCAGGATAAATGCGGCACAACAAAATATTCCGCGTATGCGCCGTTATGTTGCTGCATTCCCAAAATGTCGCGGTGGTCACATTGCCAGTATGATCCCTTTCTACAAAATTCACATTTCCCGCAAAAAATTCCCGGATCAACCACTACTCGGTCTCCTGCCTTAATATTGTCAACACTCTCGTTTACCTCTTCCACGATACCACAAGCCTCGTGCCCAAGGATAAGCGGAGGAACGGATTGAGCAAATTCCCCCTTATAGATTTCCAGATCGCTTCCGCAAACGCCCACAGATTTCGTTCTAATCAGTATTTCTCCCGTTCTAGGCTTCGGTTTTTCCACCTCTTTGAGCTTCATTTTATAAGGCCCTTCCCACACCAAAGCCTTCATCCTGCCCATTTTTTCACCTCCGCCGTCGTTCTTTATTGGATTAACATCTATTTTCTTGAAGACCTTACATTTCTGTCATGGTCAAAAACTGGTTGTCGAAGCGAAATAATACGGGAATGGAACTAATAGAATCCCTTCCCGTATTATTCCGGCTTACCTGGCTTCCGGATATATGCGTATCCTTTTTCCCAAAAATTTGGAATTGGGAAATCAATAAACACCGACCGATACGTTTATTTGATGTATTGATCGATAAGTTCGCGATGTGACTCGGTAGCAGCTGAAGCTTCGCCTTCCGCCTTCTTTACCGCTGCCATGAAATCGTCAACCAGTTTATCACCAAATTGCTTTCTTAGATAATCAGTGACGGGCTTCTGGGTGACCTTCCTGAATTCTTCCCTCTCAGCAGCCGTAGGTGTATAAACTTCGACACCCTTTGATAACAATGTGCTCACTTCCTGAGCCGCCAAAGTTTCAGACATGCCCCGGCAGACTTGTTCAGCGTGTCTTCCGGCTTCAATCAAGATATTCTGATAGTTTTTGGATAACTTCTTGTACCATTGTTGATTGACAATCAGAAAAACCATATCCCACGTATGATTCGTAATCGAAGCATACTTGATGACCTCATCTAGACTGGCAAATGACAGGACAGCAACCGGTGTTTCCAGACCATCGACAATGCCTGTTTGAATTGAGGTGTAGAGTTGGTTGAAGGTGATCACCGGTGCCGCTGCACCGCAGCTTTCCATGAAAATTTTCAATGCCTCGCTTTCAGGAATCCTAATTTTGAGGCCCTTTAAATCGGCCGGTTTCCTAATCTGCCGTTTAGTTGTCCCAAAGGCCCGGCTGCCACCATTGTCTGCCATATATAGCGGAACAAAACCGGCTTGCAGCCAAAGCTTGTTAAATTCATGTCCCATGGGGCCTTCAAACACCCGCCATGTTATTTCCGGTGACGAAAAAAGAAAGGGGATGTATATAAGGTTTATTTCAGGCACATAAAGTGTGGCAGCGGCTGAAAAGACAGTAGTCGCCTGAATAGCACCCATTTTCGCCTGGTCTACCATCTCCGGCATCGATCCAAGCTGAAAACCCGGATATACCTCCACCTTAATGCCGCCCTGTGTATGTCGCTCTACATAGTCTTTAAACTCAAGGGTTGCCGCAGCGATCATATGTTTGTGGGGATCACCTGGTCCCGGATTGCCGATTTTCATAATAATGGGATCTGCTGCCTGCGCGCTCAACCCCAAAATGAAAGTTACAACCAAACTGATAACTATCATACGTGTTGTTTTAAGCATGCAATCTTTTCTCATTTTTATCCTCCTTTTTGGTTTTTATGAAAACTCCGTTGCCAACTCCACCATAAAAAAATTTCTGGCTTTATTTTTTTCACACCTCCTCCCTTCTTGGCTGGCGGTTTTTGCCGATCAAAGTTTAATTACATGAGCGCTTTGCGATAGATGTCTTCTATTTCTTCCGTTTTTAAATCTAATCTGTTGATCAGCAATGGATCGGCATTTTTCACCAGCCTTTCAGAGTAATTTTTTATCTTTTTTTCCATTTTGTTTTTTTCACTCAGCACGGAAAGTAAATCGAATCGAGCCGTAAATGCCCGCATGAGTTCCATGACTGTTTCAATGGCCTCATTTTTAGGCAATCTTCCGATATCGGCTCCAAACGCCTTGGCAATCGTTTTCAATTTGATATGCTCGCGACTCAGAGAAACCCTGCATGTCCAGGGAAGCAGCAAACCATTGGCCATACCGTGTTTCAAACCCAGTTCCAAGGTTAAATAAAAACCCATATGATGCGCTAATCCCATACCCGTTTGACCGACAACGACACCAGCCAGCAGGGCCGCATAGGAGAGTTTGCTTCGACAACTCATGTTTTGGGGGTCACAGATAACCTCTGGAAGATACCGGGTAACCAATCGAATGGATTCCAATGCCAGCAGGTCTGTTAGCGGCTGGGAATTTCCTGACACAATGCCTTCGACACTATGAGATAGAGCATCTAGACCGTTTGCAACGGTAACGGCCTTTGGAAATGCCAACGTAAATGCTGGATCTACAAAAGCTAAGGTCGGATAAATTAAAGAGGATGCAACGATTTTTATTTCAGGAGAATCATTTTCAGTGGTAATTGCAGATAAAGGGGTGACTTCACTTCCTGAACCGGCCGTTAACGGCACAGCCACGATAGGCAAG
>JASFTQ010000490.1:0-3017 GCA_050053515.1 Desulfobacterales bacterium | reverse complement strand
CAAATATGTTCCAGGGGTTGCTCCCGGACATTACCGGCTTCTAAAGGCAAATATCCGCAGGGAAAGACTTGACCCCGATGGCTTACAAAACAAACGCCTGTCCCGGCCAGACATCCTTTCGTCATTGCGTTCAGAGCATGGCGTTTCTTCGAATGCCCCGAAGGAGCATTCTTGCCGGCGTGTTTTTGGCGGTGATAGCTGGGAGGATCCTGGTTAAGTTGACCTCGTTTGCGCTCTTCAGCCCGCTGCTGACTCACAATCCGGAAATAATGGGGAGCGCAGGTGGCTTTTAATTCGATGTTCTCCGTTTTCTCCGCTCGGTAAAGCCAATTCAAAACATCCTCGTATTCTTCGGGCGATACCTGCTGGTCATCCGCAATTTCAACGCCGCAACCAACGGGTACGAGCAAAAAAAGATGTAGGGCAACAGCCCCCGTTTCTTTCGCCAATTGCAGCATGTGATCCACCCGCTGAACGTTATGTCGAGTGACCGTGGTGTTGATTTGAAAGGGGACGCCTGTTTCTTTAAGTTGGTTGATACCTTTTAGCGCTTTTTTAAATGAACCCTGGCCGCGTAAAGCATCGTGGGTTGGCGCATCAGACCCGTCAAAGCTGACACTGACCCGGCGGATCCCCGCCTTTTGGATGCGCTTCGCTGTCTTGGCATCAATCAGGGTACCGTTGGTAGCTAAGGCAAGAATCAGCCCAGATTCCTGGGCATAAGTAGATATTTCGAATATGTCTTCGCGGATCAGCGGTTCTCCCCCAGAGAGGATCAAAATGGGCCGGGCAAAGACGGTGATCTGGTCGATCAGCTCGAATGATTCCTCCGTACTTAAATCCTGAGGTGTTAATTGATCAGCTACCGTGATACGCCGGCAATGGGCGCAGTCCAGATTACATCCAGCTGTCGTCTCCCAAAAGATCAGTCGGGGAGGAGGATAAAGTTGAGTTTGTTTCACAATGAATCTCCGCTTTGTGTTGAGGGGGTCAACCCGCTGAAATCGGGTGGTTGGAGCTATTATGGGGCTGTTCTTGAAAAGAGCCCAGAATGGCTAAGAGCACAGCGTCTAAAAAATTGTCCACACGCTGGTAAAGCTGCCAAGTTTGTTGGTCCGGGGTGTCAATCAGCATCCCGGCCTCATACAGGGAGTCAATGATGGAACGGCGTATGGAAATAAAGGCTTTTACCGTGTCCATCAAAGTGAAACCCACTTGCCGGCAAATTTGTCCGTATTGGGAAGCTAAGCGCTGTCCCTCTTCCAGAAAATGCCCCCCTTCGTCACTCCGACCGATGTACTGCATCAGAAGGGCTATCAATTTGCGGCCATTCGTGCGCATTTGGGAACGTTGGGATTCATCGAGCTGGTTATACCAAGATCTTCCACGAATCCCCTGATGCTTTACCTGTTCAACGAAGTGGGTGCGGTCCATTCCTTTGTGTGGTGTGGTAGAGAGAGCGTGTTCTTCTTGCCGTAACCCATTCAAAAACATTTCCAGATCTCTTTTTTGGAAGCGGCGGCGACCGCCGGGTGTGCGAATGCATGCCACGTCCCCTTCATCGGCCCACCGTCGCAAAGTGGTGAAATGGACCCCGAGGTAATCAGCCGCTTCACTCAGCCGGAGCCAAGAATCAGAGTTCTTTTCTGAGCCCATTATAAATAACTCCTTCTATACATTTATATGTATAAGTAATTAAAACTAAGTATAATGTCCCTATTTTCCAAGTGTCAACATGATTTTTTTCCTGAAGTCATCCATTTTTTAAAAATCCCATGCTGTTCAAGGGTCAGGTAAGGGGAAAAGCTTTTCCTAGTTCATCGTTCCGTCCAGAATCGCTCTCCCAGAACGGGGATTTAGAGGGAAAAATAACTTTACTCATAGGTATAGAAAATATCTATAAGGGGGAATTGAAGGGCTTCATACGGCTTGTGACGAAATGTACTTATGGATTTCCGTCTCGAGGAATACATTTAACTAGTAAAGAGATTAAGTGAGCGATTTACTAATTGACCCCCATGGAAAGGGTCAGAGATGGAGCTATCCACCAGAGAAACCGCCCGCAAAAGGGCATCCATTTGCCACGTTTTTGGCAGCACCCATCGGGTATTGATCGCCTGGGTGCTAGGGGAAGAGGAGATGTCCGTGAGCGACATCGCCAATGCGGTGGATTCCTCCATGCAGAACGTCTCCCAACACCTGCGGTTGATGAAAGATAAGGGGATTTTACAATCCCGCAGGGATGGTCGTTCCATCTATTACCGGATTGCGGATAATGTCCTCACCAAAAACTGCCCTATCTTCCAGGATAGGGAGAAGATGAGATTCCACATAAATTCAGATTCAAAAACTAAAAAAGGAGCAGACTGATGACTGACCTCGAGAACATTGAAGCCGCGAAGGTTGTAGACGCCCGAGCCATGGCTTGCCCCGGTCCCCTGCTGGAGGCCAAAAAAAGTATCGGCGGTGTAAAAGTCGGCGAAGTGTTGGAAATTTGGTCCGGTGACCCAGGGACAAAAGAAGATATGCCCCGGTGGTGCGAAAAGGTCGGGCATGAATACCTGGGCGATCTGGAATCTGAGGGATACGAGAGGCTTTTCATTCGCCGCGCGAAATAACCCTTAAAACCGCAATACACAACAATCGACCCCCTGCTCCATATGGAAAGATGGTGCGTTGTGTAAAGGATGAATATGCATGGAAGCTAGCTTAGAGAAAAAGAAGCCGAAGATCCTGATCCTGGCCACTCTCTCCGGTGGGTATGCAGGCGCGGATTCTGTGGGTCAACTCCATGCGGACTATCCCACAAATACGTATATCCTACCTGTGATCTGCCCGTCCATGTTCCCACCCGAGTTTTACCTGCGGGCCTACGAACGCGGAATCGACGGCATCCTGGTCATGTACAGCGGCACCGATAGCCCCTACGAAGGAGGGCCTGAGCGCGCCGCCCAATTGGTCAATCAAACCTATCCCCTCATGAAAGAGCGGGGCATTGATACGCGGCGCTTGAAGTT
>JASFTQ010000489.1:0-3020 GCA_050053515.1 Desulfobacterales bacterium | reverse complement strand
TCTTTCCGCTCGGGCTCAATGGCGCCGTATGTGATCTCGAGGATCCGTTTACCTAAAAATCGAACAACCTCATCGTTGACCTCAAAATCTGAACTCAAAAGTCCCTGAGTTGCGGCTTTATCAATAAACTCCAGGACCCGCGCTTCCATTTCCTCCGAACTGCCGATGAGCATGCTCAAGGGCACCCCTTCACCCAGCGCGGAAACTTGATCAAGCATTTGCTTGCTTTCTTCGTCGAGGGTGGCGATTTTTCCCGAGACAATTTCTTCTAAGGATCTGGGCAAATAGGCTTCTTCGAGCGGTTTGATCACCCACTTCTGGCCGATGAGTGTTATTTTTTCATCCAGAACCAGTTTGCGCAATATTTCATTAAAAAAGAGGGGATTGCCCTGGCTGATCTTCGCTAAATTCTCATCGAAATCCGCAGGTAACTGCACATTGGGAAATAGACACTGAACGTGTTTGGCAATATCGCTGGAAGTCAGCGGTGTTAGGCTGAATTTTTGGATGCTAAGGTCTTCTTGAAATTTTGTCAGGAAACGATCCAGCGGTGTTATTTCCCCCGTTGCCGCAGGCGGCGAGGCGACGGATGAAGTACAGCATATAAATATCGGAAAGCCGCCGTGGAGTATAAGCTGACGGATAAGAAGCAGCGTCGCCAAATCACTGTATTGAATATCGTCGATGAAGAGAATAACCGGACGTGTATCTAATAACTTGTGTAGGAGATGGAAAACCGTTCTAAATATGCCTTCCCGGAATTCTTTTTCATTCTCGTCCACCACCGGCATACCGACAATTTCCAGTTGGGGCATAATGGGCGCCAGAAAGGTCAGCTCCGTTGGGTTCAAACTTTTCAAGACGGCCATACCCAAATCGTCACATAATTTTAAAAGTCCCTCCAATATTTTGGCAGTTAGATAATAAGGACGGTACATCTCCTGGGGATTTCCGTTGACCTTGACCTGCCAGGTTCTGCTGCGGGCAAGATTGCGGCGAATGGCTTCAAGAAACTCTGTTTTGCCCATTCCGGCTGCCCCCTCCGCAAGCAGAAATTGGTTTTGTCTTAAACTGAACTTTTTAAGGGCATCGGAGACGGTCGCCAGCTGCCGCCCCCGGCCGACAATCTTTACTTCCTTGAGCTGGTTTATGGCGGTTTTTGTGAATACTGCTGCCGGATTGACGTCGGCAGCATTAACCAACTGATTTCGACCATTCTTTTTTGCCGAATAAAGGGCCGTGTCCGCCATTTGGATCAACCCTTTACCACTGATGGCGTCATCGGGGGCGGACGCAATTCCCAGGCTGATGGTCAGGTTTAAAGCACCGTTTTGATCATCCAGTTGAAACGGATTATCCCGAACATGTTGAAGCAGTTGTACGCCGAGTTGCAAGGATGCCGATTTCTCGCAGTCCTTCAAAAGAATCATGAATTCGTCACCGGCAAACCGAATGGGCATTCCTACCTTGCCGGCCACACCTTTTAGCAATCCTGCAAGCCAAACCAGTGCCTGATCGCCTGCTTGATGCCCGTAGCTGTCATTGACCTGTTTAAAATGGTCCAGGTCCATCATCAACAACGAGAGAGGACAGGCATCCAGGGCAGCCCAGGCAACTTTGGATTGAAAATAATGATAAAGATATCTTCGATTAAAGAGGCCGGTGAGCTCGTCTTCAAAGATCAAACGTGACGGATCTTTTCCCGAGTACTCCAGATAATTGAGGAAATCTTGGTGTTCCATAACGTGCGTCAAACCCAATGCAATGGGTGAAGTTCCAGGGTGAGGACGGCTTAAGATAGTCTAGCTTTTAATCCCACAAGCGGTATGAGAACTTGAGATACGCGATTGGTGCTGGTGCCCCAATTTTACTAAATTTAGGGCTTAATTTGCAAGTAAAATATAGAAATAATAGGAAATAGGGGAACTGGGTCTACCGAAGCGTCATGGGGTCGCGGAACCGCAGAGGGTCTCTTGAATAAAACCGTTTAATGACCGCTGAAAAATGTTTGGGCAACAGCCCGTTAACGGGCTGTTACGATATTCGAAAGGACCGCTAATTGCAGCGGAAACAACTGTCAGCTGGATCTTGTAAGAAAAAACAAGGATATGGTTGAACACCTGGCGCAGATGAGCCCGGAGCTGTTTTTTAAGGATCCGCCGGCAGAGTGCCGGGTGTAGATCCCGGGTTGTGCCCGGCAAATCCATGGAGAATCCCAGGATTATTTGAAAACAAGGTAGCTGGAGTGTTGTAAGGGTTTGACCGATCCGATGACCCGTGCCCCCCTCACTCCGTTTTCATGTAATGATTGGATCAGACGCTCACTTTGCGCAGCGGGTAATGCCGCCATCAGACCGCCGCTTGTCTGAGGGTCGTAGACGATTTCTTGATGCCGGGGGGGCATATTTTTCTCAAAGATTACATTATCTTCCACCAGTTGGCGATTGTGGCCGTTGCTGCCGGTATTCATCCCCCGCTCATACATTTCAATTGCTTCACGCATCAGGGGAAGATCTGCCATGCTGATTTCCAGGGTAACGCCCGATGCCTTGGCCATTTCAAAACTATGACCGGCCAATCCAAAACCGGTTACATCCGTAACGGCATGGATATCGTATTGGTGCATGACGTCAGCGGCGGAATTGTTAAGGGTGGTGATAATCGTCAGGCATTCCGCCATCGCTTCTGCCGTGACCCAGTTTTTGAGATTTGCATTGAAGATGACGCCGCTGCCGATAGGTTTGGTCAATATTAAAGCATCCCCTGCTTTAGCTCCTTTATTGGTCCAGAACTTTGCCGGATGTACGATACCGGTCACTGCCAGGCCGAACTTCGGCTCATCGTCATCGATTGTATGACCGCCGGCTAAAACGGCTCCGGCTTCGGTGATTTTTGTTAACCCCCCTGCCACTATTTGATTCAGCACCTCCGGTTTAAGTTTTTTCGAAGGAAAACTTGCTAAATTGAGACAGATGATGGGTTTGCCACCCATTGCATATACATCACTGATCGCATTGGCG
>JASFTQ010000488.1:0-3022 GCA_050053515.1 Desulfobacterales bacterium | reverse complement strand
TTACACGCCAACTATCTTTGAGAATATCTATCTTAACAACGGTAGTCTTAGGTAATTCCAAATTGTTTTTGAAACCTTTCATCGCCACCTCTTTTTTCTTTTATACCGTTTGTAACCCTTGACGGACACATCCCTGGCGATTCCCATGTAGAACTCTTTGACGTCTTCCTGCCCCATCAGCCTCTGGGTGGTGTCAGCCAGCACGATCCTGCCATTTTCCAATATGTAGCCGAACTCCGCAATACTGAAGGCTCTCAAGGCGTTTTGCTCCACCAGCAGGACGGCGGCGCCTTCTTCACTGATTCTTTTGATGATTTTGAAAATCTCGTCCACAAAAAGAGGGGACAGGCCCAAAGAAGGCTCATCCAACAGCAGCAATCTGGGTCGCGACATCAGGGCCCGGCCGATCGCCACCATTTGTTGCTCACCGCCGCTTAAGGTCTCCGCACGCTGATTTTTGCGCTTTTCCAGAATCGGAAAATACTTAAAAACCCGGGCATAATCTGCGTCAAGATCGGGATTTTTCCTCCTGATATAGGTTCCCATTCTGAGATTTTCCAGAACGGTCAGTTTCGGGAAAAGCTGTCGTCCCTCCGGAACCTGGGACAAACCAAGGCCCACGATCTTTTCAGGGTCCATGCGCTCGATTCTTTTACCCATAAATTCGATGGTCCCCTTTTCCGGCTGCTTATCATCGAGAATTCTGGAAATCGTATGCAGCAGGGTCGTTTTGCCGGCCCCGTTTGAACCGAGCACCGTCACGATTTGACCTTCCCTCACTTCCAGGGATATGCCCCGAATGGCCTCGATGACATCGTCATAATAGGTTTCAATGTTGTTAACTTTCAGCAGTGTCATGGTTGTCTCCCAGATAAGCCTTGATCACCTCGCGATTGGACTGGATCTCCTGCGGCGAACCTTCCGCAATCTTACTGCCGTAATCGATGACCACGATCCGGTCGGACACTTCCATAACGAGCCGAATGTCGTGCTCCACGAGGATCAATGTGATGCCGAGATCCTCCCGAATGTCCTTTATCCATATCATCAGATCCTGGGTTTCCTCCAGATTCATGCCCGAAGAAACTTCGTCCATTAACAAAATCCGAGGTTCGAGAGCAAGCGCCCGCCCAAGTTCAACGAGTTTCTGCACGCCATAAGGCAGGCTTCCAATCCGCTTGTTCCGATGGGCCTGAAGGTCGAGAAAGTCGATAACCTCTTCCGCTTTTCTTCTATGGTCTATCTCTTCTCTTCTGGCTTTCCCGTAAAATATAGCTTGAGAGAGTAGACCGGATCTTCTGAAGATGTGCCGGCCGAGCAGAATGTTTTCTATCACGGTCATGTTGGTAAAAAGCTCGATGTTCTGAAATGTCCTGGCAATCCCGAGGCTGCTGACCTGGTGGGCCTTTAGTTTTACAATGTCACGGCCTGCGTAGATAATCTGTCCCTCATCGGGTTTATACAGCCGGCTGATGCAGTTGAAAATAGTCGTCTTGCCGGCACCGTTGGGACCAATGATCGATAATATCTCGCCTTCATTGACATCCAAGCTCACATCCTGAACCGCCATAACCCCGCCGAAGCTGATGGCCAGATTCTCTATGGACAAAAAATTCATGTTAAACCAATCTTTTCAGAATGCTAGAGTGGAAACATTTTCCACCAGTTTCTTGTTTTAACCCAGAGGCCGTAAAAGCCGGTGGGCTGGAAAATGATAAACAACATCAGCGTAATGCCGTAAACCGCCGCCTGAAGGCTCGAGGCAGTTTTGGCCGCAGCGGGCAAATAATCTTTGGTAAAGGTGATGATCTCGGGTAAAATGGTTATGAAGACCGCCCCCATGACGGAACCGGTGAGCGATCCCAGCCCTCCCACGACAATCATCACGATGTAGCTGATGGAGTTAAACAGGGTGAAATTATCGATGCTGATAAAAAGAATGAAATGGGCATAAAGGCTGCCGGCCAAACCCGCGTACAGTGCACTGGTCGTAAAGGCCAATGCTTTATACCAGCCAAGATTGATGCCCATCGTTTCAGCTGCGGTCTCGCTGTCCCTGATGGCCGTCAAAGTACGCCCAAAGCCTCCCCTGAGCATGTTTTTGGCGCCGAAGAGCAGGATTACCAAACTGATGAAGGTAATGAAGAAATATTGCTTGTACGAATTAAATGTCAGACCGAAGAGGGCCGGCGGCATGGCACTGAGGCCGTCGGCTCCGCCTGTTACCGACTGCCACTGCAAGATAATTTCATCCGTAATGAAGCCGAAGGCCATGGTCGCCAGTGCCAGGTATATCCCCGTAAGCCGCAGCGAAGGCAGCCCCACGACAAAACCGACCAGGGCCGTCAGGACGCCCGCTGCCGGCAAAGCAAGCCAGAAAGGGAAGCCGAACCTCACGGTTAAAATGGCGGAGGTGTAAGCACCGATAGCCATAAAGGCCGCGTGCCCCAGTGAGATGAGCCCGGTAAATCCGGTCAGGATATTAAGGCCCACTGCAACGATGATATTGATGCATATCAAATTGAGCATGTAGGCGACATAATCTCCGCCGGTCTGGGAAATAACGACTATCCCCGCCACGAGAACAGCAAGCCAGCCCCATTTATAGAATTTATCGAAAATTCGTATGTCTCTTGAGTAGCTTTCACGCAGTTCCATCTGAAATTACACCTTTTTTTGTTCGTGGGTGCCGAAAAGCCCTTCGGGCCTGATCATCAGCACCGCCAGCATGATCACATAAGCGAAGATATCCTTGAACCAGTGTGGAAGATACAGACCGGCCAGGTTCTCGGAAATGCCGATGATGACTCCCCCGACAATTGCCCCCGGGATGCTGTTGAAGCCGCCAATGACAGCCGCCGGGAAGGCTTTCAGACCGAGAAACCCCATGTTGGCGCTAAGAAACGTAATGGGCGCGATAATGATTCCGGCCACCGCCCCCACCATGGCGCTGATGGCCCAGGTCATTGTATAAACACGTTTGACGCTGATGCCCATCAAAAGGCTTGCCAAAGGATTCTGG
>JASFTQ010000487.1:0-3025 GCA_050053515.1 Desulfobacterales bacterium | reverse complement strand
ATGCGGTCCATGAAGTTGGGGTGCGGACATCTTTTGCTCTCTGAACCGGTCTGAATACACCATAATCGAAACGAGATATTTTTTTATACCCCATGGTTTACTTTCGAGAGTAAAATATAATGACAACTTTTTTTCTTTCTTCGAACTCCTTTACCTTAATATAATTATTAAAATCTGGGAGTTGGTTTAGTCTTTTAGCTGAAATTCGAACAATGATGACATCGCCGCGGTTTTCTAAAGCAAAACTTTCTATACCGCCATAATCATGACGTATTATCGGATAGATAACGGAATCGCCTCTGTTCCGGGCATAGCTTTCCCTGCCGGCATAAAAGGCAATTCTGGGATCATTGGTAACAATTCTGGCATTTTTTAAGTCCGGCTGCGCTTTTATCCATTTTGCGGCCCGCACAATAACATCATTCTGTTTTTCCACCGTGCGGGCCACTTTACCCAGAGGGGCTACGATAAACAGGATGGTAAAAATGATTGCCAACCCCGTTTGCATTGATGATCTGTAGATTCGTTCAAACAAGCGCTCCAGCCCGGCGCCGACCCATGGATACAGTAGAAATGCCGGCACTAGTAAAAATCTTGCTCTTACAAAATCGACCCTGAGGGCATGATAATAGAGCGTCAGCAAATAGAAAATCATTAGGGCCAGAATAATCATCTGCTGCCGCGAAAACGGGCGTTTGAAGCTCAAAACCAGCGGCAACACGAAAAATGGAAAAACAACCCTGATAAGCGCCTCCAGCAGCCCGAAGCCATACAAAACGGCCATGTAATGCCTGGCGATGGCAACCACATTATACTTGCCCAGTCCGGTAAACGGCGACTGGTCCTCCACTGCTTTGAGTTGCTGATAAATCTGGTGATAGGTGTCAAGGAATCTCAGATGGACCAGGTTATTGACCTCCTGTATCACCTGATCGATTCTATTGACATAAGCCGCTTCAGGGCCGACAAACACGAAAACCATCACAACCAAGATCACAGGAACGGCCGTCCACAGCAAAATTCCTTTTACAAAGCGGCTCCTTTCCTGAGGGACCCGAACAATCAATCCCAGCAGGAAGAAAAAATATACCGGAAAAAAAACGATGCCTTCGATCCGAAAGCCGACCGCAATTAAAAATGTAATGACGACCCCTGTAAAGTACTTTAACTCGGGTTGCCGGAGAGTCCGTTGCGCAAAATAGACCATCCAGGCAAAAAAGAATAGAAATCCGGGACCGCGGATCACATCCATCAACCATTTGTTCGGAAAGGGCGCCAGCGCAAAGGCCAGACAGGCCCAGAAGGCGGCTTTGCGATCGAAAATATCCGTGGTAAGTAAATATAACGGTATAATAGCCAGCACCAGGCTGAAATAAGAAATCATTCTGGCTGCCAGAACCCAATCGGGCACCAGGAAATGGACGGCCGCAATCAGCAGTGGATATAAGGGCATGGGATATATAGCCAAGCCCTCTTTGAAGTGACCGTCGGCAAACTGCTGAGCGGCGGAAATGTAACGAATGCCATCCGCATTGACCGCCTGATCGTATGAAAAACCGAAGATCAAAAATTTTAGCACAGCAGATGTTGCCAGAAGAACGATCAGGCTGTGTTTGCCGACTGACAGATGGTTGACATTTTCAAAAAAGGTTTTCATGTGCGAAATGGTTGGGAGCTGTCGTGTAAAAAAAATCCCTTGTTAGGTTCTCTCGTGATTTTTTTTGTTATATTTGCGTGCTCGGCGTCGTTTGCGTCGACGCTGATATTCCGGAAACATTTCCGGGTAATGGGCTTTCCAGCGTTTGTGGACCCAAAACCATTGCTGCGGATAATTGCTTACGGCTTTTTCTACGGCATCCGTCATAACCTGGGTATTATTCTTCAAATCTTCACGCAGGTTTCCGGTGCGTTTGAGGTCAAGGGGGGGAGAAACCATCACGTGCAGGCCGCCGTCCGGTTCCCGGACACAGAAAATGGGAACCGCCGGGCTTTTGCATCGAAGCGCCAATAGGGCGGCGGCCGGCGTGGCTCTGGCCTTGCGACCCAAAAAATTGACATCGAGGCCCTCCGAGCGCTTGACCCCCTGGTCGATCATAATCCCCAAAATATCTCCCCGGCGCAGGACCTTCCGCATTTCAGGAAAGGCACCCTCCTTGTCGATGACGCCGGTGCTGAACCGGCTTCTCAATTTGAGGATAAACCTGTTGAGTAGGTCAAAGGGCAACTTTCGTGCCACCGCGACAAAGGGTCTATCAAGATAAAAGGGCCCTGTCAGGGGTATCATTTCCCAGTTTCCCAAATGCGCAGAGATCAAAATAGCACCGCTTTCGGCTTTCAACGCACTCGACAGATGTTCAATACCGGTGACGCGCATTCTGCCCAGAATGTCCTTTTTCGACAGGACCATCATTTGGCAAATTTCAGCAAAGGTAATTCCGATGTTTTGGAATATCTGTTTGGTAAATTTCTTTATCCGCGCCGGGTCCCAATGTGGATAGATAAATGCCAAATTGCGTCTTACGATGCGCCGATGCGGTATGTCCAGATGAAATGCGAGGGTTCCCAGAAAACGGCCGGCACGTTGAACTTTGCGGGCAGAAATTTCGGCGATGAAAGCACCCAGCCCAGTGCGGGGGTGGGTCGATTTTTCTCTACTGCAGCGGGTCTGTGTGTCTTTGATCATGGATTCTTTAACTTGAACGTAATGCTACACCTCGTTTTGGGGAAGCCCATTATTGATTAAACCGTATCTTATGTCAATGATTGCGGAAATTAATCGGATCACCCCAAATGAAAAGACAACTTCTAAATCAATTTGACACCAATCCTGCGATTCTTTAATATTGTAGATTCGGGATAGTTTATCCTATTCTTAGACCTTTGAAAAGACAGAGAATGCAAAGATAGGCAAAAAAGCGGAATATTTCTGTGACCTATAAATTGTCAGTAAAAACCGGTCTGTGGCTATATAACCTCATCTGGCTTGCCGCCCTGCCCTTCCTGCGACTCAATGGTCGTCTGGCCG
>JASFTQ010000486.1:0-3026 GCA_050053515.1 Desulfobacterales bacterium | reverse complement strand
ACTTGGTATGACTGCCATCATACCGGATATGGATCCTACGAAACCCGCTTTGGTAAATCCCGAAAGGATCATTGAACCAATTTTAAACCACGGGGTGACCAATATGTTCGCCTCACCTGCCCTTCTGAACCGCGTTGGCAGTTATGGTAAGCAAAGAGGTATAAAACTGCCCTCTTTAAAACGAGTAGTTTCTGCCGGGGCACCTGTGGCACCTGCCACTATCGAGCTGTTTTCATCCATGTTATGCGGTCCTGCTCAGATACACACTCCTTATGGCGCGACCGAAGCCGTCCCGATTGTTTCTATCGCCAGCAATGAAATTCTAAATGAAACCAGACAACGAACAGAGCAAGGCTACGGAACGTGTGTCGGGCGTCCGATCAACGATTTAAATGTACGGATTATAAAAATCAGTGACCACCCTATCAACCGTTGGTCGGATGACCTTGTAGTTCCTGTTGGTGAGGTCGGTGAAATTGTTGTCAAAGGCGATCTCGTCATCCGGAAATATTTTGAAAGACCCGAAGCTGATGCTCTGGCGAAAATTCAAGAAGGAAAAAACTTTTGGCATCGGATGGGAGATCTGGGTTGGCTGGATCAGAAGGGAAGAATCTGGTTCTGTGGCCGCAAAAACCACCGGGTAATTACTGAAAAAGGCACTCTTTTTACCATACCCTGCGAAGCGATCTTTAACAATCATCTGCGGGTGTTTCGAAGTGCGCTTGTAGGCGTAGGGCCCAGACCAAACCAAAAACCTGTCATATGCATAGAGTTAGAAAAAATGGTTAGCGGCCAAGACAAAAAAGAACTTAAGAAAGAGCTGTTGAAAATCGCAGCCAGGAATGACTTGACAAAAAACATTAAAACCGTATTGTTTCACAAAGCTTTTCCGGTGGATATCCGCCACAATTCCAAGATATTTCGGGAGAAGCTGGCTGTGTGGGCCGCAAAGCGATTGAAATAGCGGGTTATAATTGCTTCCAAAGAAGTTCTTGGAGTTATTGCATGGAATGAGTAGGAGGATAAAATTGAAGGTTCTGGTTACCGGCGGCGGCGGTTTTCTCGGCAGTGCGATCGTCAAGCAACTTATTGCAAAAGGTAGCAATGTCCGTAGTTTCTGCCGGAGGTATTACCCAACACTTGAGGAGTGGGGGGTTGAACAGATTAAGGGTGACATCGTTGATTCGGGCGCCGTTGAACGTGCCTGCAAAGGCATCGATCTTGTATTTCATGTTGCCGCCAAGCCTCCTCCATGGGGAAGTTATGCAGATTACTATCGAACGAATGTTACCGGGACCCAAAACGTCATCGATGCCTGTGTCAATCAAAAGGTTCTAAAACTGGTGTATACGAGTACGCCCAGTGTGGTCTTCAACGGCGCTGACATCGAAGGAGCAGATGAATCTTTCCCCTATCCTCGTAAATATCATGCCCACTATCCAAAGACCAAGGCACTGGCTGAACAAAAAGTTGTAAAGTCCGCAAGCGGCAATCTTAGAACAATAATATTAAGACCACATGAGATTTGGGGTCCAGGTGATAATCATATTGCTCCGCGACTTATTGCGAGAGCCAAGCGACTGAAAAGAATCGGCAACGGCAAAAATCTGATCGACACGACCTATATCGACAATGCAGCTGATGCCCACCTTCTGGCCGCCAAAAAATTGGATGAAAATGAGGCGCTTTCAGGTAAAATTTATTTCATCAGCCAGGGAGAACCTATGTTGGCATGGGACATGATCAACGCCATTTTAACGATGTCCGGTTTTGGTCCCGTAAATGGATCTGTACCCTACCGACTCGCCTGGATAACTGGAGCTTTACTTGAATTTGTGTATAATATATTTCACCTATCGGGTGAACCCTATATTACCCGTTTTATGGCTTATGCAGTTGCCAAAAGCCACTGGTTTGATATCAGTGCGGCCAAGAGGGACCTGGGATACATCCCCCGCGTTTCCAACCAAGAGGGCATGCGCAGACTTGAAGAATGGTTACGCAGAAACGATCTACCAAGAGGATAAACGATGGAGTTGACAGACCTTTTACCGCTTGAAAAGTGGGTGGAACTTGAAGAAGAAATTAGTGAAAAATTTGGCATCGCGGCCAATGTTTTTGATGTAAACGGAATCCGAATAACGGATTTCAAAAATTGGGTAAACCGTCTGTGCCCCGTCATCAAAGCCAATGAGAAAGGTCAAAGTTTTATCTGCGCCGTGGCCCACATGAACATTGCCACCCAGGCCATGCAGGCCAAACAACCTGTGACCGAAGAGTGTGATGCCGGGCTGGTAAAGCCGGTCGTGCCGATTTTTGTCGGTGATGAGTTTTTGGGTGCCGTCTGCGGTTGCGGTCTATTGCTGGAAGACGGCGAAATCGATTCTTTTTATGTTCATAAGGTCACCGGCATTCCTGAACAGCAAATAGAAAGTCTGTCAGATGACATCAAAACGCTTACCGCAAGCCAGGTGCAATCCTTAATTACATTCATGCAAGAACGGATCACCCAGATCGTTGCGACCTTCAGATAATCGTTCTATTCAATCCTCGGCGATATTTACTCGAATCGATGCCGGTCAAGATAGCCTTGCCTTGAAAAGGAATACGCACCCCTTGCTGGTTAACCGTATTCGATGAATCAGCGCAACACCCCTGTGACAGTTTGAGGCAGCCTGCAAAAGGCGTGTAAAACAAAAACTGTCCCCTTCCTCTCATAAAAATATCTTTTCGTTCGATGATCAACATTTGACGTGCTGTTGACAAAATCATTTTGAGCGGTCGTTAAAAAATTTTTTGCTTGACATAAAAACCCTTTAAATATATTTATCGATTATAGATCATTTTGATATAGATTAACTTATTCAAATATTATTTAGATAAATTCACGGTCGGTTGCGAGGATCCACTCCGATGAAGTTATCAACCAGAAGCCGTTACGGAACCAGGCTGTTAGTCGATTTAGCGCGCAATAGCGACAAAACACCGATCCAAATCGGCGAAATTTCCAAGCGGCAAGAAATCTC
>JASFTQ010000485.1:0-3029 GCA_050053515.1 Desulfobacterales bacterium | reverse complement strand
TACTATAGGCCCAAGGCGTGCGAAAATGCAAGCGCATCACCGGCCGTTGTTTGACCGGTTCGCTTCCCTGCAAGCCCCGCCTTTTAAGGCGGGGTTAAGGGAAGCTATCTGAAACAGATATCTTCCCTTCCGGGAAGCCCCGCCCCGTGGGGCGGGGAGCTTCACTTGATTGGATTAACGCGCAATTGTATTGGAGTGTTGACTCGTTTTTCCAGTCTTTCCAATATTGCATCACCCCGTTACTGGTTGCTCATTTTTTTCTTTTGATCATTTGAATTTCCGGACAGGTTAAACAACATTTATCTGAAAAGCCGTTTGACCCTGGCTTGTCCGAGTTACAATCCATGCCCGTTTATTTACTCTCCAACGAATTAGTCTTTCCGCCGCCTCATCTTGCCACTGATGTGGGGTTGCTGGCTGTGGGCGGAGATCTCAGCCAGCAACGATTGTTGCTGGCTTATCAAATGGGCATATTCCCCTGGTATTCCGAAAACGAGCCAATTTTGTGGTGGTCGCCCGATCCCCGCTTGGTATTATATCCCCGGGAAATTCATGTTTCGAAAAGCCTAAAAAAGGTGATCAAAAAGGATCTATTTCATATCACAATGGACACAGCCTTTGAACGGGTCATCATGGCCTGTGCCCGGGTGCACGACACTGTCGATGGGGGCACGTGGATTGTTGACGATATGATCGAGGCTTACTGTGGTCTGCACCGCTCCGGTTTCGCCCATTCAGTGGAGGCCTGGAATGAAGGGCAACTCGTTGGCGGGTTGTATGGTGTATCCCTGGGAAAAGCTTTTTTCGGGGAATCGATGTTTTCCCTGATGAGCAATGCCTCAAGCGCAGCATTGGTCACACTGGCAAACTACCTTGCAGAAAACGCCTTTGATATGATCGACTGCCAGGTCACCACCACGCATTTGAAAAACTTCGGCGCCAGAGAGATCCCCAGACACCTTTTTTTAGAGCAATTGAAAGAATCCCTTTCCAGTCCGACCATTAGCGGAAAGTGGCGTCTTGCAGATGTATGAAAGCCAATCAAGCCCACTATAAATTCAAGCATTAACGGCACCGAGTCCTATTTTTTATTAACGACGGAGCACTGAAAAATTGAGATATTAACTCATTTGAGGTTTTAGATTCATTTTTGCGCTAGATTTTCGCAAGACAGGAGACCGCGACTATGGAAAAGAACTGCATTTTCTGTGATATCGTGAATGGCAAAAGCGACACCGAATTTTTATATGAGGACGACACGCTGGTTGTATTCCGAGACATCCACCCCCATGCGCCGGTTCATCTGCTGGTTGTTCCCCGAAAACATATTCGCAGCATAAACGATTTACAACAAGCCGACCGTCCCATAATATCCCATATGATCGTGGTGGCCAAAGACATGGCCCAAAAAACCGCTGTGGATAAATCCGGTTATAAACTCTTATTCAACGTTGAAAGGGGAGGGGGGCAGGTTATTTTTCATGTCCATCTGCATCTCATGGGCGGCTGGTAAAACAAAAAGAAAAAACTATTTATTACACACGCAGACTCAAATGTCGAAAAGAACACTTTTTCTTTAAAGCCCTTTTCTATCCTTTTTGGAGGGTCGATCGATAATAACATATTTGAAATTGCAGATTTTGAGCTTGTTTCGAATTTCGAAATTAAGATTTCGTATTTCCGGCCGTGCCGATCTTCTAAAATCCCCAGTTGGGGCTGGCATTTATTTTGACGGGTATGGACAAAGATAATTCACAATTGTTAACGGCCGGCAGGGCCGGTCTCTACATACACATACCCTTTTGCCGGCAAAAATGCCCCTATTGTGATTTTTACTCCATCACCGATCTATCGCTGGTACCGCCGTTCATCGATGCCTTGAAAAAGGAGATGTTTTTAACCTGCGGACACCCCCTTCGATTTGACTCCGTGTACATCGGCGGCGGAACACCTTCGGTGCTTGGACCGGACGGCATCGCCGAAATCCTCACATCCGCTCATCAAAATTTTCAAATAATACCCGATTGTGAAATTACCGTTGAAATCAATCCCGGAACAATTGATGCCGCCGACCTGACTGATTATAAACAAAGCGGCATCAACCGCGTCAACATCGGGGTTCAGTCCTTTTGCGATCAAAATTTAGAATTCCTGGGGCGCACTCATTCGGCCAAAGTTGCTGCCGACACCGTCAAAAACACGCAAAAAGCCGGTGTTCAAAATTTCGGCCTGGATTTTATCTACGGCATTCCCGGGCAGGCCCAATCAAATTGGCGCAAAGACCTTTCAAAAGCAGTGTCATTTGAGCCCCGTCATATCGCCTGCTATATGTTGACTTACGAGCAGGGAACTCCGTTGGCTAAACGCCGGCAAGAAGGCGTTTTTCAACCCGTGGCTGAAGCGCAAGTGGCTGATCTATTCACGTTTACGGTGGAATTTTTAGCTAGTCACGGCTATCAGCAATACGAGGTCTCCAATTTTGCGGTATCAAAGAATTCCCGTTCGCGGCATAATCAAAAATACTGGTCATTTGCCCCCTATATTGGGTTAGGACCCTCGGCCCACTCCTTTGTTGAACCGCTGCGGTTTTGGAACCACTCCGAGGTGATAACATACATAACCGAGTTGAATGCGGGACGAGAGGCGATTGCCGGTAAAGAGACGTTAACTCAAGAACAATTGATGATCGAAGCGATTTATCTGGGATTGCGACAGACGGAAGGGATTGACTTGGCGGGGTTTGAAGCCAAATTTAAGATACCTTTTATTGATCAATTTCAGGAGGAGATTAAACGTTTTGAGGAAAAAGGATATTTACGGGTTACGGATCAACAGTGTGCACTGTCCAGCAAAGGCATGTGCTTTCTGGACAGCATCGCAGCCGCCTTCACCAGCAAGCAACTCATCTGATTCGCAAAGATTGATATTCACCGCGGAGCGGGACGACGACAGCTCAGCGGTAAATGAAAATATATTCTTCTCAGCGCTCTCAGCGCCTCTAACGAGACCCGCCATTCGGGGCGAGTGGG
>JASFTQ010000484.1:0-3036 GCA_050053515.1 Desulfobacterales bacterium | reverse complement strand
TTATTTTGCTTTTATTGACAAAATATCCTTTTTGATGACTTGTGGTCGCTGTTCGTTCAAGGTTCCAGGTTCAAAGGTCCATGTTAAAAAGGATTTTTCCTTTATTCCAACCTGGAACCTAGAACCCTGAACGTTTCTGGTTCCG
The DNA here is from genome assembly GCA_050053515.1 of Desulfobacterales bacterium. Lineage (GTDB taxonomy): Bacteria > Desulfobacterota > Desulfobacteria > Desulfobacterales. Next base: position 2,891 of record JASFTQ010000484.1, on the reverse strand, counting down.
GGTTCCCCGGTTTGGGTCCTATTCCTCCACCTTCTCAATCCGGATGTCGGTTCCGTCGGTGACTTCAGTGAAAACAGCGGCATCCCCCTCGATCTGGCCGAACACGTTGACGGCGCTGGCAGGCCTGATCTCATCGCCTCGGCTGACCGGCGTCTTCCCGAAAAAAATACAGAAAGCATGGCCGGACGGCCAGTAACCGAGGTGTCCCATATCAACGGTTTCACGCGCGTCATCAGCTTGATCGAGATAGACGGGTATCCCGAAATAAATCTCCTCACCCCAGGTGTTGACCCGGGCCTCGATCGGTAAAGCTTCCCAAATGGCGTCGGCAGTTGCATTGTCCGACAGCTCTGCCGTTGCCGAGATATCTGCTGCAGTTATCCGAATACGACGCATTATAACCTCCGTTTCCGGGTTCAGCGTTCCGGGTTGAGAATCCTTAACTGATGATCGCGGCTGGAAGCCGCTTTCACAGTTGGATAATGAAAATGTGGGAGCGGCTTCCAGCCGCGATCGTCTATTAGGGCGTTTCAACCTAAACCCTTATTCCATGGCTTCAATGACCAGCTGGGTCAGATCTTTTACAATTAGATCGCTTTTGGACCTTTTGGCCCGGGTTTCCATGGTCCTAACGCACTGTTGACATGAGGTCAGAACCGTATCGGCACCCACCGCCTTGATGGAATCGAGTTTCGTCTGGGCAACTTGGGCCGATAGATCGGGATCGGTCATCTCCACGTTCCCGCCCCCGCCGCAGCATACGGAAAATTTTCGGTTCATAGGAAGTTCGACAAATTCGAGACCGGGAATGGCTTTGATGATTTCTCTGGGTTCCTCATAAATACCCGTATTTCTGCCAAGATCGCAAGGGTCGTGGTAGGTCGCCACACCGTGGATGTTTTTTTTGAATTCAATTTTTTTGTCTTTTATCAACTCCAGGATCAATTGGCTGGCATGCATCAGTTTGATATCTGATTTATAAAAATGGTGCCAGGTATGGTAGCAGGACGGACATGTGAAAACAATGGTATCGGAACCTGCCGCCGCAACTTTTTTCAGATTATGGTCTTTCATGGCCTCCAGTTTCCCGGGCATGCCTGCACCGATAAGCGGAAACCCGCAACACCACTCTTCACCCCCTAAAATGGTAAAGTCCACGCCGGCTGATTGCATAATTTTGGCCATATTGGCAGGGATTTTTTGAACCATGGGGAAAAAAGATGCCACGCATCCCACGAAGAACACAACATCGGCCTTCTCCTTTTCAAAAGCATCCTCTGGAAGTTCCTTGATCAGTTCCTGCCACTCGGTGCGATCTTCCTGGTCCTCGTCCGATATGTTGTGGCTTTCCTCCAGGATTTTCACCAACCGCTTCGCCACTTTAGGGTAAAACCCTGCATCCACCTGACACTCGCGGTTCTGAAAGATGAGGTCTTTTGTTTGGACGCTGGACAGACAGACGGCGGTACAGGCCCCACAGCCGAGACAGGTAAAAATGGCCCTTTCCGTATCCTCATTCAGTTCCAGCTTGTTTTCAATGGCAAAACGGGTGATGGCATTTCGCCCCCTGGCGGAATACGATTCTGCTTTTTTGACCAGATAGGTAGGGCAACTGGGCAGGCAAAATCCGCACTTGTTACATTTTGCCACCTCATCGTATGATAATTTTTTTAGCTGCACAATGTTCATAGATGTCACCTTCTCTGCTTAAGCTGGGCGGTTCCGGGTTCTGCGTTCAAAGTTCAAGTTTATAAAATCATCTGAAAATATTTAATTGAGGGGTCGGGGTATTTTTTTCACGACAAGATGCCGGGTTGTTGCCTGCCAAGCCTGACAGCGGCAACTGCCCTGCATTTTACTGCTGGCTATTTAAAAGGTTCACTCCAACAATAACCGACGCCGTTTTTTGCCTTTCTCGGCGGCAATAGCCCTCTGCCCCTTGGAAGCGCAAGAGCGATCAGCTTGTCGTGAAAAAAATACCTCGACCCCTTAATTACTTTGCGGCCTCCGACGTTCAGTCCTAAAGCCCTTCCACGAAACGGCCCGGACCCATAATCCCGGCGGGATCCAGCTGATCCTTGAGTCTTTTCATAACCACGAAATCGTCACCGATTTTTCCCCAAACCTTGAGTTTGCTCTTTACATCGGCGGGTGCGGCTTGAATCACCAGATTGCCATCAACCTCGCGGCAGTATTCCAGCAGTTGATTCATTGCCTCGACCGCTTTGACCGTTGCCGCAGTGTCCCCGTGATCGATGAGCAGGCCGGCATAGCATATACCGTTTCCGGCATGGGCCTGGACAATGTAATCAAGATCGGCTTTAGAAAAGATAGCCTCCCCTGATGCAATGATGTTTTTCCCCACGGAAAGCGGATAATTCAGTTTGGCCTTTATTAAGCCGGAAAATTTTTTGTGAAGCGTTGCTGACAGATTGCTCATGGCCAGCCAGAAAGATCGATGATCTTCCTCGCTGAAAACGGCGTTGGCCCGGGAGCCGTTGTTTTTGGCCATTTTCAGTATTTCCGCACGCATGCGGTCAACGGCCGGTTCAAAAGCTTCGAGAGCAATGGCCGCCACGTAGCCGTTCGAACCGAAATCGGGTTTATTGTCGAAGGACAAATACCGGAAAGCCTCAATGTTCATAATTTCCACTGCAGCCGGTAGAAGAGTGGTTTCAAAGATGCCTCCCGCAAATGCGGACACCTCGGAAAAGTTAGCAAAGGAAACCAGAAGGGTTTCCATTTTTTCCGGCAAAGGAAGCATCCGTAAGGTCATTTCGCACAAAATGCCGAGTGTCCCCATGGCGCCCACCATCAGTTTGGAGACATCGTACCCGGAGACATTTTTTACGGTTTTTCCGCCCGATCCCAAAATATCTCCATTTGGAGCC
>JASFTQ010000483.1:0-3039 GCA_050053515.1 Desulfobacterales bacterium | reverse complement strand
AATTTTAATGTTGGTGGGGGGGGTCGGCCATGGCGACTTGTGTAACCCAGACATCATTGTAATTTAGGTTTTTGGGTTTAAAGTCCTGTGGAGACAGTATTTCAAGATATATGGTGGTGACTTCTTTTTCCATCGTATAACCGTATAACTTTTATTTTGAAGTGCCCCTGATGTTGTTTTCAAAAATTTCAATGGGTTTATTCATATGTAATTGCTTGAAAATTTGCAAGGAATCAATCGGGTGACTTGGATTTTTTCGCCTTAATAATCTTATGAGTGCTCTTTTGAGCTTTGTTGTCCTGGCCGCCGGCGTTACATCCTGGCGACACCCAAAAACGCGGCGTGCAATGGGATGCAGATGACCCAAAAGGCCTTGCGGGCTCTCTGGGGCGTTAACCCGGGGAAATGATAGGTGATGAAGCGATCTTTGCAGCTTGCGATACAATCACCGCAAAGGGTGCAGGTTAATCCGGGCTTTCTTTGTTCGATATTTTTCATTTCCAACGCGCCGTACCGGCAGGCCTTGGTGCAGGCCCCGCATTGATTGCAGTCGTGATCGATCCGCAGGCGCCAGGGATTTATTTTACCCATCAGGTTGCTGATGATGCCGATGGGACAGTACGCGGTGCAATGAACCATCCTGCCCTGCCGCGCTGACAGCCCCGCCATGATTCCAATCCCCACCAAACCAAATACAGCCGCCGCTGCAGCGGCCAATCCCGGATCAACACCCCCAAGCCGGAAGGCCGCAGCAGCAACAACCACAAAGATAAGCGTGTAAATGCGGCCCTGATTGAGCCGGGACGGTAACTTCTTGGATCTTTTTTTCGATTGCCGGCACGCATAATCATCCCAGGCGCCGATGTAACACAAATAGCTGCACCAGGCCGGGCCCACCAGAAGCACCGTGACCGCGAAAAGGATCAGCATAAAAAACCCGCTTGCCCGATAAAGGGGACCGGCCACAATGAGCGCCGGAACGGGGAGGTGAAGTTTTCCAGTCATCAGCATTTGCTGAATGCCGGCCAGCCCCAGTATGAGCTGAGCAAAAAAGATCAAAGAAAAAAATCCCCAAATTCTTGACCGTGTGCGGGCGGTTTTATCACTGCCGATGAATTTTTTGCCGACCCAGACGGCATAAAGTCCCAAGACAAAAATCTGCAGCCACCCCCAGCCCGGAAAAAAACGGTCGGCAAGTAAAATCGGCAGACCTGCCATCTGACGAGCGATTCCCAGTGTCAGGGTTGTCAGCAGAAAGATGACGGCCAGGGGGGTTGCCAGTTCGGGATCACGATTAAAAAGACGTCGGCCATTTTCCGTCAGCAGCGTACAAACCGCAACGGCGGTCAGACCGGCAACAGTCCCCAGAATCAGGCCGAGTCGGCCCCACGGCTGATCCAAGGCCATGCGCCCGTTGATGAGACTCGTGCCGATGTCCACCCAAACAACCACGCCGGCTGTTAAAACGATAATCAGAACCCAGCGCACCCAGGCCAGGCGAAAAAATATGAGGGCAATAAGGCTCAGGATGGAAACGCACAGGCCCCATTGTCCAAGCCTCAGGAAATGCGCTGATAGGAGCAGGATGCTCAATACCGTAATTGTTATCACAAATTTTTTCATGGGTTGATTGCATCAACTGATTTGGAGATTAAACAAATTTTTAACCCAGTTATTGCTCCTATAACTCCGAGTTGCCCACCCATTGATTGACTTATGTCAAAACCGCGCTGCGCCGTTGGAATTGTTTTGCTTGAAAAACCTCTTTTTTTAAAAAAATCGCCCCGTATTGATTTAGGTCAAAGGATTTTATTCCTTGGCAGCATAAAATGCGACCAGAATAAGGAAAAAACCTTTATTAATTCACATTAGGGATTAATTTACGAACATCTATCTAAACCAAAACCATTACAGGATATTAAAATGAAATGCCCGGGACAAGATACAAAGTACTGGAAAGCGGATGCAATCTTTGAAGTCCCCTGTCCGAAGTGTGAAGCACCGGTCGAGTTTTTCAAAGATGACACCAGCCGGAAATGTGACAAATGCGGTCACCGGTTCCCCAATCCGAATATGGATTTTGGCTGTGCCGCCTATTGTCAGTATGCCGAACAATGTCTGGGCACCCTGCCCGAAGAACTTTTGGCCCAGAAGGAAGATTTGCTGAAAGACAGGGTGGCAATCGAAATGAAGCGCTACCTCAAAAGCGATTTCAAACGTATCGGACACGCAACCCGAGTGGCCCGTTATGCAGAACGAATCGGCAGAAATGAAAGGGGCAATTTGGCAGTTATATTATCCGCTGCTTATCTGCATGACATCGGCATACCGGAGGCGGAGCGAAAATACGGCAGCACGGAGGCAAAATATCAGGAAAAAGAAGGGCCGCCGATCGCCCGTTCGATCCTCGTAAAGCTCAAGGCCAGGGAAGATCTCATCGAAGAAGTCTGTGACATCATCGGGCACCACCATCATCCCGGACCTGATGAAAACCTGAATTTCAAGGTGATCTATGATGCGGATTTGATTGCAAACCTGGAGGACAAACTCAAAGAAACGTCGATGGAAACGGCTAAGTTGGCCGGGCTTATCGAAAAAAAATTTTTAACCGAAAGCGGTAAAAAAGAGGCGGCGGCCGTATTACTCAAGTAGCTGGTTTCCAAATTGAAAACCAATGAGTGCTATCTTATAAAACAATATCATTGTCGGATTGGCACTAAGGGTTTTAAATGGACGTAACGACGTAACAAGGAGAAACAAATGAAAGTGGTGCGGAAAATAATCAAAATTGATGAAGAGTTATGCGATGGCTGCGGGCTTTGTGTGCCGTCGTGTGCAGAAGGATCACTCGAAATTGTTGACGGTAAGGCGCGTGTTGTTGCCGAGAATCTGTGCGACGGTCTGGGAGCGTGTCTGGGTGAATGTCCCCAGGGGGCATTAAGTATCATTGAGAGGGAAGCCGATGAGTTTGATGAAGCGGCGGTGGAAGCGTACCTGGCTCAAAAAGAGGAAAAACAATCGGCAGATAGACAGCCTGCT
>JASFTQ010000482.1:0-3055 GCA_050053515.1 Desulfobacterales bacterium | reverse complement strand
TGTCGAAGTTTTTGGTTTCAATATCTGATAAACTTTGCGCGGATTGCCGAAGAAGAAGTGAACGCAATCCCCTGCGGGTGCTCGATTGCAAAGTACCCTCATGTCAAGAGGCGCTCATCGATGTCCCTTCGATAATCGATTATCTTTGCGAGGAATGCAAAAACGATTTCGCCACGGTCCAGGGCTTTTTGAAGAAACTGAAGATTCCTTTCGTTGTCAACAAACGTTTGGTCAGAGGGCTTGATTATTATACTCGCACAACTTTCGAGATTCAGACCGGGTCTCTGGGGGCCCAGAGTGCCGTAGCCGGCGGCGGTCGATACGATGGCCTTATAAAGATGCTCGGGGGCCCGGATTTACCGGCTACCGGCTTTGCCATCGGTCTTGATCGTTTGGTACAGGTGTCCGGGCTTCGCGATACTGAATCCGCCAAAAAGCCGGTTTTATTTATAGCCGCACTCGGCGAAGAAAGCCGTGATAAAGCCTTTCAGTGGTTATGCCAATTTGGCCGCCAGGGTATTACGACCGAGATGGATTTCGAAAATAAAAGTTTAAAAAGCCAGATGAAACGGGCGGATCGATTGGGCGCGGCATCCGTCTTGATCGCAGGGGATAAAGAGCTCAAGGAAGGGGCGGCAATTTTACGCAACATGATCACCAAAGAGCAGGTTACAGTTCCCATCGACGGAGTTGTGGAGAAGGTAAAAGAAATCATGAGTCGGTAGTCAGTCGTCCGTCGTCCGTTGTTAGATCATTTATCAGGTCTTTTTAGAAATTAAACGCATCTGAATATTTAGGCAACTTTGAAATTATTAATTCATGCTTGCTGTAAGGAAATTTTCAACGGACGACAGACCACGGACCACTGACGGGTTCAACCTGGAAAGGAGTGTATATATTGACTGATGTACTCGGAGACATGCGGCGCACCCATCACTGCAACGAACTGAATGCCGGTGATATCGGCAAGGAAGTTGTGCTGATGGGATGGGTCTTGCGCCGCAGAGATCACGGTGGTGTCATATTCGTGGATTTGCGCGACCGGGAAGGGATTACCCAGGTGGTTTTTAATCCGGTGGTGGCTAAAAAAGTCCATGCCAAGGCCCACGCCATTCGCAATGAATGGGTGCTTGGGGTGCGCGGCAAGGTGGAACATCGACCGGACGGGATGGTGAATCCCAATTTAAAAACAGGCGAAATCGAGGTCATGGTGACGGAGCTAAAAATACTAAACCAGGCCAAAACACCGCCTTTTTTGATCGAAGACAACATCGAGGTGTCAGAGACAATCCGGCTTAAACACCGGCACCTGGATCTGCGTCGAAGTCACATGCAAAAAAACCTGATGTTGAGACACAAAGCCGTTGCCGCCCTCCGGGATTATCTGAATAAAAACGGTTTTCTTGATCTCGAAACACCTTTTTTAACCCGCAGCACGCCCGAAGGCGCCCGGGATTATCTGGTACCCAGCCGCGTCAATCCCGGTCTTTTTTATGCTTTGCCGCAATCACCTCAGATTTTCAAGCAGCTGTTTATGATCTCCGGCTATGACAAATATTATCAAATCGTTCGTTGTTTCAGAGATGAAGATCTCAGGGCTGACAGACAACCGGAGTTTACTCAAATCGATGTTGAAATGTCGTTTGTGGGCGAAGAAGATGTCATGGATACAACCGAAAAGATGATGGCCGACCTCTTTGAGCGGGTACTGAATCTTGAACTGAAAAGGCCCTTTGAACGTCTCACATACGCGGATGCCGTCGGCCGCTATGGTCTGGACAAACCCGATACCCGCTTTGGTCTGGAACTCAAAGACATTTCAGATATTGTCACCGCTTCGGGATTTAAAGTTTTTTCCGAGGCGGTCAAAAAAGGTGGCATCGTGAAAGTTTTGAATGCCAAGGGCTGCATCGATTTTTCACGCAAAGAGATCGATGACCTGATTGATTTTGCAACCGTTTACCAGGCCAAGGGGATGGCCTGGATTAAAGTCCGGGAAAATGAATGGCAGTCTCCCATCACGAAGTATTTTACGGATAAGGAAAAGAAAGCGTTAACCAAACGCATCGAAATGGTGCCCGGCGATCTGGTATTTTTTGTGGCCGATCAGCCCAAAATTGTCAATGAAGCCCTGGGGCATCTGAGAAATCACCTGGGTGAAAAGCTGGCAATGATTGACGAGAACGAATTCAGATTTGTCTGGGTCACCCGGTTTCCCATGTTTGAATACGATGAAACCGACAAACGGCTCCAGGCCCTGCATCACCCCTTTACCTCTCCCTTTGAGGAGGATTATCCGAAGTTAAAAGACAAGCCGCTCGAGGTAAAATCCCGTGCCTATGACCTTGTTTTAAACGGTTTTGAAATCGGCGGCGGCAGCATCCGTATTCATCAAAGAAATTTCCAGGAAAAAGTATTTGAAGCCTTGGGGTTGCAACGGGAAGCCTATGAGGAGAAATTCGGGTTTCTGCTCTCGGCTCTCGAGTCCGGAGCCCCGCCGCATGGGGGTATTGCCATTGGCTTTGACCGTCTGGTTATGCTGATGTGCGGGGAATCATCGATCCGGGATGTGATCGCCTTTCCCAAGACCCAGAAGGCAGCCTGTTTGCTGACCCAAGCGCCAGCAGAAACCACCAGTGAACAGCTGGAAGAGTTGTCTTTAAAATTACGGATACTGGGAAAATAAAAAATTGTTGGGGGTACAAAACAGCCCGATCAGAAATCGGTTTCTGATCACATCTGGATGGGATAATTTAAGGCATATCTGAGGCCAACGTTCATATTCTTTGAGATGATAGAGAGGAAATCGCCGACGAATTATCTGCCGGTGAGATAGGTAGAAAACTGGGTAGTCTGAATAAGCATTTAAAAGACGTTAGAATGCAGCCACGCAGACATCCCCCCTGCAAGGGGGTATCGGTCGTGGCTGTGTTATTTTGACATCCGCTATGAACGAATTGCAAGGAGGAGTAAAAATGAAATTCTTCAAGATAACCACCTTGATCGTTTCTTTAATCTCGCTAGCGACGGGTTCGGCGTGGTCGCATTTTGGGAT
>JASFTQ010000481.1:0-3074 GCA_050053515.1 Desulfobacterales bacterium | reverse complement strand
GTCAGCCGGCCATATATCTGAAACTGAAGCTCGAGAAGTTTCTAAAAAATGGGGCCGCATCGAGTCCGGTGAATGGAAAAAGGTCAAAAATTCGTCAGCGCCTAAACCGGTCTCACCGGAGCCGCTAGAGCCTGTCGGATTGCTGGGGCGATTGCTCAAGAGCCTTCGCAAAAAATCTTAGCCATCAAACCAAAGAATAGCAATGTTACCATTATAACCGACTAAAAGGAGAGCTAATTTTATGTCAACCTCCACTACAGCGCAGCAGCAGTTGCAACGACCTCTGGCAGGAATTCGGATAGTGGAATACGGCGTATTCCATGCGGGACCGGGTGGAAATGCCATTTTGGGAGATTTGGGGGCCGAAGTCATCAAAATTGAAACCCCGGCAGGAGACCCGGAACGATATTGGACCAATGTGGCGGGATCTGATTTCTCTATGAAAAATGGAGAAAGTATTATTTTTGAGGCCTCGAATCGAAACAAAAAAGGCATCTGCCTGGATATCAAAACAGAAAAAGGCCGTGAGGTTTTCAATCGCCTGATAGCCGGGGCGGATGTTTTTCTGACCAATTTGCGAAAAAGCACCAAGGTAAAGCTGGGGCTGGAATATGCAACCCTGTCTCAGGTGAATCCGAAGATTATTTTTGCAAGCGTATCCGGCTACGGACTCGAGGGACCCATGTGCGATCACGGCGCCTTCGACCCATTGGGACAGGCACGCTCCGGAATGATGTTTGTTGCCGGCAATTCAGAACCGGCCATGCTTCATCTTGGAATTCTGGACCAGGCCACCGCCATCACGGTTAGCCATGCCATTTTGACTGCCCTGCTGGTGCGGGAGCGCAGGGGAATCGGTCAAGAGATCCATATATCCCTTTACAGCACGGCGCTTTGGATACAGTATATTAACCTATTGATCAGCGGCATCCTTTCTATTGACCCCTTTATTCCGGCTGATCGCACCCGGCACTCCCCCTTGCGCAATCGATTTCGTTGTTCGGACGGCAAATGGGTATTGGGGACTCATCACCCCGAGGAGAAATATTGGGCTACTTTCTGTCGGGCCACCGGAAAGACTGACCTTTTAAACGATCCCCGTTTTACGACCGAATCCGGAGCACCCAAAGACTTCGTTGAATTAAATAAGATTTTCGACAAAGTTTTTGCCACCAAAACGCGTGATGAGTGGATGGAAATATTTTTGTCCCATGGCTTATTGGCCTGCTCCGTTCAGCAGATTCAGGAAGTGCCCCAAGACCCTCAGGCCCTGGCCAATGACTATGTGGTTTCGTTTGAGCATCCGCTTCAAGGTCATATTAAAGTACCCGGTTATCCGATTCACTTCAGTGCCTGTTCGGCGGGCACCAAAAGTGCGGCGCCGCAGTTGGGAGAGCACACGGATTTGATATTGCAACAGCTGGGGTATTCTGCCGGGGATATAGCAAAATTAAAAAAGGAGGGAATCATCGGATAAACTGCTTTTTTTCAGGCAATCCCCCGAGATCCCAACGAAACCGGCGCATTCATCAAGACATGGATCGGGCCAATCCGATTAAAAATAATAAGAAGGGTACTTATGATGCGCAGAGTGAATAAAATTGAATTACCTGACCACACGCAACACATATAAAACACCACAGCGGCCAATCTCCTGGGCGGCGCGGAAAACACCATCCGGGATCTTTTATGCCAAAATGCTCCGTGTCGTTTTGAAGGCATCGCGACTGTCAAAACGGGGGCAGTATACCGATGAAAAGTGGATTCAGAGTAGTTTGGATATCGTCAAGGCGCTTGAGTCCGTGGGGGTCGAATTCGAGATGCAAAATATCGATATCCCGCGAAAACTTGAATCCCCCTGCGTTTTTGTAGCCAACCATATGAGCATCTTGGAGACATTTGTACTACCATGCCTCATTCGACCATATCTCACTGTTACCTTTGTTGTAAAAGAAAGCTTGATTGCATATCCATTTTTCAGGCATGTGATAATGAGCCGAGACCCCATTGTGGTTGGCAGGGTCAATCCCAGACAAGATTTAAAAAATGTTCTGGAAAAAGGGCGGCAGCGATTAAAAAATAATACTTCTATAATTGTCTTCCCACAGACAACACGCAGCGTCTATCTTGACACTAAAAAATTCAACACCTTGGGAATCAAATTGGCCAAGCGTGTCAGTTTACCCCTAGTGCCCATCGCCTTAAGAACTGATGCCTGGGGGCTTGGCAGGCGGCTCAAAGACTTCGGAAAAATCAATCCGGCAATACCTGTTCGAATTTGCTTCGGAGATCCGCTACGCGTGAAAGGTTCCGGCAGAGAGGAACACCAAAGCGTTGTTGAATTTATTACTGACAAATTAAATTCTTGGCGGTGACTGCCATCAGGCCGGAAGATAAATGTGAACCGCGGTGCCCAATTCTGCAGGAGAAAAAAACGCTGGAACAATCAATGAAGAACCCTGCGGGTAATTTCCTCCACCTCGTCAACGTCAAGCGGTTTATGAAGGTATCGATATACCCCGTATTTTTCTGCAGCCTCCTGAAAGTGATTTTGAGCCAGCCCGGTAACGACTACGACGTTGGTGGCAATACCTTTTTCTCGAATCCGTTTTAAGACCTCCAATCCGTCATACCCCGGAATTTTCAGGTCCAGAAACAAAAGCAGGGGGTTTTGCTCTATTATCAGTTCAAGGGCTTCGATGCCATTGTCCACCATGACCAATTGATAGTCGTCCCCCAACATGGCTTCGAACGAATCCAAGATTCCCTGATCGTCATCGACAACAAATATGGGTTCTTTATGTCTGGTTTTCATATACTTTCTCCTTTTAAATCCGGGCCTTGAGTCTTTCAGTCCCATGCCGTTCCGCTGCCCCATGGATCCGACCGTATGAAATGGGATCAAGCAAAGAGCTGCTCTTCGGCGCGGGGGTTGCAGATACGATGCCGAGGGCGCAGCCCGGCTGTCTCCCGCATATAATAATTTTACCCAGCCACTTGAGAATAGCTTTCAAACCATGCGGCCATTGAATGAAAATTTATTGTCACCAGATAGATGATAAAAGCAAAAAGAG
>JASFTQ010000480.1:0-3081 GCA_050053515.1 Desulfobacterales bacterium | reverse complement strand
ATTGGCAGTTGTCTCGATCTTCACCATGTCCGGCCCTGCAGGGGCCTTTGAAAAGGTCGACCAGAATTTTTTCGGTGTTGCCATAAAGGGATATGACACGGTTGCCTACCACATCGAGGGGCGTGCGGTTAAAGGTAGTAAAAAGTTTTCCCACCAGTGGAACGACGCCAAATGGTACTTTTCAAGTGCTGCAAACCGCGATCTGTTTGCAGCCGATCCCGAGCGTTACGCACCGCAGTATGGCGGATACTGAGCGGGGAGCATTGCTGCGACCGGCAAGGTTGCCGGTGTGAATCCAAATGCTTTCAAGATTATCGACGGCAAACTCTATTTGTCCTGGAGCAAACAAGGGTCTGAAAAGTTCGTGACAGAAGCTGAGAAAGCAATAAAGCTGGCTGACGAAAACTGGGCGGAACTTAATAAACAGAAATGATTTGCTTCATTTCAATCCGGCTTTGCGAAGGCCCTCCTTAATAGCGGCGCGATCTGCAGGCCCACCCGTTGAGCGGCTGCAGCCTTTGGCATCGGCACTGAGAATCGCGGTGCGCTTTCGATTAAATCTTTTATCAATCACGGGGTTACTTTAAACGAAAATTACGGGCTAAAACAGATTCAAACCAACGCGACGGTAAAAATTTTTTAGCCGGTGCTGCGATCCTCTGAGAGAATTTGCCGACCGTATAGTGAAGGCGCGGTGCATCCAGGTTGATTATTTTGCATACAAGTCTGGCGATTTTTTCCGGAGTCGGCGCATCCCGCTCGTTGGTTTCAATTATATCCAATACCCGCTGGAAAGTATCAAAGTAAACGGAATCTCGCAGCGCCTTCTTTGTTATCATCCGACGACGGGTAATATCGGTCCTGAAGTCACCCGGCTCGATTAAAACAACTTTTATACCAAACGGCTTTAGCTCCTGTCGCAAAGCCTCCGTTGCACCTTCTAGGGCATACTTGCTGGCGCTGTAAGCGCTCTGAAAGGGGAGACCAAACAAGCCGCCGAGAGAACTCATGTTTACAATGTAACCGGATCCCTGCTGTCTCATAATCGGCAAAGCTGAACGGCAAACCCGTAATGCTCCGAAGAAATTAGTCTCTAATTGGGATTTCGCCTCTTGGATGGTTGTATCCTCCAGGGCGCCGGCTATTGCGAAACCGGCATTATTAACGACAACATCTAAACGAGATTCTTGAGCAATGACATGCGCGACGCCTTTTCGAACCGATGCACCATCATTTACATCCATCATCATCATCGTAAATGTGTCTGACACAGGAAAACCCCCCGTCGTGTCAGCATCACTTGCCCTTCGGCTAGTGCCGTACACGCGACAACCATTTTGAGACAGATGCTCGGCACAGCATCTGCCGATGCCCGATGATGCACCCGTAATTAAAACCACGCGGTCGTTTTCGCCCATGCCGCCACCTCAAGAGTGAATAGAAATATTCGAAAAAATTCGATCCAACCCCTTAATTGGCGTGTTAAAACTTATCATTGCCGGCCCTGCGCAACTCGGAAAAGATCAGACATTTTCAGATACATGGTATCCGCTCCTTTCTTTGAACCTTTGGGGCTCCATTAAAACACAGTGAAGCTCCCCGCCCCAAGGGGCGGGGCTTGCAGGGAAGCGGACCGTTTAAAGATCAATTTACTTCCTGATTTATATCAGATAAACAGAATTTTGTGTCAACAATATAGCATGCTTGAAAAATAATAATCTTTTAACATCAGCAAATTCTGGATTCCCCCTCGACTTCTCTCTGGAGGGTGTCTTCGACATGAGCCCTTCGGCAGTGAGCTCAGGTTTGATTGCGATTTATCCGGGTTGGGTAATAAAAATCCAACAGACAGGGGTGGCCATTGATTAAAATGGTCAATGATTGGCACATGGTGGTATTGACGTCAACAAAATAGTCTACCCCCTTGAATTAAATATTCAGTCAGTTTTGTTCATGGTTTTTTTATTTTGGACAAGACTGGGAATAAATGGTGTGTCGGGCGAGCATTGACTGTCGCCTGGTTTTGTGAAAAATATGCTGTTGTAGAAAGAATATCGGTGTGAAAGGATCATGTTCGCATGGATGACAAGGCAACCAAACTTACGGCTCTGATTATTGCGTCATTGAGTTCTTTTATCACCCCTTTTATGGTCTCTTCAATAAACATCGCCCTGCCGGCCATTGAGAAAGAATTTAAGACGGATGCGGTGATGCTCAGCTGGGTGGCGACATCTTATCTTTTAGCCGCGGCCGTTTCCCTGGTACCGTTTGGAAAATTAGCAGATATTCACGGAAGGAAAAAAATTTATATGTACGGTATTGGCATTTTTACGCTGATGTCCTTGCTGTCGGCGATTTCGATATCGGTACCGATGTTAATATTTTTTCGGATATTCCAAGGGGCCGGCAGCGCGATGGTTTTTGCAACCGGTATTGCCATTCTGACATCGGTTTATCCCGCCGAAGAACGCGGAAGAGTGCTGGGAATTGCCGTGGCTGCCGTTTATACCGGACTGACTTGCGGTCCTTTTGTCGGGGGATTTTTAACCCATTATCTCAGCTGGAGAAGCATTTTTTGGGTCAATATACCATTCGGTGTGCTCATCATCGGGCTTATTGTTTTGAAATTAAAAGGCGAGTGGGTTGGCGCTGAAGGCGAACGGTTTGATCTCACCGGCTCAATCATCTACGGCACAGCGATTTTTGCATTTATGTACGGTATAACTCTGTTGCCGGCGCCACTCAGTATCGTTTTAATTTCAACCGGTCTCGTCGGACTGGTTGCCTTTGTCAGATGGGAAACCGTGATTGCGAGTCCGGTGTTTGAAGTCAAGCTTTTCATCACCAACCGAACGTTCGCCTTTTCCTGTATGGCTGCCCTGATCAATTATGGTGCAACGTTCGCGGTATCTTTTTTAATGAGTCTTTATCTGCAATATATAAAAGGGCTGTCTGCGCAAAACGCCGGGATGGTTCTGATATCCACCCCGGTTATGATGGCAATATTTTCACCCCTTGCCGGCCGACTTTCCGACAGAATAGAACCCCGCGTCATTGCCTCTTTGGGAATGGGTCTGACCG
>JASFTQ010000479.1:0-3103 GCA_050053515.1 Desulfobacterales bacterium | reverse complement strand
TGCCGACGGCAAAAAGGTCTATGCAGGCATTGTCCACGAAATGCTGGAAAGTCCCTGTGCCCGCAGAAACCTGATAGCAGACAGCCCCTTTATGAGAAGGCTGTCTTATATCATGAGCTTTGTTTCTTCCTTAAAACTCGTTGATCCGCAAGCAAGCGATTTTAAAACCGAGGGATGTCGATCACTGCATGACATCATTAGGTTTGCCCATGAAAAGGCGGTCCGTGAAATGTTTCATCTTAGCGACAGACGAATGCGAAAAATAGGCGGATCTCGCAAGCTTAGATCAGATATACCCATGTTGTTTTATGTGCTCGACGTGGGTGGCGGATTACGGGAAAGCCGCAAAGAGGAGAAGGAAGTCAAAATCGATGATATCATAAGCACCCCCATGCAGGCCGTGATGAGAGGCCTCAGCCACCCGGATATCCACTGGGGAGACTTCACTCATTTTGACTGGGCGGAGCATGACCGTATTGTGATGAGCGGGGGTATCATTAGCCCGGAGGCTGCAATGTTTGCCAGCTATGCGGTCGTTTCCAATGACTACGCCAACCTGAACTTACGCTTCGGATATCATTTTGTAATTGTGGACAGTGTTTGTGGAGATTCAGCAGAGGACAATTATATTTTATTCCGCTTCTCCGGCGGCGGTGCCGATTATTATAAGAGACACTTGCGGGCTGATTTTCTCAGCCGAATCTTAGAGCGTCTTGAATTTGAAGTGACCCGAAAAAGCGATTTGGTTGACGGCCGTTTCAAAGGCGGCAACCCAAATGTTATGATGCAGAAGTTGGATATGGTCGGCCGCTTATTGGGGGCAACGCGATTGATGGATATGTATCTCAAAGACGAATCCATGGTCGAAAAGTACACGGAGGAATTTCTACAGGGTCGCTATCATTTCGCATCGTTTGCAACTTAACGGGCTGTTGCCCAAACAGATTTTCGCCGGGCCTAAAACGTTTTTTGATAAATCTAAAGCTTGCTGCAGGCGCTTTGAAAACTCGTCCCGTTGGTCAGCGTGACTTAAACAGGGTCAAAGCGCTTTTCTTCCGCTGCGCTAAGATTTATGGGCAAAAACCGTTTGATGACCGCTCAAAAATGTTTGGACAACAGCCCGTTAACCCTGAAAATTGATTACGCATGCCAAATTACCAACTCACATGGATTACCGATCACATCGCTGTCGGTCATGCGCCCCTGTCGTATGCCGATCTGATTTCCATAAAGCAACAGGGGATTGATGCCATCGTCAACCTGTGTGAAGAATATTGTGATTTGCACGAAATTGAAGAGAAATCAGGCTTTGACGTTTATTATTTACCCATCGCCGATGAATGTGCACCGGATATGGCAAAGATGGAAAAAGGGCTTGAATGGGTGGCCGTTGCAATTGAAATGGATAAAAATGTCCTGGTCCACTGCCGTTACGGGGTCGGCAGAACCGGCACGTTTGTGACCGCTTATTTAATTAAGTGCGGCATGAATATGCGGTCGGCTTCCCAAAAATTGGCGAAAACCCGGGCAACACCCGCCAATTACTGCCAGTGGAAATTATTAAAGAATTATGAAAAGAAAATTGGGCGTAAGCGGACCAACTCTACTGGGTCGTGACCACCAAAACTGCCGCCCCCTGTAACGCTCTGACCAGTTTCACACTGACATCACCTTTAACAAATTCTTCGGCCTTCGACATTCTTTTACGGCCGATGACGACCATGGTATAATCTCCCTTGTTGAACTGTTCAATAATGCCATCTGCAACGGTTGGATAAGGGTCTGTTATCAATTTGATGTTTACTGCCTTTGGGTTGCATCCTTTCTCGACGAGCTTGTCTCTAGCGTTTTCCATAGCCTTTAAATATCTCGCCGGTTGTTCTTTCATGAATTTTTCACCCATTAATTCTTCACCGGCCGATGGTTTTCTGAACACATGCAATAGCGTAATCTCCACTTCCTCCGGACATATGGCTAAACCGGCAATAAAATCCACTGCAGCTCTGGAGCTTAGAGAGTCATTCAAGGCGACCAGTAACGAATTTTTCAAAGTCTCCTCCCCTTTTACTCAAAGGTGGTATACAGGCACCTGTTTAAATCTTCGATCATTTCCTCAACAAGTTCATAATAAATTTCCGCTCCCTGGGAAAAATGTAAAAGAATATCGTTGAGCGATTTCGGAATTAAGGGAAACAACTTTTTCAGGTTTATGAATCGTCTCTTGTCCAGGATAGAAAGGTCCTCGCGATCAATACGATCGATCAGATCTCCATAAATTTTCTTTTCGCGGTTAATTAGATCTAACGTATGAAATCCTTTACCGACAGCATAAATTAAAATGTTACCCAGCCCTAATATATCCAGACCAAAGGGGTTTTCGGTTGCTTCATAATCATAATCGAAGTCGATCCACACGTACTTTGCCCGTTCACGGTTTACAATGATATGATCATTTCTGATATCGCCATGCTTAAAGTCGTTTAGATGAAGAAATCGAACGGCTTCAAATGCTTCGACCAAGTTCTTTAAAATACCCGGCAATACCTTAAAATAGTATTTTTCATAAATCATTTTAAAGTTATGGATATAAGAATAAAAACTCGGGCCGGATACAACGTCCAGGACACGCACGTTGTTGCCCTTTTCATCAATGTGGGCTTTTCCTTGCATAAAGGATAAATGGCCCTGCACCAGGTCTAAAATCTTTCCTTCCTTGTCGGGGCTTCTGAAACATCTTATTTTTACACCACCCAGCGTGATCTCGAATGATTCCAGAAAGGTCAGTTTGATAATCTTCCGTTCCCCGGTTTCGGAATCCATGACCCTCTTGACCCAATACTTGGGATCATCCATGCCGAAGCGACTCTCACGGGCAAATCCTTTCACCACATAAGACTTTCCACCGATCAGAATTTCATCACCATAATCTATGGAGAAAAAATCGGAGGTATCCGTAAATCGCCTGCTTCTCAATGGCTACATCCCCTTCAGCATTCGCTGCGGAAGACTCTCCAAAGCGATCTTAACTCCTTCAAGAAAATTTTTGAGCCCGTTGTTTTCGATGACAAGCCCCAACTGCTCGGCCATCACGCACAGGGCATCA
>JASFTQ010000478.1:0-3109 GCA_050053515.1 Desulfobacterales bacterium | reverse complement strand
TAACCGCTCGCCCATTAGCTTGGAAGTCCCCATGACGTTGGTGGGATTTACGGCTTTATCCGAACTGGTGAAAATAACCCGCTCCACGTTTTGCTCGATTGCTGCATATATGATATTCTGAACACCTACAATATTCGTCTGTACCGCCTCAAAAGGTGAACGCTCACATACTATGACATGTTTGAAGGCGGCGGCATGGAATACCACATCTATGCCTTTCATTTTATCGCATAATCTGTCCCTGTCCCGCACATCGGCAAGAAAAAAGGACGCTTGGCCGTGCGTCGCAAATTCCTGTTCGAGAAAAAACAACTCGCTCTCATTGTTATCCAGGGCGACAAGCTCATTAACCTGATGTTTTTCCAATAACTGCCGAACCAGTTCTTTTCCAACCGTACCGCATGCTCCCGTAACCAGGACCCGTTTTTCAGATAAGAACAACTTAAAATCCTCCCTGTTTATATGCATTAAAAATATTCCTTGCCTATTGGATATTTCAAGTTTTAATTGTACAAAGGGTTTATAGGATTAGTTTTTAAAGACTACAAATATGAACTATTTAGCACTCAAGCCATAAGCATGCAAATATTTTAATCCAAAAGTCAGCTCTTAGGACGATGCAATTCGGGCTGGAGTTGACTGCTAACCATTTATAAATACTCCGTAATAAGGTAAATTTTCGTATCAAGCATATTGATTTGATATGCAAAAATCTTTATGAGAAAAGCTTTTTGTGTTGTAATTATTTTGATTATTCTGTTTTGTAGCGCGATCATTCGTGGTAAATAAAAACAGTGGCAAAACCAGATCATAAAAAAACTTTCGGTGGACTATTTCCCAAGAAAAATACAAGTTGGCTGTTATTGCTTGTGTTTGTCTCAGGATGGATGTTTTTTCTGGGAGTTCTGGTGGGGAGGGGCACTGCACCGGTAAAGTTCGATATTGACAAGTTACAAAGAGAACTGGCAGCGCTCAAAGAAGCCGACCTGAAGGAGCAGCTCAGACGGGTTGAGGGGGACTCGAGTTCCACCGCCATGCAAAGGGGCCTCGAGTTTTACGAAGCCCTCAAGGATACCCAAGACAAAGAAGGGAAAAATGTTAAACGTGACGCAGCATCGCAGCAACGGCAAGCCCGGCCGAAGGGAGGCGCTCAGGATAAACCGAAGATAAACACATCGAAAAATCAGCGGACCGATGTGTCCCGGCAATCCAAAACCCCAAGTCTAAAAAAGGATACAGCAGGCAAAAAAAATCTGACGATCCAGGCAGCGTCTTTCAAAGACTCCAAGGATGCCGATCAGATGGTAAAGACGCTCAAGGATAAAGGTTTTCCGGCATACAAAATCATCGGTGTCGTTCCCGGAAAGGGTGTTTGGTATCGCGTACGAATCGGCAATTACGGAAGCAGTAATGAAGCTGCTGTGATTTTGAAAAAATTGAAAAAGGAGGGGTTCAAGCCCTACCTTGTCACCCAATAAGATGGGCCCGTTCCAGGTACCGGGTTTATCGGGAACAGCTCAAAGTCGATCGACCCTTAGGCTCTCGACGGGCTCAAGGCTCGAAGCTGAAAGCGCAGACAAAGCTCAAGAACCCAAAACGCTGAACCTGCCTAAAGGAGTACACCGTGAAGATAACCAAAGAAGAAGTTAAGTATGTTGCCGATCTTGCCCGACTCGATCTGGATGAAGCCGCGGTCGACAAATTTGCCGGGCAAATCGGAACGATATTGGCGTACATGGATAAGCTCAAGGGCGTTGATACAGAGGGCGTGAAGCCGACCTCTCATGCCATTTTTCTGAGCAACGCCTTCCGCGACGATGAGGAAAGGGATCATCTGGAAAATGAATCGGCCCTGGCCAACGCCCCCGAGAAAGAGGAGGGGAGCTTTGTGGTACCCAAGATTGTGGGATAGAACATGTTCGATCGCGGCTGGAAGCCGCTCCCACCGATTCATCATTGAGCTGTGGGATCCAATAAACGGGAGAGACATCCATCACGCCGAGGGGTTTTAGGATGTGGTCCATGCCCGGGAACAGCATCAAGCATCCAGTATCGAGCATCAAAAAAGGAAGTCATCTATGCAACTGTATGAACTTGCCATTCATCAAGCCCACAGGCTTTTGAAGAAAAAAGAGATATCATCTGTTGAATTGACCCGGTCTGTCTTGGACCGCATCGATGCGCTCGACGACAAATTGGGTGCTTATATTACCGTAGCCGCTGAATCGGCCATGGAAAAGGCCAGGCAAGCGGACAGATTGATCTCAGCAGGACAGGGCACGGCGATTACCGGTATACCGCTGGCCATAAAGGACCTCATATGCACCGAGGGTCTTCGAACCACCTGCGCTTCGCGAATTCTGGAAAATTTCATCCCGCCCTATGACGCCACCGCTGCCAAAAAGTTAAAAGAGGCGGGAGCCGTATTTATCGGTAAAACCAACATGGATGAATTTGCCATGGGATCATCAACGGAGAACTCGGGGCTGAAGTCAACCCGCAACCCCTGGAAGCTGGATCGAATCCCGGGGGGGTCCAGCGGGGGTTCGGCTGTCGCGGTGGCGGCGGATATGTGTATCGGTGCCATTGGATCGGACACCGGCGGGTCCATACGACAACCGGCTTGCCATTGCGGGGTCGTCGGCATGAAACCCACTTACGGCCGAGTGTCCCGTTTTGGGCTTGTGGCCTTTGCTTCATCCCTGGACCAAATAGGCCCCCTAACCAAGGACGTTACGGATTGCGCGTTATTGATGAATGTGATCGCCGGATATGATCCGGCCGATTCTACATCAGTCAATAAAGATGTGCCGGATTATACGCATTTTCTTCATAACAACGGCCTCAAAGATGTCACCATCGGCATACCGGTCGAATATCACGCCGTCGAGGGGCTGGACCCCGATGTGTCCGAGACCGTCAAACAGGCGGTCAAGACCGTCGAGGATTTGGGCGCCACCTGTATTGAGATCTCGCTGCCCTGCACGGAATTCGTGGTTGCAGCTTATTACATCATAGCACCATCAGAAGCCAGTTCAAACCTGGCCAGGTATGACGGCGTGAAGTACGGCCTCAGGATTAAAGATGAAAAAAAGCTGTGGGACATGTA
>JASFTQ010000477.1:0-3116 GCA_050053515.1 Desulfobacterales bacterium | reverse complement strand
AAAATGGAACAACTAATGGTGGCGCATCTCGAAGATTTTATTGAGCAAGTCACACGGTATTCCATGGGCCGACGCTGATTAAGAAAGAAACATGATTTATCACCAGATTAGGGGGTGATGTTCGTAGGGCAGGATTAATTTTGATCCACAACCTTTTTGTTAGAGAAGATTTGAATCAAGCAAATCAAACCTTAGTCAGAAAGGAGGACAAAAATGAAGGCAGCTGCAAAAAAGCGACTCGTTTTTCTTGGAGTTTTGGTATTTTTTCTGCTGTGGGGCGGTGGTATTGTAACGTCGGCTGTTGCAGACAACCGGCCGGACCTGGTCGTTGCGGTGCAAAAACTCCCACCGGTATTGGAGCCGATGCTTGAAAACAGCAATGTGCATCAGCGCATTACATACAGCATTGCGGAGCCGTTGATTATGTTCGATTATGCAAATAACCAGAAACTTGTTCCCGGCCTGGCCGTGGAATGGAAGCGCCTGGATGATAGAACGCTTGAGCTTAAACTACGCAAGGGTGTCACGTTCCACAACGGTGAAGAAATGACGGCCGAAGACGTGGCCTTCAGTTTCGGCCCGGAGCGTCTCTTCCATGAGAAAAGGGGTAAGACCTTTGCCCAGATGTATCTTGGGAATCTTGAGCCAATTGAGGTCATCGACCGCTACACCGTGCGCATTCGAAGCAAGATTCCTGATTTTCTGCTTGAAAAACGCCTTGCAAATTACATGAGCGAAATCGTCAGCAAAAAGGGATTTATGGCGGCAAAGGACTGGGAAACATGGTCTCGCAACGCTATCGGCACCGGCCCTTATAAGATTGCCGAACTCAAAACCGGCGATTACATCAAGCTTAAGGCTTTCGATGACTACTGGGGTCCGAAAGCGCCTGCCAAAACGGTAACGTTTAGGGCCGTACCCGAGGTTGCCGCACGGATAGCCGGTCTTAAAACAGGCGAGTACCACATCATCACGGAAATCCCTCCCGATCAACTTGAAAGCATCGATAAAGCGAAAGGTTGTTCGACGGTCGGCGGACCGATTCCCAACATTCGAACCGTCCAATTCGACGAAACCAACAACCTTTTGAAAAGCCCTGAGCTTCGACAGGCAATGATCATGGCGATCGATCGTCAACTCATTGTCGATAGCCTCTACCACGGTCGCACCAGCGTGCCCAATGGCTATCAAATGAAGCTGTTTGGCCCTATGTATATTGAAAACTTTCAAAGTTTTGCCTACAATCCAGACCAGGCTCGGGAGTTGATTAAGAAATCAGGGTATAACGGGGAGACGATTTACTATCGCATCCTGCCTGACTATTACACCCTGGAGGTCGCTACCGCCCAGATTCTGGTTGAGATGTGGAAAGCAGTGGGGCTGAACGTCAAGATTGAGATGAAGGAAAACTGGTCTCAGATCCTGAAAAACGACGAAACCCGTCATCTTTATAATGTATCCAACACCGCCTTTTACGGTGACCCGGTGGGCCAGCTCTGGCGCCGTCTAGGCCCTCAATCGTGGATGCGGCTGGAAAACAAGTACGGGGGGAAAGAACCCGTTTACATCTTTGATGAGAAATTTGATACATGGGGCAAAACGTTGGAGACCAGCACCGATCTTGGAGCGCGTCGGAGTGCGACCTACAATATGCTAAAATACGTTGAATTCGAAGATCCGGCTCAGGTCAATTTGCACGCCCTGACTATGTTTTACGGTAAGCGTAATGAAGTTGTATGGACGGCATACCCCGACGCATGTATGGATCTTTCTGCGAGGAATCTCAGTTTTAAATAAGAGGGGCATTATCTCGTCTATAGCAGAATTGAATCCCCGCCCCGGAATATGTTACTTTTAAATGATCTGCAGCGTCAATGCATGACGCTGCAGGCCATACCCGAATCTTACCAATATTGGTTATTGTTTTTTCCTCTCATCAACTGTAACCATAATTAATTGAGGGGTCCCGGGAAGTTTTTATTGAGGCCGCTGCATGAATCATCAGTCCGCTATTATTAAAGGTTGGAGGAAAAACTCCCCGAACCCCTCAATTAATGAAAAGACTCTCCCTTTGTGTGCTAATGGCGAACACAAATTTCCCACACCCCTTGGGCAAGCCGGAACCGGATCCCTTGCTCCAAATTATAGATCTGACCGTTGATTTCGATATGCCGGCCGGTTGGTTGCGGTGTTTGCACGGCGTGGATCTAGAGGTCTACCCCGGCGAGATTCTGGGACTGGTGGGAGAAAGCGGCTGTGGCAAAAGCATTACTTGTATGGCGGTGATGCAGTTGCTGGGCCCGAGGGCACGCTTCCGGGGCAAGGCGTGCTATAAGGGCTATGATCTATTGGCCCTGGATGAGCAGCGCCTGACGCAAATGCGGGGTTGCGACATCGCCATGATTTTCCAGGATCCCGTAAGTTCTCTCAATCCGATCCATACCATCGGCCGTCAGGTGATTGAATCGGTCGTTTACAACAGCGTCAGACCTGGCTTAAATGACACCCAAACTATAACTGATCAAGTCAATGCGGCGGTCGAGCAATTTGGCGGGTTAACCGGCCAGGCTGCCCGCGATGAGGCCGAGCGTCTGCTGACCCAGGTCGACATTCCCGAAGCCAAACAACGGTTGAAAGAATACCCGCATCAATTGTCCGGCGGGATGAACCAGCGCGCAATGATCGCCATGGCGCTGGCCGGCCGGCCGCAACTGCTTATCGCCGATGAACCGACGACCGCTTTGGATGTCACCATCCAGGCACAGATACTCGAACTCATCCGTGGACTGCGCAATGAAATGGGGATGTCCATTCTTCTGATTACCCATGATCTTGCTGTAGTGGCCGAGACCTGCGACAGGGTCGCTGTGATGTATTGCGGGCGGATCGTCGAAAAAGGCCCTGTCGAGAGCATGTTCAGTGATCCGCACCATCCGTATACACGCGGGTTGTTGGCCTCATTGCCCCGCATCGATCGTCGCGCCGGCACGTTATTCTCCATACCCGGCTCAGTTCCGGCGCCCCACGAGATGCCCTCGGGTTGTGCCTTTGAACCCCGTTGCGCAGTTTCATTGAATGAATGCCGAACCAATCGACCGGTGCTTGTAAACCATAGG
>JASFTQ010000476.1:0-3121 GCA_050053515.1 Desulfobacterales bacterium | reverse complement strand
CGGATTAGCCCGGCAATCCATTTGCTTTTAGAAACACCGCTTTTTTTAATCATGTTTTGCATTTTTTTCTCCGTCTCGGTATCCAGATAAATAGTGATTTGTCCCATAACGGCACTCCTTTTTAATTATGGCTCATTAAAACAATTATAAGATAACATATATGTGTAGAATGTCAACAGCTCCGTGCTGGTGAAAAATATGAATAATCTCACACAAAGACACCAAGACACAAAGACGACAAATTTTATTGTATCCCTTTGTGGCTTTGTGTCTTTGTGTGAGACAACCATGAGGCATTTATGCGTATTCTAATTCTGGGTGGAGACGGAATGCTGGGCCACAAGCTGTTCAAATATATGCAGACTAAGCATGATGTTAAGGTAACACTTCACAAAAATTTAGACTGCTACGATAGCTTAGGCTTGTTTAATGGAACAATTGCATATAGCGGCCTCGATGTTCGTGATCTGGATAGCCTGGCAGAAATTTTAAGTGACTTCAAACCCCTCGCGGTTGTAAATTGCGTCGGCATCGTGAAGCAGCAGGCTGCCGCCCAAGAGTATATTCCGAGTATAGAGATTAATGCCTTGTTCCCGCATCGCCTGGCAAATCTATGTGAGGAGGTCAACGCCCGATTGCTTCATTTAAGTACGGATTGCGTTTTCTCGGGAGAAAAAGGCAACTATA
Organism: Desulfobacterales bacterium; assembly: GCA_050053515.1. Classification (GTDB taxonomy): domain Bacteria; phylum Desulfobacterota; class Desulfobacteria; order Desulfobacterales. The sequence continues at coordinate 2,434 of JASFTQ010000476.1, read as the reverse complement.
TAGAGGAAGATGTTTCTGATGCTCATGATCTATATGGCCGGACGAAATTTCTTGGGGAAGTAACAAAAAACAATTGCATTACCATTCGCACGTCCATGATCGGAAAAGAGCTATTGCGCAAGAAGGGATTGCTGGAATGGTTTCTTTCGCAGAAGGGGTCTATCAAGGGATTTAAGCGAGCCATATTTTCAGGCTTTACGACGCAGGAATTGAGCCGCATTATTGAAAAAATTATCGCGGAGCATCCAGAAGCAGCCGGTCTCTATCATGTTTCCAGCACACCGATCAGCAAATTCGAACTATTGAACCGGATCAGAGAGGGACTCCGGTTGCCGATAAAAATAAATCCGGACGAGTCATTCAAATGCGACCGGAGTCTTGATTCTGCAAAGTTTCGCATGGAATTCAATTACAAACCGCCAAGCTGGGATGAGATGATCAAAGAGTTGTGTGAAGAGATACGGATCGGCAAGGTTCAAACAGATGAGGCAAGGCCACGCTGATGAACCCAAGTTTTTGAGAATTGGATAGAGTTGCGTGTTGCGTGTTTCGAGTTGCGAGTCTAATAAAGGATAAGTTCATTATCTTATAAGAGGTAAAATAAATGATTTTTGAAGGCAAAACGATACTGGTGACCGGTGGGACCGGTTCGATGGGACGAACTTTTGTCAGGCGTGTACTGACCGGAGAATTGGGAACGCCCAGGAAAGTAATTGTCTTTTCCAGGGATGAGGCCAAACAGCATGACATGCGCATGACGTATCTTCACAAGCTGGTTGCCACCGATGAAGTGATTTACCGCAATTTCATGAGCGCACTGGAATTCCGCATAGGGGACATCCGCAATTACAACGATGTCTGTTCGGCGGTGAAAAACGCCGATATCGTGGTGAACGCTGCGGCGCTGAAACAGGTGCCCACCTGCGAATATTTTCCGACCCAGGCGGTATTGACCAACTGCATGGGAGCGGCCAATATCGTGCGAGCCATTGAAGAAAACGGCTATCCTGTCGAAACCGTCATTGCCATCAGCACCGATAAAGCCTGCAAACCGATTAATGTCATGGGAATGACCAAATCGATTCAGGAGAGAATCATCACCACCGCAAACATATTGAATCCAAAGACCCGATTCGTTTGCGTCCGCTATGGCAATGTCCTGGCATCACGCGGTTCGGTCATCCCCTTGTTCATCAACCAGATAAGAAACGGCGGTCCGGTGACGATTACGGTCCCGGAGATGACCCGTTTTCTCTTAAGCCTGGACCAGGCGGTGGATACGGTTTTCACCGCTATCAGTGAAGCCAGACCCGGCGAAACCTTCATCCCCGATGCCCCTTCTGCAACAGTGCTAAATGTTGCCAAGGTGCTCATCGGGGATCGTAACGTCGAAATAGAAATTACCGGTATTCGCCCAGGAGAGAAAATGCATGAAATTTTGGTTTCCGAGGAGGAAGCCAATCATTGCGTCAAGCGCGGTGATTATTACGCCATCCTGTCGATGCTGCCGGAAATGCGGCAACAAGGCGAGCCGCAGCCCAATGCCCTGAACAAAGAATTCAGTTCGGCCGATGTGGTGCTGGACTTAGAAGCTACCGCAGCGTTGTTAAAAAAACACCAGCTGACGGTAGAAGATGTCGAACTATCGGAGATCGGGGAGATACTCCGCTAAAGGAACAGCTTATGCCAATGAAAGTCATGACAATCGTCGGTACGCGCCCGGAGATAATCAAACTCAGCCGGGTCATATACGAATTGGACCGCCACAGCGACCATGTCCTGGTGCATACCGGGCAGAATTACGATTATGAACTCAACGAGATATTTTTTAAGCAGCTGGAAATCAGGAAGCCCGATCGTTTCTTGAATGCCGCCGTTGATTCGGTGGCGGAAACGATTGGAAACGTTATTGCAAAATCCGATGGTGTTTTGGCGATCGAAAAACCGGATGCGCTTTTGTTGTTGGGCGACACCAATAGTTGCCTGGCAGCGATTTCGGCAAAAAGGCGCAAGATTCCCATATTTCACATGGAGGCCGGAAACCGCTGCTTCGATCTGAGGGTGCCGGAGGAAATCAACCGCAAAATTGTGGATCACACCAGCGACATCAATCTTACTTATACCGAACATGCCCGCCGCTATTTGATTTTAGAGGGAATAAAGCCTGAAACCGTCATCAAAACAGGCTCGCCCATGAAGGAGGTTTTAGCCTACTACAAGTCTCAAATAGAAAACTCAGATGTGATCGCCAAGTTAAAACTTAAGCCCGCCGAATATTTCCTGGTGAGTGCCCACCGGGAAGAAAATGTTGATGATGAAACCAATTTCAGCAATTTTCTCCAAACGCTCAATGCAGTCGCACAGACGTATAAAAAACCGATCATTGTCTCGACCCATCCGCGGACCCGCAAAAAACTAAAAGAAAATCAAACAT
>JASFTQ010000475.1:0-3135 GCA_050053515.1 Desulfobacterales bacterium | reverse complement strand
GATCATTTTCGCAATTTATATTATCGGGGGTGCCGTCATGGACGCCCTGGCGCTGTTGTTGATCACCATTCCTATTTTTTTCCCGGTGGCCCTGCAACTGGGATATGATCCCGTTTGGTTCGGTGTGACCATCACCGTTGTAACAACCATGGGGGCCGTTACACCTCCGGTGGGCGCCACCACATACGTGGTCGGGGGTATGGCGCGAGATGTCCGGCTGGAGGAAGTCTTTAAAGGGGTTGCCTACTTTTTACCGGCTTATATCATCTGCATCATCGTCCTGATGGTATTTCCGAAACTGATTACATTTTTACCCGGCTTAATCCGCTGAAATATTAATACCGAATTAAAGTTTACTAAGTATTATATATTGAAAATAGAAATAGGGGACGTCCATGTTTTTATGCGTTTCCTATCTTAGGATTATTCCTTTTTAAAAAAGTTAAGAAACGCATAAAATCATGGATGTCCCTTATATTTGAAAACCTATTCGGGAATCTCCGTTATTTAGGGCGGGGATATTCACTAACCACTGCTCCTTTTTGGATAAGGTTTGCGACCCGTCAATGCCCCCGGCGAACTATGGTGCTTTAGAGAGGTTTTCAAACCGCTTCTATGCACAAGCGTCGATAACGTTGAGAAGGTTCGCATAGTCTCTTTCCGTATCAATATCGTAAAAGTACCTCGAATCTTCCACCCCTACCGCGAGAACATTTCGGGTATTGGCCTCGATTATCTCTCGAGCACCTATATCGCCTTTAATCTCCAGTAACTGATCGTACCACTTTCTGCCGAAAATTACTGGATTCCGCCGTTTTCCGCGGTGGGTGGCTAGACAAATATCCTTTTCCGAGTTCCAAAAACGGAACAACAGTAAGTTGATCATCTTGCTGTCCACCATGGGCTGGTCCCCCAGTAAAAACATCACCGATGGGAAGACGTCTCCGGTTTCCAACAAACCGGCCCTGAGCGACCGACTCTGCCCCTCACGGTATTTGGTATTGACCACCACCTGGATATTAGGGTGTCGCAATTTTTGGTCGAGGGTCCGGAATATTTTTTGATGCTGATGCCCCAATACGAGAAAGGTTTTATCCAGCTCGGAGCCCAGACAGGCATCAAGGATCCACTCGAGAAGATATTTGCCCCTTAAATCCAAAAGTTGCTTTGGCTTACCCAGACGTGTCGACATCCCCGCTGCCAGAATAATTCCTGCGGTTGGTTTTTTCCCATCCATGATTTAAGCGTATACGCTGGTTGAATTAGAGGATCAACCCCAAAACATTCTGGAAGCGATAGCGGATTTCAAAATAATGTTCCGGAACAACGCAGAATGAAGAGGGGCAGACAGGGGGTAAATTTTTGTCGTCAAGATGCACAATCACCGCCGCCTTGGCTCGCAAATGGCCACTTCCTGTCAATTGACCCCCCTGCCGTTAACGTGTGGCGGTTACCCCAGAAACTCACCGTCGTTTGCTCATCCTGGCAGCAACAACCCCTCGTTGCTTAGCATCACCGGGGTAATCAGCTTGTCGATAAAAATTTACACCCTGGCTGCACCTCGGGCAATCGGAATATTATTTTGACAATCACTATAACACAAAAAAAACGCTCCGGGATCCATGCGAATGATGTAACCCGGGCAGGTGATGAAAAAAATGCCGGGTATATCTTTGGCAGAACTGGTTCGGCTGGCAGAGTAGACAGGGGCTAAACCGGTAACGGAATTCCCTCAATAGGAGAACGGTATTTATCCTTTTAACTTTATGCTCTTTTAATGATTTCAGGAGACTTTCCGAGTCCACGATTCCTCGTCAATTTTTTCATTTCCTCAGATTTTTTCATCCTTAAAAGAAATCTTTCTTTTATTGTCAAAGATTTAAGATAGCGCAATTCAAATTCGATTTCACTGCTTTCGTCATCATGGTCAAGCTTTATAATTGGCAAAAAACGACCCCCTAAACTCAGTTTCCGATGTTATGAATATCTAACTTTATTGTTCAAGTAAAGCTTTAATTTGCTTTCTTAAAGCCGCGGGTAATCAAGATTATTCCCACCATGACCAGCCCGGCGCCGAATAATTGAATAGATGAAAGCCGCTCGCCAAGCAATATTGCTGCCAGAATGACAGTTAAAACCGGCTCCATGTTCATCAACATTGCAGTTTTAAGCGGCCCGATGATCTCCAGGCCGGCAAAAAGCGTTACATAACCCACGCCAAGGGTCAAGCTCGATACACAAAGCTTTGACCACCCGGCGCGGGAAACGAATTGAGTCGGACCGCCGGTGAGTATTAAAAATAAAACAAACAATACGGTACCTGCGGCCAGACAATGAAAGTTTACCGCCTGGGGATCAGCGGTTCGCATCGTGTGGCTGCCGACAGAAACCAATGACGCGTATCCGATAGCCGCTAAAAAGGCAAATGCCACGCCTCGCCAGTTAAGGGTGGCTACGGAATAAACCTCCAGCGCAAGGCCAAGTCCGATAAAGGCGATAATGATCGCGGTTAAACGACTTAAGGTGATGGGCTCATTTTCTGTAAACCGGGATATGACAGCAACCAAAAACGGGGCGGTATAAAAGATCAGAACTGCCAAACTCACCGGTATATATTGCGTGGCGCTGATGTATCCGATGCCGATCATGAATACCGTAATCCCGAGGACCAGTGCCGGGTAGCGCTCTTTTGGGAGCAATCTCAGTTGTTTGCCGCGAATTTTGAGAAAGAGATACAATATGATAATGGTTACCAAATAGCGTACGGCATTGGCGGTATTCACATCGACTCCATCCTCAAAAGCCATCTTTATAATTAAAATATTAAGCGTGAATGCCGTTACCGAGGTTGACAGCATTCCGATTCCGATCCACGATCGTGCTTTACCGGATTGCCGCTTAAATGAGTTTTTTTTGTTTTGCATCATATATTTTTCTTGCTAAAATCGCTTCTGAGCAATTTTCTCCAAAAATATTATGGGGTTTCTTCTGCCAAAAGCCATGTAACACTTACCAATGAGTACATTAGCCACTCGACATTGAAAAAAGATGATTCTCTCGCCCACTTCGTTCGAGCTCACAGAGTGAACAGACAATAAAATTCTCGGTGTGCCCTGCGAGCTCTGTGAGAGACTT
>JASFTQ010000474.1:0-3155 GCA_050053515.1 Desulfobacterales bacterium | reverse complement strand
TGATGCGATCAACGAGTTGGCGGACCCGACCGGCGGGTAAGCCAAGTTTGGAGACCTGTTTTCTGATCCGGCTTATTATTTCAACACGCCATTCCTTCTTTAGAATGGCCTCTTTGGCCGGCAGAATCACCGCCTCCCGCAGGTTTTTAATTGTTCTTTGATTGGCAGCGGAAAAAAATCTTATCGATTCAACGGTATCACCAAACAGCTCGATACGCAGCGGGTCAGGATACATGGATGAAAAAATATCCAAAATGCCGCCCCTTACACAAAAGTCCCCCGGCTCTTCTACAATCGCGCTGCTGATATAGCCACCGGCGATTAACTGATCAATTAAAAGATCCCGCTCGAGTTCTTCTCCAACCATTATGAGGTCAGCATAATTGACAAGTTCTTTGCGGGGGATAATCTTCTGTGACATCGCCGCTGCGGTTGTCACCACAACCGGCGGCAATTTGGCCGTCATCATGCGATACAGGGTGCCTATTCGCCTGGCGGCCGTTTCATTATGGTAAGAAAGATAGCCGAGAGGTAAGATGTTATAGGGAGGAAAATAAAGCACCTCGCAAGCAGCTCGCTTCAAAAAATACTGAAGGTCAGCCAAGAGGCTTTCCGCTTCTTTAGGCGACGGCATCATCACCAAAACGGGCCAACGTTTTTCCTGGTTGATACGAGCGATCAGATAAGCCGCGCTCAAGCCGGACAGACCGTAACATTCAGCAGCTTGGGGCCGGTTTGAAATCTGCGACAGCAGCGAGGTGAGCGTAATTTTTTCTTGCTTTTGATTCATAAACAACGTAGGTAAATAAGGGGTCGGGGTGTTTTTTTCTTACCATACAAACCGGTTGCCCTGCAACCGGTTGCAAGTGCAACGCTTTAATCAATCGTGTCGTCTTGGCTTTTCAGCGTGTCATCGAATATTGAAACTCCCAGCTCTTCCGGAGGGCGTTGACTGCACGGCAAGCTGATCGCCCCGGTGCTTCCAGGGGGCAGAGGGCTGTTGCCGCCGAGAAAGGCAAAACACGGTTTCGGTTTTTGTTGGCCTAAACGTTTTAAATAACCGGCAGTAAAATGCAAGGCAGTTGCCGCTGTCGGGCTTGGCAGACAACAACCCGGCATCTTGCCGTGCTGCCAACGGCCAGACCGTGCCTAGCACGGGATGGTAGTCTTTCTCCGCTATAAGCGGAGAGAGACAAAAGCACGTTAGTGCTTTACGCGGTGCACTTGCAATCCCGCCTCGCCGGGATTTGTATGGCAAGAAAAAAATACCCCGACCCCTCAGGTAAATGGCCTGCATACGCCGACGTAGCTCAGGCGGTAGAGCAGCTGATTCGTAATCAGCAGGTAGGCGGTTCGAGTCCGCCCGTCGGCTCCATAATATTAAAAGGGATATCGGCTAGTTATGCCGACGATCCCTTTTTCATTCTAAGCCCGGAAACCCCGCAAATCAAGTTAAATAAGGTCGAACCGCCGTTTTTACCTGAATCTGAATTGAAAAATACCTCATCCTTGACATTTTATTATTTATCATCATAATATCGCAAAAGGCAGCCGCAGGTTAAAACAGCGTTCGATCATATTCCGGGGATAACGGATGATTTAAATTTAAGGCAACAGCACCTGGAGAATATCAATCAAAAAGCAAGACTTACAAGACCCGTCCCAAGGAGACTTGCGCCCCCATCGGTTTTTCTCACGGTCTGACCCGTCCGCTTACTACAGTTTTTCGTCATTTGAACAACGCTTGCACATCCTGCAACGTCTGGTTCAGGGTAAAGATTTCATCATATTGGTCGTTGGTGATGCCGGTAGCGGCAAAACCACTCTGCTGAACCGGTTCTTAAAGTCAACCGCTGAAAATTGGCGAACCTGTCGAATCCGCGCCCACATTACTGCCCGGTCCAGCGATTTACCGTCTTTAGATAATCTTTACAAACATCCGGCCCATATTCTGCAAGACCAACAGATTCCCATCGTGATGTTCGACGATGCCCACGGGCTTACACCCACCGAATTGAAATATCTTTTGCAAGATGCCCTCGCTCCGGGGAGCGCCCGAAAATTAAAGCGATTGGTTCTTTTCGGCGAACCGCCGATACTGACAACCATGGACAAACTCACCAAGGCCATCGGCAGTGAAACGGCAATCAATAAAATCTACATGCCCGCGTTGACCGAGGCCGAAACCGCGGGGTATCTGTGGCATCGGCTGACAGAAGCCGGCTTCCGTGGCAAGAATCCCTTCTCGGCCTCAATCGTCAAAAAGATTCATAAGGCTTCCCACGGCCTACCCGGCCGGGTGACTGTCGAGGCCCGCAAGTATTTACAAAAAAAGTATTCTTCGGATACTTCTGTGTTTGGAAAATTTCGATTCAGGCTGAAACGCTTATGGGGGTGGGTTGGTGGCGGCGTGCTGGTGGTGGTGTTTGCATTGTGGGTCATGCGCACCTTTACTGTCCCGCCGGGATTTAAACCGACGCCGCAATATCCGTCAAAGACTGAATCCGTTATGAAAAAAAAAATCGAAACCCGTGCCCGTTCAAAGACGCGTGTCGTTGAACCCTCCCCGCCAAATCAAAAGATAAAAGAGAATCCCAAAGCCGTTGCGCCCAAGGTGAATCAACCGGCGCCAAAACCCAGACCGAGGCCGGCACAGGATCCTCAAAAAACTGCCGTCCGCAATAATAAACGCCCCCCGACAGCCCCTGTGACTGCTCCGGCGCAGTTACATATTTACCGGGAGAAATGGCTGTTACAGCAAAACCCGTCATTTTATACGATCCAGATTATGGGGGGCAGAAACGAAAATGCACTGCGGAAATACGTTCAAACAAACCTTATCCGCTACCGGGATCCCTTCGCCTATTATCAAACGGAATTGAAGGGTCGTCCTTGGTTTCCGTTGCTTTACGGCATCTATCCCACCCGCAAGCTGGCCTTAACGGCCAAACGCACCTTACCGCAAGACATCCAGAAATTGTCGCCATGGATACGAAAACTATCGAGCGTGCAAAAGGCTGTTAAAGAGGGTATTATCAGGTGATGTTATAGCTATTGTCGAAATACTATTCTGATAGCACGAGGACCCGGCCGGGGGCAAATTTTTGTGAATCACGCTTGAAAATCCTAGAAACGAAGAAAGCCTTTGATTTTGA
>JASFTQ010000473.1:0-3163 GCA_050053515.1 Desulfobacterales bacterium | reverse complement strand
AGAATCTGGAAGCAAATTTTTTAGAGACGCTTATTGAAACCGCAGAAGCATTTTGTCCCGACCTCCATATCCTTTATTCAGCCAGGATAGGCTATCCCGGGTTTCTGGACGATTTGCCGAAGCAGGAAGATGGCCTGATTGATAACCTCGAACTTGCCAAGGAGGGCCGAAAATTCGGCTTAAATTCGATCGCCACGATAGCTCTGACCGGCATCAAAGGTTTTGACGAGAAAAAAGGTTTCTGGTGGTTCAAAGATACCCATTATTTTTTCCGTATCCAAATGAGGGCTGTAATTTACGATACCGAGAGCGGTACGAAGGTGCTTGACGAAATCATCAGCCGAAATATTGAGGCGCAAGAATTTGACGTTGTATTATTCCAAACCCGAAACCAGGTCGACCTGTTTCACATCGAGGAAGCATTCGAGTATTTTGCTGATAGGATTGCCGACAAGGTTTGTGATGCCATGGTTGTCCAGCCATGGAAAGGATACGTCCTTTCTGTCAGCGGAGAAAGGGTCATCTTATCTTCCGGCAAAAATTCCGGGCTATCCTCCGGGCAGCTGTTGCAGGCCTTTGATAGCAGCGAGGTCATTCAAGGCGTGGAGGGCCATGATTTTTTTAAGCCGGGGCCTAAAACCGGTGAAATCAGGATCACGGCGGTTTACGATGACAGTGCCGAAGCCGTCCTAACGCCCGGCAGCGACATTCAGGTGGGAAATGTTGTTAAAACAAAGCCCTAATTGACCGATAACGCTCAATGTCCGTGGCAGGTCGTCCGTTGTCCGCGGTCGATAAAAGGTCTTAAATCTGATGACAATTAAAATTTTGTCTCAATCAGAGCAAAAGACTAAGGGAACCTGGGGCGACCATTAGTATCCAACAGAAATTGCCGGTAACGGGTGATAAGCTCAAGGGCTTCTTTTTTAGATGAAAGCTGCTTGATGGATTCCCGGAATCTACTGCTGGAACGCAGCCCCTTGACAAACCAACCCAAACGGCTGCGCATGATGCGACACGCCTGCTTTTCACCGATGGTTTTGACCGAGGCTTCCACATAATGCTTCATAACCTCGAATCGCCGATCCAGTTGCACCGGGGCAATGTTTACACCTCGAAGGCATGCAAGGCTTTGCGAAAATATCCACGGGTTCCCGATGGCGGCCCTGCCGATCATCATTCCGTCGCAGCCCGTCATTGTCTGCATTCTCAGGGCATCTTGCGGCATCATTATATCCCCGTTTCCAATCACCGGAATGTCCACCGCCTTTTTTACATCAGATATAACCGACCAGTCTGCTTGACCCCGAAAACCCTGCGTTGCCGTTCGAGGATGCACTGTAATGGCATCGACACCGCACGATTCGGCTATTTCGGCAATTTGTGCGGCCTGGGCACCTGATCTATCCCAGCCGCTTCGAATTTTGATGGTCAAGGGTATCGTTGTTACTTTTCGCACCGCCTTGAGAAGGGCTTCTGCAGTTTTGGGGGATCGCATCAAGCCGGCACCGGCTCCGGTTTTGACGATCTTTTTTACCGCGCAGCCAAAATTAATGTCGAGAATTTCAGCTCCTGAAGCCTCCACCACAGCAGCGGCCTCGGCCATTATCGCTGGATCGGCGCCGAAGATTTGTATGGCCAGCGGTTTTTCATCCGGCGTGCTGTCGAGCATTTTCAGTGTCTTTTTCGAATTGCGGACCAGCCCGTTGGAACTGATCATCTCGGAACAAACCAGGCCGCAGCCTTCTTTTTTCGCCAGCAACCGAAAGGGAAGGTTGCTGATACCCGCCAGCGGAGCCAGTATCAAGGGATTGTCTAATGTGATGGTGCCGATTTGCATTGTGTACCGCCCACTCGCTGCGCTCCTTAGAGCCGCAGAGGGCGCAGAGTTTACCATTTATTTTCCTTTCAGTTGAGAGGACTGAAAGGAAAAAACCGCGACCCTTCGAGTGTAGTTTTTGTTTCCGGTAATGTAAGTTGGCAACCGGTCGAAGAAAATCGTCAAAATGTGGCCGTGTCTTTTCATTTGCCGGCCTCTCAGCGGCAAATGAAAAAATCTAACCCTCTGCGTTCTCCGCGCCTCGGCGGTGATTTTTTGGATTAGCCGAAGCCGGATTGGCATAACAGAACAGACAGCGATGGTCACAGGGGTGGAGGTGGTATGAACCGATATCCACTGAAACGCCGCAGCCACACCCATTTTTTGTTCTTTGGCCGTGATCTTTTCGGAATGAAAGATTTCCGCCATAAAGTTCGACCAGCAAATCATGCGGGATACACGCGCTTTTTTCAATGACGGCGCCTGCCGGAAGGTTTGCTTGCAAATGCTTCTCGCAGCAGGTGTACAGCCGAATGTGGTCCGGGCGAAGTTTCTTTTCCATTGCAAGCAATACGCGTATTTTTTTTCCCAGGGGCGGATCCACAAAAGAAAAGCCGGCGATGGATTTAATTCTTTTTTTGATTTTAGGGTAATGATCCATAAAGCTGGTAATGCATCGCGAAATACCGCAGCGGGCGGCCGCGCCGGCGATCCGCTCAAAATCAGCGAGATTATCTTTTATGCCGCCATTGTTGACCCTGTAGAAGCAGATGGGATCAAAGCGCCAGGTTACAGCGCCGCATCCGAAACGTTTGCTCAGGGAATCAAGCTGTTGCAGACGTTGGCGCAACGGCGGCACGTGGGGTTCCAGCAACGGCGCATCGGAGTTGATGGTAAAATTAAAAAAAAGATTGAATCCTCTTTGCCGCAGCTGCTCCCCGATGCCTCTTCTCAGGAAAGGGCCGAAGTCCTTCGACCAGAACACAATGCTGTGGACCGCCTCCGGTGCCGCCGTTACAAACGAGACCTTCCGGTTATAGGGGTTGATGACTTCGAAGTGACCCCGATTCAGCCGGTCCATAAACCAGTCCAGATAAAAGGCCGGAACATCGGTCCTTCTGGAAGCTGAAATGACAATTTGGGTTGAAGGTTCCATTGTTATTCGTCATGCCGGACCTGATCCGGCATCCAGCAATGAGAGCTGAATTAACCACGGATTATTTTTTTATATCCAGTATCCGGGCTATCCGCGTTCAGGCTGTGTCGCAATTCGTCATCCCGGACGAATCCCGCCCTGCGGGATGAGATCCGTGGTTCGACGGGCTCACCACCCTGAGCGCAGTC
>JASFTQ010000472.1:0-3174 GCA_050053515.1 Desulfobacterales bacterium | reverse complement strand
TGGGCAATCCCGGCTCCCAATTGACCGAAAGCAGCCATCTTCTCTGACTGGACAAGAGCGGCCTGGGCATCCTGGAGTGCTTTTTCACGTGAATCGAGCTCCGAGGTCATCTTGTTAAACGATTGAGCCAGATTGCCGATTTCATCCTTCGAAGACATTGTTACCTGAATATCAAATTGTCCTTTAGCGACCGCTTTTGTTGCCGCGGCCAAGCGCTCGAGGGGACGGGTGATAAGCCGAGATCCAAACAAGCTCAAGATGGCGGCAGTGATCAAAAGCGCCAGCGATACCATCATAAGGCTATTCAACAGTTCCCGGGCCGTAAGATAGGCCGCCGCCTTTGGAATTTGAACACCGGCGACCAAAGCACTGCCCTCGATTCGAGCTACCCCCCCGACCATCTCTTCGCCCTTGAGGTTGAATTCGATCGTCGCACCGTGGCTCTGTTTTCCCCTGAGGTTTTTTAAACCGGAGATCCAGCGCACCGGCCTGTGGTTGATCACTCTTTGCAGGTTGGTGTGCGCCAGTGTTTTGCCTCTGCGATTCACAATAAAAGTGGTAAAAACTTTTGAGCGTGTTGCCAGACGTTGAAGGCCTTGAGACCGGATGACGGCCGCCACAACCACATTTTTGTTGTCGCTGTTTTGGATGGGATGCGCAATGGCCAGCGTAAAGGTGGGAAGTTTGGGAGATATCGTAGAGTTGGCGACAAACACGGCTCCGTTTTTAATTGAATCAAATGGAAGCGGATGTTTGGCGCGATGCATCATTAGACGGTCTTTGGTCAGCCCGGCTGCCCCAAGTGTCTTTGCGTCATAAACGGTCGTCTGCTCAGCCGCTTTTACATACACCGTGACCGCCACAAATTCACGAAAATCTTCGAACAGCTGCTTGAGCAGCTTTGATTTCTGATCCGGTGACATTTCTCTGTCAAACAACAGCCGACTAAAAACGTGGAGACGTTCACGGTATCCCACCAGCAGCGCGCGCGTCTCCGCGGCTGTGTGCATGGCCATTTCCGAAGTAAGATCATGTATATAGGCCGATTTGTCAGCATGAAATAGTTTGGCCATGGTAAACGTGATAATACTGACAACAGTGGTGATAACCAGCAGCAGGGCGATCAGGAATTTAAATCGTATGGGAAAACGTAGTCGATTCAGCATAGCCATTTCCTATACTCTAAATTTTACGGTTGATGCGTTGGGTCTGATACGTAACATTATTCACCGCATCAAATGCTTCTACCACAATCACGTTAAGACCGGGTCGCAATTTTAAATCGTATTTGAAGCTGCCATTTCTTGTGGTTTTAACCCGTTTACCCCCCACAAAGACCCTGGCGCCGGGATCGGTTTTACCGCTGAGGGTGAATCGTCCCCGGTGAATTGTTTTCGGTGGAAACTGCACCCTCAAGGTCGGTGGTTTAAGATCTCTTATTATCCGGAGTCGCCTTGTTTCACTAAAAAACCCCTCTATGGTTTTCTCAACAGCGCTGACCTTCCAGAAGTAAGTCCCCCGTTTCAAGTTGCCATGGGTAAACCTGGCCTTTGACAATCGCTCATCAGTGACAACATCGCGAAAAGCCGCGTCCCGGGCCAAGACAAAATGATAGCGCAATGCATCCGGTTGGGATTGCCAGGTAAACCGGATTTTGGGCGGGAGATTACGATAGGAAAATGAATTGTTACCGGATGGTCTTTTTAATATCACCGCTCGCGGTAACATTTGGGGGTCGAGAGGCTTTTGGTTTAAAGCCACCACAGTGGATTGATTGGCTTCGACTGTTACGGTTTGACCCTCTGCGCTAACCTCGGCAGAGCCCCCATAAACCGATATCGTTGTAGATTTGTCGGGGTTCACCGAAATTTTGAAATCGACCGTTTCAATCGCCTGCTTCCCGCCGTGGGTACTCAAGGTGGCACCCGGGGTGCCGATCTCCAAGTACACGGACTCCTGGTCCGAATGTCCCAACTTACCGCGCAATTCCCCATCTACCAGAACCATAAACGACCGCTTTTCCCGCCGTCTCGGATCCTGGGTTAAACGTTTAATAATAACCAGCGAATTGGCGCCCATGTCCAGGTTGGTATTTTCATCAAACTGAATGACTGCCGCAGAATTGTTTAGAGTCTGGACGGCGTCTCGATCGTAGAGGGGCTTTCCCGTTTTGGCGGTCCTCCACGCAATTTCCCCGGCGCCTTTGCTCTTTACGGTGTTGCGGGCCAAGCTGAGCACGGCTGCCGTTGCCAAAACGGTTGCCGACTCCTGTGCGTCATCAGTACCAGTAAAATGCCTGTTTCCATGTTCTAATTGACCCGCTGGATCCATGAGGCCCTCTTGTGCAATCAGGGCTTTGAGGCTGGTCCCCGACGGAAAAACGGTATTTAATAAATACAGTAACATTGAATAAAATAGCAGGACCAGCATTACTGCTAAAATGCCCTCTGTGGATCCTTTGATGATTTTTTTCAACCGTCCGATAATCATTTAATTCTGTTTTTTAAAGGTGCAACATATGCAATTAACGTAAAGTTTCTATAAATTATACCATGTAATCGATCGCATGTTTAGAATGTTCCCTGGAATCGCAAAAACCAGCCTTCCTGGGAGAAGTCATTGTCAGAGAATTCATCATCGGAAAAGTCGGTAAAATTCCAGCCGATGCCGATTCTAAAATGTTTCACCGGCCGCCACATCAGCTCCGTCAGCCATCCCCGGCGCATGTCATCGGCTTCTTCCTGATGCAGCATGCGGTACTCCAGGCCCAGGTCGAAGTTTTTCCAGAAGTTGACATTGAGCCGGTTGATGTTCAAAAAGGTATGGGTGGTATTGGCCGGCATCTGGCCCACTTCTTCGGTCTTGGTCTTGTAAGCGGCCTTTTCCACCCATTCCAGCCAGCGCGTGATGTCAAAAGACCATTCGATGGAGGCTACATCGGTGTCGGCCACAAAGGGCTCTCCGTCCTGCTGGTCTTCGGGGCCCTGTTCGGCCAACCGGGTGTATTTGGCCAGGGCATTGAAGCGGTCGTGTTTGACCGGCCGAAAGGCCAGACCCACGGAGTATTCCCTGAAAAAAGCCTCGGTCTCATCCAGGTCCAGATCATCGGTTTGGCTGTAACGCAATTTGCCCAGCAGGGTGAAATCCGGATTTAGTTTTAATTCCAAATTGTTA
>JASFTQ010000471.1:0-3178 GCA_050053515.1 Desulfobacterales bacterium | reverse complement strand
TTTTTCTCAAAACCGATATTCCCAACTACCACTTCACCGGTATGAACGCTGATGCCGACACTAATCGAGGTACCGATTTCTTTGATAAATTTTTTATTGACGGATTCAAGGGATTTCTTCATATCAAGGGCGGCACCGACCGCATTATCTGCATCCCTGTTACTCGATACCGGTGCGCCGAAAATGGCCAGGAAACCGTCACCCAGGTATTTGTCGACGATACCGTTGTATTTAAATACGATTCCGCCCATCACTGAAAAAAAACTGTTCAAGAGATACACGGTTTTTTGAGGCCCCATTTCCATGGCAAGCTCTGTAAAGCCCCTGATGTCCAAATTCAGCAAGGTCAGCGACTTGGTTTCTTCAATAGCATTTTTTCCGGTCTTTTCAGTGTGGATAATGGTTTCCAAAACCTCTTTGGGAACAAATTTTTGAAACATGCGCCGTATACCGCGTTCGTGATCCGCCATGGAGACCGTCTCTTTATAAAGCCGCGCATTCTCGATCGCAATGCTCACAGAGGTGGCGATCGATTGCAATAAATCCTCATCGTTGCTGCTAAAATCACCGTTAATTTTGTTGAGTACCTCAATCACACCCATTACCTTGCCTTTTGAAATCATCGGCACGCAAAGTGCGGATTTGGTTTTAAAACCGGTGTATTGGTCCACCCCCGGAAAAAAGTGAGGAGACCGCTGGGTGTCATTTACCAGGAGAGAATCTCCCCTGGCGGCAACATGGCCTGCGATTCCCTGACCAATTTTCAAACGAAATTTTTTCATCGTTTTTACTTTGGTGTTGAAAGCAACCGCGAAGTCGAGTTCGCCATTTTCGAGAAACCACAGGGAGCCTGCCTCAACGTTCATCAGCATGCGAATCATATCCATGGTATATTTAAGCACTTTATCCATATCAAAAGTCGATGAGGCCAGGGCGCTTCCGATCTGTTTTATGGTCTCCAATTCTTGACTACGCTTCAGAACGGTCGCTGACAACCTGTTGCGTTCGATAGCAATCGAAAGCCCGTTTGCAATCCATTCCATCAGGTCTTGAAGATCATCAAACAGACCCGGGCTTTTGGCCGATAACGCCAAAATACCGGTCACAAAGCCATCGGTGCGCAAAGGGGTAAGCAGACTTGATTTACGGCCGTTATTGATGAAGAGTTCTCTCTCCAGGTCGTTGAATTTATTCCTGCGCTTATCATTTTCGGATTGTGAAATTTGTAAATCCGTATCATTAATGATTAAAGTGGTCTCCTGCTTCAGCGTCTTAGCGATCCATGATCTATCGCAAAAATAGCTTGACCCCTTGGAGATGCTCGTGGGACCGTTGGATAGTAAGTCAAACACCGTCACGTAACCCATTCGCCCGACATCCCGTGTCATCACCACGGCAATGTCAAAGGGAATAACGCTCCGGACTTCATTAAGCACTGCTTGCAACAATTCACTGTCCCTGAAACTCGAATTAATGATCTTGAAGATTTTTTCAATCGATTTCAGCTGCATAGAGCCCCGTTCGTTTTCCTTCAGCAACCGGAGGTTTTCATAAGTGAAGGCAGCGTTGCTTAACAAAGGGGTCAGGGCCTCAACATCTTCTTGGGTGTAGACCTTGCTGTCATCTTTGCGGGAGAGAGTTAGAACGCCGATGATCTCTTTACTGGTTTTGATGGGCATGCAGACAAAGGATTTCGTACCGTAATGGGGCAGATTGGCCCTGCCGAAGCGCCGATCCTTTTCAACATCTTTTACCACAAGCGGCGACTTATTAATGACGGCATATTTTGCAATACTGGAATCGAAATCGATTTTGTCACCCAATTTGACATACTCACCCAGGCCGACGCTGGCTTTGACAATAAATTCTTTACGGCCGGCCTTCTCAAGCGTCAATATCGAACCGAGATCAGAGTTTGACAACAACAGGGAGCGCTCCAAGGTAACATATAAAATCTCTTCCGGGTCGAATGTCACATAGCAAAGCTCTGATAGTTCTTTGAGTATCGTAATTTCCGACGCTTTTTTTTCAAGTTGTCGGAAGGTGTCACTGAATTGATTCTGAATTGCACTGAATGACTGGATTATATTTTGTAATTCGTCGGCACCGGCCTGAAGTTTTTCCCCGGTGAGTTCCGTGATGACGCTGTCGGACATTGTTTCGGAGATACGTCTGATTTGGTCAAATAAATTCTTGAGAATAACAAATCCGATAAAAGAAAAAAGCAGGATGCCGAGAAAGAAATAAGGAATGATTTTATCGGTGAGCATGCCATACTTGTAGCCGAAAAATAGGAAGCCTAATACCGGGAAAAGAAAAAAGAGACCAAAAATAATGTTGAGCTTATAATAGAGGTTTTTTCGTTTGAGGGATTCTTCACCCAGCCAGGTATATAGACTCATTCCCAGTTCTTCCTCCCGCCCAAGTGCGCTGAGGGTTCCTATAAGAAAATAGACCATAAGTATATTATAAATCAGCAAATTCTTCAAGTTAAATACCGCCGTTGATGAAAGGCTATGTCCGCCAGCTCCCCGAATAACCACCCTGGCGGATTGATCGGTTTTGCCGGTCTTGACATTTCGAATGGTGCTGAATATAGAGAAAGGAATTTTAGCCCGGAGGAACAAATCGTAAATTCGCAATCCGAATGCTCCGCCCCGGTGGGGAACAAACCCAAATCTCGAATGTTTCAATGGCAGAAACAAGTGCAATACCAGGAGTTAGGTTTTTTCGTTTGGATCATTTGAATTTCGGTCATTTTAATTTGTTTCGTATTTCGAATTTCGAGCTTCGGATTTTAATCAATGTCATACATACTATATCTGATGGCAAAGCCACACATCAATGACCTGACACAGAGCAATGGGTTAACAAATAAACATGCGTGCAGTTGTTCAAAGAGTCAAAGAAAGCCGGGTATGTGTAGGAAATCAAACTGTCGGGAATATCAAAAATGGTCTTCTGGTGTTTCTTGGTGTGGCAAAGGATGACGGTCCCCGGGATGCTGAATATTTGGCAGATAAAATAGCACACCTGCGGATTTTTGAAGATGCGGCAGGCAAAATGAATCGGTCTTTGCTAGAGACTTCAGGAGAAATGTTGGTTGTATCCCAGTTTACTCTCTTGGGAAATTGTCGCAAAGGCCGGCGTCCTTCTTTCATTGATGCTGCCGGTCCGG
>JASFTQ010000470.1:0-3178 GCA_050053515.1 Desulfobacterales bacterium | reverse complement strand
TATTTTTTAAGGTTGACACGGCGCGCGCTTTTTTTTATATGGCCGTGAAAAGGCGCTGAATCCAAGGCACGATACCTGCGCCACTGCAAGCTCAAATCAAATACATATCTTGGTCTGCTGAATTCTTAGCTATCGGTTTTATCATCTCATTTAAAAATATTATTTGGGCTTGTCTAAAGAATTACTATTGCTTTCAGAGGTCGATGTTTATGGCGATCTGGAGGAAGGAATAAACCATGAATTTTCTTTTTTCACCCTTTCGTATAAAGACTGTTGAACTAACAAACCGGATCGTTCTGCCGCCGCTGGCGTCTTTCCTGATAGAAAACGGCGGGACCATCACCGAAAAAACCATAGAGCACTATCGGTTGCGGGCCGCCGGCGGTCCCGCTATGGTGATCATGGAAGCCTGCGCAGTTTCAGCCGAAGGTATTGTGTCTCACCATCAAGCCAGGATTGACAAGGACCGGCATATCGAAGGTCTGGCAAAAATTGCCGACGTCATAAGGGCTGAGGGGTCGATTCCAGCCGTACAACTTCACCATGCCGGCCGACAAACATCAGAAAAAATCATCGGGCAAAAACCCGTTGCGCCTTCCGGACTCGCCTGCCCGACAATCCGTGGTGAGGTCGAACCCCTGACAATTGACGGCATCCACGAAATCGTAAAAAAATTCGCTGACGGGGCCATGCGGGCCCGGGAAGCCGGTTTTGAGCTCATAGAGGTGCACGGTGCCCATGGATACCTGATAAATCAGTTTTTATCCGGGTTTTCAAACATCCGCGAGGACGCCTATGGCGGCAATACGGTCAAAAGAACCCGTTTTGCAAAAGAAATTGTTGAAGCGCTCAGAAAACGGCTGGGCGATAATTTTCCCATCTCCTTTAAAATCAGTGCCCAAGAATTTGTTCCGGACGGTTTAACCGTTGCGGAAAGCATCGAAATTCTGCAAGCACTGGTTGGTGCCGGTATTGATATCGTTCAGGTCTCGGCGGGAAACGATGCAACTCCCGAATGGATTTGCCAACCCATGTTCATGAAAAAGGCCTGTCTGGCGGATTCAGCAGCTCAAGTGAAGAAAGCCTTGGATATTCCTGTAATGGCCGTGGGACGAATTAACGACCCGGTGACCGCCAACAAAATCATTGAATCCGGAAATGCCGATCTGGTATGTATCGGCCGGGGGTTGATGGCCGACCCTGAGATGCCCAAAAAAGCCCGGGAGGGACGCCTGGACGAAATCAGGATCTGCATTGCCTGTAACACCTGCATGCAATCCATTTTCAGAAAGGGACGCCTGGAATGTCTTGTCAACCCGGCCCTGGGAAGAGAAAAAGAAATGAAAATAAAACCGGCCGAGTCTCCCAAAAAGGTGATGGTGGTCGGTGGCGGCCCCGGGGGGCTGAATACCGCGTGGGTGGCTGCAAAGCGGGGACATGATGTCCATCTGTATGAAAAACAGCCTGTACTTGGCGGCCAGCTCGTTCCGGGCAGCAAAACTGAATACAAACGCGAAATGCATTCCCTCATAAAATTTCAAAAAACACAAATCGACAAATACGGGGTTAGACTGCATCTGAACCATGAGGTCACGCCGGATACAATCAAGGCCGTTGATCCGGATGTTGTTATCTTGGCCACCGGATCCCTGCCCTCCTTGCCGGATGTGGAAGGAATTGAGAAAGCGAATGTATTGACCTTCGACGTGGTTTTAAACGGAAATCAACCAAGCAGCCTTAAAACGGTCATTATCGGCGGCGGGTCAACCGGGTGTGAGGTTGCATATCATCTATCTGAAAGCGGATCTCAAGTCACAATAGTGGAAATGCTGCCCAAGGTCGCAAAAGATCTGGAGTCAATGACCAAAAAAATCCTGTTGCAAAAGCTCAGGGAAAACGGTGTGAATATTTTGACGGAACATAAACTGGCGAAAGTGCAGAACAACGGTGTAGAATTGATCGGCGTAGATGACAATAGGATTTTTGTTGAAGCGGATAAAGTTATAATAGCAATCGGCATCCGCCCGGATACCCGGCTGTATGATCGCATCAAGGCCCTGGGTTATGAAACCCATCTCATCGGCGACTGTCTGGAGCCACGAACTGCAAAAGCCGCAATATATGATGCGGCGGTATTGGGCCGTTCAATATAACCCTAAATGATCGTAAATAAAATGGAGAGAGATTTATAAGTAAATAAAAATATTGCCGAATCTATAAGTTGGAGCGAAAATTAACAACTGCTATGAGTGGAATATAATTTTAGGAAATATTCTCCATTTTAATTACCCTATGGGAAAGCCGATGATACCCCACCTCCTTCGTTGCCGAGGGCTCGCGGTAGCCAACTACAGCTTCGCCCTCGGACGCCTCGGATCTGGGGCATCCTCGACTTTCGCTCAATTAGGGTATAATATTAACGCCGCCGAAAGCGGCGTTAAAGATGCTTAAAACTCGTATTTTCCCGCAGGCCTTCTCTCCGGAACGTATTGGTGAGATATCTTTTCGTCGTTCCAATCTTTTGAGACATAGAGATTACAGTAACAACTGCCAAACTCTTCGATGTCGGGAACACTATATTCACAGGGACAAATGATGTCCCGGTCATGCTTGCGGTCTCCGGATAGCAGCCGGCAGGGACAACCCATATACCCATAACGCTCTTTGTTGGTGATGAGCGCTTCCAGAAGCTCAAAGGTTTTTTCTTTATCCCTGTTGAAATAATAACCCTTGGGTTCCTGTATTTTTTTCATGCTTTCATAGAGTTGTTGTGCATTCATCACAGACCCAGCGCCTCCTTGATTTCATTCTCTTTAAAACCCACGATGACTTTTTCACCGATTATTATCGTCGGAAAGGAACATTTGGGATTAAATTTTTTTACATCTTCAAGAATGGCTTTTCTTTCATCGCCCTCAAGCAGGTCCACATCCACGAATTCGTACTTAATGGTACAGTCATTGAGTAACTTC
The DNA here is from genome assembly GCA_050053515.1 of Desulfobacterales bacterium. GTDB lineage: Bacteria > Desulfobacterota > Desulfobacteria > Desulfobacterales. The sequence continues at coordinate 206 of JASFTQ010000470.1, read as the reverse complement.
TTGGTTGATCTACAATGGCTGCAAGTGCTGAGGGAAAAAATCTTGACAGGTTTCTCATCAGACATATCCTTTGTCCTTTCTGCATGTGGTTGCCATGTCAATTAAATGAGGGGTCGGGGTGTTTTTTTCACGGCAAGATGATCGCCCCGCTGCTTCTAATGGGCAGAGGGTTAATGCCACCCAGAGAGGCAAAACACGGCACCGGT
>JASFTQ010000469.1:0-3180 GCA_050053515.1 Desulfobacterales bacterium | reverse complement strand
AAAGGGGCACTTGCAGATGAGGCACACGCATCTTTACAGTTACTTAAAGACCAAATTCAACAAGTTCAGGAGGCGGCAAAAAGTGCTTTTTGGGATCAAAAACAAGCAAAAGTTGGGGTTAAATCGATATCGCGATACCCTAGCAAGCCTAGTTTTTGTATTTCAGCAGTTTTGCTTCAAGCAAATTCTGCCAATGAAGGTAATGCATACGCTCGGCTTCACTATAAGTCACCTCAAGGGCTAACTAAACTTGTCAAGCATCGTTGTGCAAAAGTTCTTAAATCCATTGCCAAAGGTTCAAAATTACCCGATGCAAGTAAAATAGTTATTCAGGGCCGACTCAGCGGAGGTACAAAAGATTTCGCAGAGACCATCTACCAAATAAGTATAACCATTGATGAAATGAAGAAACACGATTGGTCGTCTATTAAGGAGGAAGAAATTATGGAACTCTGGAAGGTAGATAGGGACTACATGGGTAGCTTGATTTTAAGAAAGTCTAATTACCCCTTTAAGTAAGGAATTTCAATCTCAAAACGGCAACACATCAAAGCGTTGCACTTGCCCGTTATTCCGCAGCGCTCTACATCGGCAGGTGAGCTTGGTCATCAAAATTTCATCCATCTCCAACATACGCAAAATTTAAGCGAATTTGTGATATCTCTTGTAGTATCAGCAAAAAATTTGCTTGTCGAAAATTACCGATACTGTAAACGTATCGCAACTCACCGATTTGTCAGATCAAGCTGTAGCTTGATTCGAAAAATGAAAGATTGAATCTTGATTATTGCAAGTTAATCAAGATATCATTTGTTAGCGTTAGGCGTCGGATTCAAGTTTGCCGCTTTTTGCCAGGGCGATAAAATGAGCCACATCGATTTCTTTCGGGCAGACAAAAGAACATGCCTTGGATGTGTGACACCGATAAACCCCTTCTTCACTGTAAAGCAATCTTTTTCTTTCACTTTTGGCCTGTTCGCGTAAATCCATCAGTCGCACGATACCGGCCATCACGGCGTTGGGTCCCAGAAAATCATGATGGCTGCTGATACAGGCGGTTGCACAGCAGAAGCAATTAATACAGCGGGTTGCATCGACATAGCGCTCCAGGTGACGTGGAGAAATTTTGTATTCATTTCCAGCGTTCGGATTTTCAAGCGGCTCGATGATATATGGCTTAATTTTATGGACCCGCTCGTAAGCCTTGTCAAAATCTACGATCAAATCCCGAACCACAGGTGCAACCGTAAGGGGTTCAACCAAAAATTCATTTGTCTCGAAATGGGCAACGGCATTTTCCACCAGCAACTCGCAAGCGAGCATCGGTTTGCCGTTGATTTTCACCGAACAGCTGCCGCATTGTCCGTGCTCACAGGACGAATTCCAGGCCAGAGTGGCATCCAGCTCTTTGTTGATTTTTCGAAACAAGTCGGTAAACCGAAGAATCCTGCCGGCTTCTAATTGATAGCGCTGGATCCAGGATTTTTCGTCGTCCGGATCATAACGCCGTATGCTTAAGACAATCTCATAGGTTTCCTGCATGCTTGTCTTCCTTGACTGGAGCAACCGGTTATAGCGGGTGTCAAAATAATGTTCCGAAATAGCGCAGAATCAAGAAGTGCAGGCAGGGGGTAAATTTTTGTCGTCAAGATGCACGATCACCGCCCCCTTGGCTTGCAAATGGCCAGTTACTATCAATTACCCCCTGCTCGTTTAAGTATGGTGGTTAACACAGAGACTCACCGTTGTTTGCTCATCTTAGGCGGCAACACCCCTTTGTCGCTTAGCATCACCGGGGTATTCGGCTTGGCGATAAAAATTTACCCCCTGCCTGCACTTCGGTCAATCGGAATATTATTTTGACAATCACTCTAATACGTTCTCTGGATCATGCCAAATCGTTCGCAATGTTCACAGTTGGATTCGAATATGCTCATGTCAACTGCGCGGTTTGCCAGATCAACTTTGGCAAACTCGGTCATTGTGGCTAAGGTATGATAATTAAAGTCATCCTTTCGCTCCGGAAAATCTTTGCGGGCATGGCCGCCTCTGGATTCTCGTCTGTTCAGCGCGCAAACGGCCGTGACCAGTGAAACGGACAATAAATTGTCCAGCTCCCAGCGCGAAATGAGCTCTGGATTCATTTTAAGACTTTTACTGGATAGCATTGCATTGGCCGCACGTTTTTTCAGCGTTTTTAGGGTCTCGATGGCCTCGGTCAAACCCGCTTCTGTGCGGAACACGCCAACCTTTTCGGTCATCAGCGCTCGGGATTCCTGCCGGATTTGTTCCAGATTGTCTTTTCCTGTTTGATCCAGGTAGGCGGAGAACAAAGCAAAAGATTTTTTCCCGGCATCTGCGGGCAACTCCGGTAGCTGATCCGCCAGGGATTCGACTATCCGTTGGCCGACAAACCGCCCCATGGTGATCAGCTCTAAAATGGAATTGGTTCCCAGCCGGTTGAATCCGTGAAAACTGGCGGCAGCACATTCGCCAACGGCATACAGCCCCCGGATTATCTCGCCGCTGGTGTCTTGAACTTCTCCAAATTCAGTGGTGGGAACCCCCCCCATCTGGTAATGGTTGCTTGGGCGAACCGGGCAGAGATCGAGTTTCGGATCTATATTGACAAATTTTTTAAAAAAGCTCGTGACTTCCGGTACTTGGACTTCATGGACGTAATCGGACAGATGCCGCAGATCGATCCACACATGTTCGATATGATGATCCGCATTCATTATGCCCCGGCCTTCCTGAATCTCGGTTTCAATGGCCCTGGCAACCAGGTCGCGCGGTGCCAGTTCTTTCATCTTCGGGGCATATTTTTCCATGAAAGGCTCAAGATCCTTGTTGCGCAAAATACCGCCAACCGATCGCAGCGTTTCGCTGGCGAGAATTCCCGGTCCGACAATTCCGGTTGGATGAAACTGCACGGCTTCCGGATCCATTACCGGTAATCCAGCACCCAGAACAATTGCCAGACCGTCACCGGTGTTCTGACGACAGTTGGTTGTAACCCGAAAGATCTGGCCGTCTCCGCCGGTTGCGAAAACCGTGGCTTTGGCGCAAACCGCAACAAATTCACCGGAGCGTTGGCGGAACAGGACAGCGCCAACGCAGCGGCCGTCTTTCAATAAAAGCTCGGTGGCAACCGACTGATTGACAAATGTAACCCCGCCG
>JASFTQ010000468.1:0-3222 GCA_050053515.1 Desulfobacterales bacterium | reverse complement strand
GTATGTATCAAAATTGATACATTGGAGAATTTGATATTCGTATTTGTTTCGAGTTTCGGCCCGCCCTGGCGCGACTGCTATTAAACTAACATTGGTTATTGTTGAGCATTAATGTCTCAAGAAGATAAACTTGTCATTTGTAATCCAGGTCTGGGCCAGGGATTTCGATATTCGAATTTACCCCTATCCGGCACTGTTAAAATCCGCGTTTTTCTGTGACAATTCACTGTTTATCTTCCCGTATACATCCTCTCCTGCAGATGCAGGGTGGCAAAATTAAATTCTCCTGCGAGGGTAATCCCCGCCACTGCTGCGGCATACTCCTTGGCGCTTGTCACACCTGCAATTTTCAAGGCTTCTCTTGCCATTGGCGGGATAATCCCTTCGGGACTAGAGGTAATCCCCACCTCCACATTCGGTAATTCTACGCCGAAAATTATGTCATTGCCACGGGTCTTGGCATAAACTTTCTGATAACACGATACCAGATAGGGTCGCGGATTACATTTCATGGTTCGGTAAAAGGCCGGTATAATTTCACCACCCATCCCCGTGTAGGCCTGCCAACCAATTTCTTCGGTGACGCCCTGGCTATCCAACTCAATCCAGGAGAGAAAATCTTCAATGGGACGTCCAATGCTTTTTTCATAATCTGTTATCGGAATAGACTGCTGCGCTGACACATAACGGCCGCGTCTGTTTCTCGGGGAGGGCTTGAGATCCCCGTCCCTGCCCATACCGACAACCGACAGACGGCAGCTGATACCGTGATGCTTGAAATAATCATCGATGATGTTTTTAGCCATGCCGGCGGCATGGGAATTCTGTCCATGCCCGCGATGATTTTCAAACCGGGAATAGAAGCAGCAGTGCAGAATGCGGTCACCGTGGTGCTGTTTATACAAAAAGTCTACATTGTCAATTTCCCCACCCCAATCGGCGAGATGGGCACGGGTAATCTGTGATATTATTTCCGGTAGTTTTTGCTGGATGAGATCTCTGGCCTTTTGCCGTTCTTTTTCGGAATCGAATACAAAAGATAGATTCCGGGCGGCAATACCCCAGTCCGATACTTTGACCTCAACGGGACCATAGGTGTTTAATTTGAAGCAACCTACACTGATACCAAGATGACCGACGCCAGGTCCCCAGCAGAGTATGTTTTGAAACGTTTTGTTCACATCACCGCCGACCGTAATTTCGCCGGCATAGCTGTAGTAATCTTCCAGGCCGCCGATGTAGTTATTGACCAACGGTTTATGCCGTTCACCCTCTGCCAAAACTTCCAGGGGGGTTTCGCACATGCCGCAGCGCAGATACGTGTCATCGGCTGCCAGATTCCAAATGCTGTTGTCATTGGGGCAGCGGTATCCAACGTGGTAGGGTTTTTCCGGCATGACGATGTGCCGGAATTTGTGATTGCTTCTTTCCTCAATAAATGCGCGCCTGGCTTTTACTGCTGCAGTGATATTTTCCGGAACCGAAATTCCTTCTTTTAGGGCTGCCTCCTCCGCCTTCCAGGGAGCGATTTTACCATTAAGCAACATCTCGGAGATTTTCTGCACGGTATCTTCCCGGTTCATAAATCCTCCTTTGTTTGTAAAGGGGCCGTCAATGTGAGTGATAACAACACCTCACGTGTTGACACCGACAAGAATCAACTTTTAGTAGGTCTTGAGAATCCTGTTGACAAAAAGGACAAAGATAGAAAAACCGCGTAAATTTGAATAAGAAACGGGGCGATCGGTTGGGCTCACTTGCCCTTCGCTGGTCTTGGTGCACTGACCAGGGCCTCACCGTCTAAAACGGTTTCCCCTTCTTGATTAAGGCAATACGTTTTGAGCCGTACTCTTTTTTTGTCAGCTATTATTTTTGATATTTCAGCACACGCCGTGATGGTGTCACCAATCCGCACCGGAGCCAGGAAATTGACTTCTTGTTTCATATAAACAGACCCGGGGCCTGGCAGCATGGTGCCGATAACGGTTGAGATGAAACTGGACACGAGCATACCATGAACAATTCGGGTTTTAAAATAGGTGTTTTTGGCATATTCTTCATCAACGTGGGCCGGGTTGAAATCACCGGTAATGCCCGCAAATAAATACACATCCGATTCAGAAATGGTTTTTGAAAATTTGGCTGAGTCCCCAAGCTTGAGTTCATCGATAGTTTTACCGATCATCGGTTTTTTCTCCTGTAAAAAGTCTTTTGCAAACGCATTTGCCCACTATGAAAACATTTCTTGTATCCCACTTTGTGACCGGCCTAAAATTTGCCAAACTGATTAAAAAAAGGAAGGGATCTTTGAGTTCCGAGCGAGGCAAGCTACCTGTTACCTTTCGCAAAGTTCCACCAGCACGCCGCCGGTGGCTTTGGGATGCAGAAATGCAATCCTGGCGCCCCCTGCTCCATGGCGGGGTTTCTCGTCTATTAGACGGACACCTTTTTCTTTTAACTCCTGTAAAGCAGCTTCGAGGTTTTCGACCCGAAAGGCAATGTGCTGTATGCCTGCCCCTTTTTTTGCGAGATATTTGGCTATGGGACCATCCGGTGTGGTGGATTCCAGCAGTTCCACTTCACTTTCACCCACCGGAAAAAAGGCGGTGGTCACTTTTTGGGCTTCAACGGTCTCAGTGCCCTCAAACGCAAGCCCCAGCACATCGCTCCAGAAACTTTTTCCTCCCTCGATGCTGTCCACTGCGATGCCGAGATGATCAATTTTAAGTATCTTCATGGTGTGCCTCTCCCCTGAATTCGTCATCAGCGGTTCAAGGTTTCCGCCTTCACCTCAAGGGCTTCGTCGCGGTGCCCAGGGTTCAAGGTTTAACTCAGAACTTTGAACGCTGAAGCTGCCTCGTTAATCAAAATCTCCCCATCATCTATTAAACTGTGCATGGCTCAGACCATACCCTCATCCTTCAGGAAAATCAATCCGAAGGTCTCGAAGAAGCTGAAGCAGCTTATTTTCACTCACCCTCGCATAGAAAAGCCTGGATTCCGGATCTCATCCCGCAAAGCGGGGTTCGTCCGGAATGACGGTTTTTGAGAATTGCGACACAGCCTCATAGATATTGTGTTGTAATAGAACAAAGTGAATCAAAGATGCGGGAAAAAGATAGAAACCGGTCGCGGGTTTAATAATCACAACCGTGGTAAATTCTACAATCTCCATCAAGGCAGCCTTAAATTTGGGTGGTTCCAAATTCGGATAGGCAGAGT
>JASFTQ010000467.1:0-3223 GCA_050053515.1 Desulfobacterales bacterium | reverse complement strand
GGCAATTATCCTGGCCCCCGGTCATCCCCTCTCAAGAAAAAAAGCCATTACTTTCAAAGATCTGGCTCAAGAGCGCTTCATCATGAAAGAAATGGGGTCGGGTACCCGAAAGCTGGTGGAACAATTGTTTTTAAAAGATGACTGCACGCCCGACATATTGATGGAAACCAGCAACACGGAATTTATCAAACAATTGGTACAGCGGGGTGAGGGGGTCTCCTTTTTAGTCAGAGAGGCCGTGGCGGCGGAACTGGATGAAAAAAAACTGACCGAAGTCCCCTTGAAAGGTCCTAAAGTATATTTGGATGTGAGTATCGCCTATCTCAAAGACCAGGTCCTATCACCGCCGGCCGAAGCCTTCGTAGATACCCTGGGGAAGTTAAAGTCCGAAGACATGCATCCCATGGGCATTGGATTGATGATGGCCAAAATTTTAGCCCAGCGGAAGTAACACCGTGAAACCCGTCTTTGAAAAAATCCGGTGCTTGGCAAAACCATATCTCCATACTCGCCAAAACGAGGTTCACACCGCCATCTCAACAGAGATCGCCTATAAATTGATAAAAGCAGAAGGCGGAGAAGAAGACATTGTTATCCCTGCAATTATTCTGCACGATGTGGGCTGGCAGAAAATTCCGGTGAGCCTGCAATCCATGGCCTTCGGCCCAAAGGCAACAAAACTCCGGCTAAATAGGATGCATGAAGTGGAAGGGGCAAAAATTGCTAAAGAAATTCTTGAAAAAATAAATTATGATCCGGATAAAACCGACCGCATCACTCGCATCATTGAAGGCCATGATTCCAGAGAAAAGGCGATATCGATAAACGACATGATCGTCAAAGATGCCGATAAATTATGGCGTTATTCGAAATCAGGATTTTATATCGACATTGAACGTTTCGAGGAAACGGTTGATGAGGGTTTGAACAGGCTGCGCAAAAATCTTTCAAATTGGTTTTATACAGAAACTGCTAAGGCGATGGCAGCAGCGATGGTCAAAAATCGTGAAGGGGAAAAGGTTTCATGATCCGGAAATGGGAAGTCATAAAACGAGAGATAATCAGTGATTATCGAATACTGCAGGTTCAAAAAAAGAAGGTGCGCTCCCCCAGAACAGGCGCCATCACCGACGTTCTGGCCTTGAAATTTCCCCCCTGGGTGCTGGTTGTGGCTCTCACCCCGGATGACGAGGTGGTGATGATTCGTCAATATCGTCATGGAACGGAACAGGTTTGTTTGGAACTTCCCGGCGGTTTGGTGGATCCTGAAGACCCCTCGCCGGTCGTGTCGGCCCGAAGGGAGCTCTTGGAGGAAACCGGCTATCAGGCTTCGAGATTCCACCTGATGGGAACGTGCTTTCCCCAGCCTGCTGTCTTGACCAACAAGTGCTACTTTTTTGCGGCCGAGAAAGCCCAACAGGTGCAAAAACCCGCCCTGGATGCAGGAGAAGACATCGAGATTACAACAATGCCGCTAAAATCGATTTCTTCCTTAATTGAAAAAAAAGAAATCGACCACGGCATGGTGGTGCTGGCATTTTTTTATTTCTGGCTGAAGCGGGGTCGCATCGGCAGCCCGCGGCCATAGCTGATTGGAGAAAATCATGGATCTCATCGTCAAAGTAAAGGAAATTAAAGGCACTTGTCCTGTTTACCAAATAGGGGATACATTTGAGCTAAAAGACGGCTATCGGCTTGTATCGGAAATTCCCCTCTGTATGCATTCCCTTGCAGCGCTTCTTCCCCATTATAATGCCCTCCGAATTTCTCAACCCGACCAATGGGGCTTGGCCGGCAAGGGTGATAAGACAAAAGCCTATGTTCAGTGTCTCGATGCTTATGCTTACACCGATGGCGGGACAGCTATTTTTGAGATACAACAGGTGTCGGAAAAAGATTAACTCACTTGCTAAAAATTCGAATTTTGTATTGGGGCATATATCATCATCCCTGCAATTCGGCCCGGCGAAAAGGAATAAGGAACGGGTATTGAGATATGAATGCCCGCACCTAGATTTCACGATGGTAACGTATTTTCTGAGTGGTTGCTTTTCAATCCCTTGAATGGTAGTCTTTTTAAATGGAGCGAATTTGGGTAAACAAAGCCGGCTCTTTTGAAGCGGCTAATGAATTTGAAGCACAATATTACAAAGGGCTTTCCCGTGAAGTGCGCGTCGAAACCGTTCAGTTATTGCGGGAGGCGCATTTTAAATCCACGGGATTGAAATTTCGTGAAAACCGAAAAAGATTACGAAGAGTTCTTAGCGTTATTAAACAAGCATAAGGTCCGCTATTGCATTATCGGAGCCTTTGCTCTGGCGTTTCATGCGCGGCCGCGTTATACGAAAGACATTGATATTTTAATCGGGACCAGTGCCGACAATGCAAAAAAAACCTTGAAAGTGTTGGCAGAATTCGGATTTGGTTCTTTGAACCTGACGGTTGAGGATCTGACAGCCGAGGGAAACATTATCCAGCTGGGTTATGAACCTGTTCGCATCGATATCATGACATCCATTAAGGGATTTGATTTTTCTGAGGCTTGGCGCAATCGTGTCACTGGATTTTATGGTCAACAGACCGTTAATTACATTGATCGTCAAAACCTGATTAAATTAAAAAAATTATCGAACCGTCTGCAGGATAAAGCCGACCTGGAATTACTCTTATCCGATACCTGAGCCAAGACAGGAAATTCTTCACTCATCGCCGATGCATTAACAAAAAGTTTAGATTTCGCGGGAAGTAGCAAATAGGGGACGGGTATTGATATATTGATTGATAATGCTGAGTGAAAAAATGGGCATCAGCGCCCGGGAAATCACTAAAAGCCTCGGTATTTCCCGGCCGACACCAAGCCAATCCGTTCTTCAGGGGAAAAGGTTGTGGCCGAGAAGAGACTCAAGCTGGTGAAATAAAATATATCAATATATCAATACCCGTCCCCTATTTTCCGTATTTTCTATTTTTACATAGTTTTTCTGATGAAATTACTAAAAGCAAAAATAGCGGACTTAAAAATCATCGCTTCTTGGATTCCGGATGAACCCACATGCAAGCACTGGGCGGGATCGAAGGTCAGATTTCCCTTAAATATTGAAAACCTCTCAAAAGACATAGGCTTTTCGGATAATAACTCATATTGTATGATACATAATGATTCTATTGTTGCCTTTGGGCAGCTATTGGCTAGAGAAGAAGGGTTTCTGCACTTAGCCAGAAT
>JASFTQ010000466.1:0-3234 GCA_050053515.1 Desulfobacterales bacterium | reverse complement strand
TTCAGGTTCGTGGAAAAAGCGCTGCACTATGAGGTCAACCGGCAAAAAGAAATCCTCCTGGATGGCGGCCAGGTTGTGCAGGAAACCCGGCTCTGGAATACGGAAAAAAATATGACCACATCCATGCGCATCAAGGAAGAGGCTCATGACTATCGCTATTTTCCGGATCCGGATCTTTTGCCTTTGGTCATTGATGAAACGTGGATCGAAGCCGTACGCACCTCACTTCCCGAACTGCCGGATCAAAAAAGGAAACGCTTTATCGAGGTCTATGGTTTACCGCCGTACGATGCCGGGATTATCACCACCAGCCGGGAACTTGCAGACTACTTTGAAGACTGCGTCAAATTATTTGCCAAACCAAAGACGGTCAGTAACTGGGTGATGGGGCCCTTGGTGGGGTATCTGAATGCCACCGGATTAGAGATCGGCCAGTCACCCGTTTCTGCGGCCCATCTGGCGCAACTACTCGAACTCGTGGATAGCGGCGAGATCAGCAGCAAAATTGCCAAAACCGTTTTCGAGGAAACGGCTAATTCCGGCCGATCGCCGAGAAAAATCGTGGCAGAAAAGGGCCTTGTTCAGGTCAGTGATGCTGCCGTCATCCGGGAGATCGTTTCAAACGTATTGGAAAATTGTGCTGCCGAGGTTCAAGACTATCAAAACGGAAAAACCAAATTGTTCGGCTTTTTCGTGGGGCAGGTGATGAAGGCCACAAAGGGTCAGGCAAACCCCAAACTGGTCAACGAAATATTAAAGGAAAAGCTTGATCGTTGATGCGAAATACTGGATGCTTGTTACTTGATACTTGATAAAATAAAAAAATTCAGAATTTTTTGATAGTATGCAATTCAATACTGAACTCAGACAACGATACTGTGTCATAACACCTCAAATCCGTCATTCCGGACGAGTTCACCAGTGGTGAACGAGATCCGGAATCCAGGATATAAAAAGTATATCAAAACATTCTGGATCCCGGCTCGCGCTCGCTTCGCGGAACTTGGCCGGGATGACGAATTGCGACACAATCTCAACGCACAACAAACAACTAAACTTATCCAAGGAGATTTCAATTGATTGCCGGTTTAAAAACAAAGAAGAATACATTGATCCTGAATTTCGTAATAATCACTATATTGTGCAGCACGGTTGCCGCCGCCGATAACCCCACACGCATCGCGGTGCTGCCGTTCAAAATCAATGCCGAAAAGGATCTCTCGTACTTGAGCAACGGAATATTCGACATGCTCACCTCCCGGCTCACGGATCCCGGGAAAGTTCAGGTGATCAGCAAAAGCGATGCCGAGAATGCGCTCGAAAATGTCATGGCGGCAGTTGACGAGGCTTCTGCCCGTGAAATCGGCACCCGACTCGATGCGGACTTTGTGCTTTACGGCAGTCTGACGGTTTTCGGCAGCAGCCTCAGTATGGATGCAAAGTTGGTGGATGTCAGCGGGGCAAAACCCAGCTTGACGTTCTTCAACCAAAGTCAGGACATGGCTGAAATAATCCCCAGGATCAATCAGTTTGCCGCTGAAATCAACCAAAAGGCATTCGGCCGCCCGATGGTCGTCAAAACCACACCGGTGATTCAGCCGGCAGCACCCAAGACCGCTCCCACGCCGGAAATTTATGCGCACCCGGAAAAATTATTGCAGGATGGTGAAGTCGTCCCGGAAAAACCGCCGAAGGAGCCGACGACGCCGGCAGCACCGCTGATCATGAACAGGGAAGATGCGGTCATCACACCGACTTTCTGGAAAAGCCGCAACTTCAATTATCTGATAAACGGCCTTGCTGTCGGCGACGTGGACGGCGACGGTCAAAATGAAACCGTGATCGTCACGCCCCACGAAGTTCGGGTATACCGCACGCAGGACGGCCGTTTTTTTCAAATCAAGCGCGCCGCACAAAGCAAGCGGCATTATTACATCGGTGTCGATGTGGCCGATGTCAATGACAACGGCTATGCCGAAATCTTTGTCTCAAGTTTGAACAAGCTTAAAAACGCCCTCGCCTCGCAGGTTATCGAATTCGACGGCAACAAACTGAAAACCATCGTTGAAAACAGCCCCTACTATTACCGGGTTGCGACACAATCCGACGGCAGCAAGGTTTTGTTGGGGCAGAAAAATCGAGCCGGCAACCCCTACGGCGGTTCTATTTACGAAATGATCTGGCAAAATCAGGATTACCTGCCGGATAAACACATCAAAACCTCTGGAGATGTCAATGTGTTGGGCTTTTCCCAGGACATTATTCTCGAAGACGGCCGCAAAGCGTCCGTTGCCTATAAAGACGACAATCGCCTGAATATTATCGACCCATCCGGAGAGGTGCTCTGGAAGCACAGCGAGCATTACGGCGGAAGCACGCTTTATTATGCCGGCGACATCACCAACCCCGGGGAGGTCGAAAGAAAAATTTACTTGCCCATGCGCGTTCTGGTGCGAAACAACGGTGCCATCGGGCAGAGCGAGATCATTGCGGTCAAAAATTATGAGGTGTTCGATATGGGGTGGCAACGCCGGCATTTTAACGAAACGCACATCGAATCTTTCTCCTGGGACGGTTTGGGCCTGGCGACCAACTGGAAAACCCGCAAGTTTTCGGGCCATATTCGCGACTTTGCCGTGGCGGATTTCGACAACGACGGCAAGGATGAAGTTGTCGCCGCCGTGATCCTGAAAGAGGGGGCGGTTGTTACCACCAAACCGAAGACAACCATAATTGCGTATGGGGTGAAGTAATAAAAAACCCGGGGCGCAACCGCCCCGGGTTTGCATTAGGTGCTAGGTAACCGATGGCTTAGAAGTTAATCTGCCATTTTGCACCAAAATAGGTTTGATCGCCGGCATCGAGGGCCCCTGTGTCATCATAGCCGCCGATTTCGGGGATGATAAAGACACCCGGCGCGACCTGAAGGTTTGCCTGGAGATACCAGGCGGTTTCCTCGTCATCAGCAACGCCTGCGGCATCTGAATCATGTTCTCTGAAACCGTATCCGACTTCGAGAGATGCCATATCGCTGGCTTTGAAACCCGCAACGAGCGCATATTGCATTGAGTCTACATCGTCCACATCGGTTCCGGCCCCATTAGCGGTAGCGGCCGTACCGCCGGCCCATCTGGCTTCACCGCCGTTGGTCAGCATGCTGGCGGCAACCTTGACATAGGCTGGTCCGAAGTTCACGCCGGCATCCGCCCCAAATGCAGTGGAGTCGACACTCAC
>JASFTQ010000465.1:0-3255 GCA_050053515.1 Desulfobacterales bacterium | reverse complement strand
GGCATATTGGCAAGGGTTTGTAATCATCCTTGCGAGGAGGCCTGCCGGCGTGGTGAGATCAACGAGCCGATCGCCATTTGCGCTCTGAAGAGATATGCTGCAGACGGGGAAAAAGGACTCTGGAAAACAAAATCCTTGATCCATGAGGATACCGGTAAACATGTTGCCGTGGTTGGATCGGGACCGGCCGGTCTAACGGCCGCCTTTTATCTGTGCAAAAAAGGTTATCGGGTCACAGTGTTTGAATCCCACCGCCAGGCAGGCGGCATGCTGCGATACGGCATTCCCAGATATCGGTTGCCGCAAGATGTCATCGAAAGAGAAATCGGTGAAATCCTTGAGATGGGGATTGATTTTAGGCCCAACACGTCGCTGGGTAAGGATTTTTCCCTGGGAGAACTCAAAAACGACAATTACGATGCGGTTTTTCTGGGGCTCGGGGCTCAGTTAAGTCGTCGTATCCCGCTTAAGGGTTGTGATATGCCGGATGTGCTGGGGGGCATTGAATTTCTAAGGAGAGTGGCGGAAGGCGAGGACGTTACCCTTAAAGAAAATGTAGCAGTCATTGGGGGCGGCAGTGTTGCCCTAGACGCTGGCCGTACGGCCCTGCGATGCGGGGCCCAAAACGTTTCCATAGCCTGTCTGGAGAGTCTGAAAGAAATGCCTGTCGGCCCGCAGGAAATTGAAGGCGCCCTTGCGGAAGGGGTCAAACTTTTGCCCTCCTGGGGGCCGGATAAAATTTTGACTGAACACGGCAAGCTCGCCGGCTTGGATTTGGTGGCGTGTACCTGCGTTTTCGATAACCAGGGAAATTTTTGTCCTCAATTCGGTGAGTCCAGACAGTGTATACCAGCGGATCAGGTAATCCTGGCCGTGGGGCAGGCGACGGCGTTGTCTTTTTTGGGCAAGAATAGCCCGATATCCATCGCTGCCGGCTTGATCGTGGTGAACCAGGAATCCCTTGAGACCGGCATGCAAGGGGTCTATGCGGGTGGCGATGTCGTCAAAGCACAGAGTGCCGTCATCCATGCTATTGCGGCCGGGAGAAAGGCCGCTGCCTCCATTGATAAAGCCCTTGGGGGGACAGGGGATATTCAAGAAGTTCTGTTTCCAAGAGGCGCACCCGAGCCGTATTTGGGCAAAGATGAGGGTTTTGCAAACTGGCCCAGGGAAAAAGTGCCCGAACTGCCGATGGCGGCCAGGCACAGAGCTTTTCAGGAAGTTTTACTCGGGTTCAAAAACGAACAGGCAATAAAAGAAGCAAAACGGTGTCTGCAATGCGATTTGCGGCTTTATCTGGGGTGCAATCCTTTGCCCCCGAAACCCCGGCTGGTTTTTAAAGAAGAAACGATCAACCAAATTCCGGAAATCGAAGGCGTATACCGGCTGCTGGATGAAGATCATAACATTTTGGCCATAAAAGGAACCGCCAACCTCCGTCAGAGCCTCTTGGAACAAATGGCCGAAAATGAAAGGGCAGTCCTATTTGAATATGAGGAGGCCAAAATGTATTCCCAGCGAGAAAGTGAACTCTTGCAACGATTTCTTCAAGAGCACGGTAAGATGCCGGGGGGTGATTTAGAAGACGATGACTTGTGGTAAGGCTGGATGCTGGTTACTTGAGACTCGATGCCCGATTTTTTGAAATCACTTCTATTTGAGTGAAGGGGTTTTTAAGGTTCAGGGTTCCCGCCTTCGCCTTCCAGGCTACGGCGGGCAAGCAGGGTTATGGGTTGAGGTTTCAGGTTTCGGGTTTCCGGGTTCAAGGTTGAACGGGGAAGCCGGAACCCCCCATATTGTGTTCCTATTTTCTTGTAAGTTAACCGGTCGTTGGAAATTGGTATCATCTCTGATAGCCGGCATCCAGTATCGAGCATCCAGAATCCAGAATCCAGTCCTTTATTCCAATACCTTTCGCAGGTTGATGAAATCACTGCGGTCAAAGCCGAGGGTTTTGAAAAAGGACAAAAGATCCGTCGAGTCCCACCGAACCGAGGTATACACGTTTTTAATGCCCTCGGATTTGTAAAAATTGAAAATCTCCTGGGCCATTTTGGCACCGAGACCCTGTCCCATATATTTGGGATCAACCCCCAATGTAGCAATCCAGGCACTTTTTTCGATACCAAATCCCAAGGTCAGAATATAGCTGATCATAAATCCAATAATCCGCCCGTCGAGTTCGGCAACAAAACAGGCATCCTCGGCTCTCTGGGCGTGTTTTTCAATTAATTTTTTAAAGTCGGTCTTGACCGCCTTTTGGGTAATAGCGCCATAAATCTTGCTGATGTCATCCGCATCAAGAGCCTCTAACCTTCTAATAATTACGTTTTTCACAGTCAATTCCTCATCAATTCATTCAAGATCAGGTTTCGGCGCAGGGATAGACGGGTACTAGTCGACCCTGATGATCTTAACGTGATGACCGACCCAATTCGGGGGCAGGTAAACCCTGCCGCTGTTCCCACTTGATTTGACCTTCTTTTCGATCATCTCTTCGCCGTAAATTTCGAACTTGACCTTGTTGTTTGAAAATTCAACAGTGAGACCTTTGGTTTCTTTGTCGTCCGATTTATTGTCATTTGCCACGATTGAATCGCCCTTGGTTTGATCATATCAATTGATGATCGGTTTGTTATTCCCTTACACCATCACTTTGTCGCGACACGGTCTCTCCGCGGGTGCTAGTTGACTTCTTTTGTGCGTGGAAATATGATAAGCTACATTAAAGCTACATTATAGTTTAGTCAAGCATAAATGGATTCGCCGCGTCTGCGTGAAAGCGGCACATGCCGCTGGGCCTTTTTTTTACGAGCAATTGGATGGGGGTTGTTTTAAGGTGCATTACTTTTATCAAGGGAATACATGATTACTGTCGGAATTGATGTCGGCTCTATAACTGCCAAAGCAGCCGTGTTAAAGGAAGGAAAACTTCTCGGCCATAAAGTACAGCTAACGGGCTACAATGCTGAAAAGGCCGGCAGAAAGGTCTTTGAAGAAATCCTTACAGATTTAAGGATTGATTCGAGATCACTAAAAAACATTATCGCAACCGGTTATGGCCGCAAAAGTGTGACTTTTGCCGACAGGGCCATTACTGAAATCACCTGCCATGCGGCGGGAGCTCACTTTGTCAACCCGGTCATTCGATCAATCATCGATATTGGCGGCCAAGACAGCAAAGCCATTGTTATCGATGAAAACGGCAGGGTGATGGATTTTGCCATGAATGATAAATGTGCCGCCGGCACCGGT
>JASFTQ010000464.1:0-3258 GCA_050053515.1 Desulfobacterales bacterium | reverse complement strand
GGGTTGTTGCTGCCTGGATGACCAAACGACGGTGAGGCTTTGGGTTAACCACGATACGTTAACAGGCGGGGGGCAATTGATAGGAAGTGGCCCTATGCGGGCCAAGGTGGCGGTGGTTCTGCATCTTGGCGAAAAAATTTACCCCCTGCCCACGCCTCTTGACCGGTTCGCTTCCCTGCAAGCCCCGCCTTTTAAGGCGGGGTTAAGGGAAGCTATCTGAAACAGATATCTTCCTTTCCGGGAAGCCCCGCCCCTTGGGGCGGGGAGCTTCACTCTGCGTTATTTCGGAACATTATTTTGACATCCGTTATAGATTCGTGAGACCTGCCACTCGGACCGGGAAACAATGGTGGAACATACCGCGATGTTTTTTTCAGGAGTAAAAATGGGGGGATACAATTTAGTCTTGATCACTGGGGAGTAGGCATATCAGTTTCTTTCTATAAAAACCGCGAGTCTTTCCAGGCGGGATGCCTTTGTGACGGAACAATTTCATTTTGATAGAACTTAAGAGGACTGAAAGTGGTTAACCGCTCTTACCTGTTTTCAAACGGGAAGAGGGGTCGGTTATACGGTTCCATTGATTTTATTTCTTAATTTGCCGGAACATTTAAAGGTAACCACTTTTCTTTCGCGCAAGATCAAATCAGAACCTGTAGCAGGATTGCGTCCCCTTCGTTTGTTTTTTTCTTTGACGCAAAATTTGCCAAATCCTGAGATCAGGACGTCGTCGCCTTTCTCCAGTGTATTCTTGATAATCTCCAATAGGGATTCGACGATTTCGACTGATTTTTTCTTTGTAAAGCCGAGTTCATGGACTTTCGTAACGATGTCGTTTTTGGTTAATGCCATAGCACCTCCTAATGGAACCTGTTCTGTGTTATACAACTTCGATTTGTTTGTTGAATTTGAATCCCCCAGAGCAGCTACACTTGCTGTTTTAGATGACGCAGATAAAAAAAGTTTAGCAGGGTGACGGATTTAGGTATCAGCGCCTGTATCAACCTCAGATTTTTCGACGGTTTCCTTCTGGAGCGGTGCGACTTTTTCGATTTTTTTCATCGTGGTGTCGATGTTTTTGACAATTTGATCGATTTCCGCTTTTAAGCGGGCATCCTCAACGTCTTCCATAAATCAGCGCTCCCATCGAAATTTTATCGTATCTCTGGTGTTTTCGCTATTATTGTGTTGTCGGGGTAATTAAATCGTCATTAAGCAGATCTTGTATTATCGACCCAGCTGCAGTGCAATTTATTTAGAGGATTTTGTAAGTATCTAAAATATACGGAAATAAAACATATGTCAAGTCGCTATCGCATAAAAATTGATTAAATCAGGGGTCAGGGTATTTTTTGCGCGACAAGATGATCGCCCCAGTGATTTTTATGAGTAGAGGGCGATTGCCGCCGGGAAAGGCAAGACATGGCGTCGGTTATCGTTTCAAGTCCTTTAGGATCAGCTCGGCACGTTTTTTCTCCAACCTGACGAGAACATAATAATGATTGGGGGGGCCATAGTCTCCGGTTCGATCAAACCACCTTTCGATCACCTCAGTGAAATTGAGCTCGGCATCTGATAAAGCTTCGATGACTTGTCTCGTATACTCCCCGCGGTTTGTGGCAATAACCAAATCCTGGCTGGTTACATGGGTGATGACGGTTTTGCCGAGTTCGGCTCGGGCCCTGAGAATCGCCTGAGCCCAGGCGTCTTTGACCTTGCGGGTTCGCCCGGACACGCCGAGGGCATAAAAGTATTGATCATCCGTGGGCATCACATTTAACCAACCCGGGACGGCACCTTTGCGGGATTTCGAAGGGGAGGCACAAGCGATAAAAGACACGATTAATAGCAAGACCATCAGACGTATCACCAAATTATGACGCGGCCCCATTTCCTTTCTTCCTTTTCTGGTGTAAAACCACTGAATTGCTGTTTTTGGAAAAACGCTCTCAGTAGTGTTGCGTCCCACAAATAAGTTACAAAATTGAGCAAAAGGCATTCAAACCGCTGCTAGCCGCTTTAAACTTATTCCTGGGGCACTACACTTGCTGCTGTACACATAAAGTGAGGTTTTTATGAGAAATATTATAGAAAAAAACATCCGGCTCATCAAGAGCAAATACCTGACCCTGGACCGGTTCGCTTCCCTGTTCAAAAAGAAACAATCTGAAACAGATATCTTCCTTTCCGGGCTGCGCAGCACCGCCGAACGGCAGAACCCTCGGCCCAGGGGGCGGGGGGCTTCACTCCATGGGTCTTTATCGGACCGCAAGATGTATGCCAGGCGCCGGATGGCTATGAAGCATTAGGAAGAAAAGATTTTCGCACCGCCTCGAAACGTTTACTATATTTTTGACAAATATAGGGCTTCGGTTTTGCCCTTTCTTTCATCAACGAAGTAAAACAATATCGCACCAACCAAGAACAGGATAAGAATGGAGCCAATGCTCCAGCGTGATGCCAGCCGACCGAAGTAAACCATTTGCTCGGGGGTGGGAGAAGGCGGCATTAAAATTCGGCGAACGATGAGGGCCACTGCTCCCATTAAGGCCGGGCCGATGATTACGGCAAATTTACCCAGCATATTGTAAAAACCATAGAATTCAGCCGGTTTATCTGCAGGAATCAATCGTGAATAATAGGATCGACTCAGTGCCTGGATCCCGCCTTGAACCAGTCCGATAATAATGGCCAGGATATAGAACTCCTGTTTGTTGGTCATCATGGTTCCCCAAAGGGTAATACCCATATATATGCCAATGGCCAGGTAAATTGCTTTCCGGACACCCCAATGCTGCCCCAATTTTCCGAATACCAATGCCGCCGGGAATCCGACAAATTGAACAATCAACAATGCAGTGATCAAGTCATTTGAATCGAAGCCCAGTGAAAGGCCGTAGTCTACTGCCATGCGAATGATAGTATCGACACCGTCTATATAAAACCAATACGCCAGCAGAAAAAGAAAGACGGTTTTAAGGTGACGCAGCTTTCTAAAGGTATCGATAAATTGTTTGAATCCTGCCGCGATCACATTTGCACTGTAAAACCGCTGCCCTGCTGATTTTTTTTCTGGTACCCACAAAATCGTAATACAGGTGAACGCCCCCCACCACACTGCCACGGATACAAACGCCAATCGCACGGCAGCTGCTGCATCAGGAAGACCGAATGTCTGCGGCATGAGTGTCATGACCACATTGAAAAGAAAAAGCAATCCGCCCCCCAAATACCCCAGGGAAAATCCCAGGCTGGAGA
>JASFTQ010000463.1:0-3274 GCA_050053515.1 Desulfobacterales bacterium | reverse complement strand
GGGATCTTTTAATGAACCCTGTCATTTTCGCTTATGTTTATCCCTGGATCAGCTTGGGAATTTTTACCGGTTATATCTTCAGGGTAAAAACCAGAGGAGAATTAAAAATAGACTGGTCCGGATCTTTTCATCGATCATAATTTTCACGGGTGCTTATCTCATGGCCTTTGCAGAATAAGCGATGTTAAAATAACTTAAGCAAAGAAACTACATTATATAAATAAATTTAAATTAGGCCTGGACAAGATCTCAGGGGAATCTTTGAAAAATCGGCACAATATATTTACGACCTGCGTCATGTCTTGAGCATTCCGAATCATTTTAAAAAAATTATGCCCGAAGCGGAAATCGGCAGCAAAATACAGCGCAAATTTTTTAAAGCGTTTTAACGCGGCTGTTGGATCAAAATGTTGCGTCAACAATTCTGCAAGATGTCTAGCGGATTTAAAATAGACCGTCGAATCGGCTTTGAAACCATCCGTCCAAGAGGCAAATATCCATGGCCGGGCGACCGCCAGACGCCCAATCGCAACCCCATCACATCCGGTGGTTTGTACCATCCTCCAGCAGTCATTGACATCGAAAACATCTCCGTTGCCGAAGACCGGAACGGTTACGGCTTGCTTGACCATTTTGATATAATCCCATTTGGCCGGACGATTTCTGCGATCCGGCGCAAGCCGGGGATGATAAGTCAAGGCATCCGCCCCGGCATCTTCGAATCGTTTTGCCCAATCAATGGCCATCCGGGGATCATCCCTCCAGCCGGTTCGAAACTTTACAAACAGGGGCATGGACACCGCTTTTCTGACAGCGGCAACAATCCGAACCGCAAGGTCGGGATCTTTCAACAACTCAGCACCGCAATTTTGCCGCCGAATCGAAAAAACCGAACACCCAAAGTTAATGTCAACTCCGAAAAATCCTTCACTTTCAATCCGTTGGGCAGCCGCAGCCATAATTTCCGGATCGGCACCGAATATCTGACATACCAAGCATCTACACTCCTCATTTCTCCATCGGAAATACGGTGATACATACCTGTTCTCGCGAGGGATTCTTTTGGCACTGCACATCTCACTGAACAGCAGGCCAAATCCACCGTACCCCCCAACAAGTTGGCGATAGGCGATATGCCCTAGATTTGTCATCGGTGCAAGCACCAGACGTTTATGAATCGTCTTTTTCCCGATGGAAAGGGGTTGATTGAGAAAATGGTTTAGCTCGGCAATCATCTTACCAAATTCAGGTATTTCTCTAATTGCGTATGTGCACCAAGACAGAGGCCATGAAAATAGGTGCTGAAATTGAGGGAATGAAACCTTTTTAGTGTTATTTTGGAATTACCGGCACCCCATCAAATTGAGCTTTTCAAACCTAGGTGTTTTTTTTATGACCCGGAGATAAGGTTTGCGATTCAGGATAAACCGACCAACTGGTGAGCTTCAGGCCTTCGACTCGACTGAAATGTTTAATATTGTTCGTAACGAGTATTAAGTTATGTGCCAGGGCACAAGCGGCGATGATTAAATCAAAATCATCCAGCGGTGTTCCGGATTTTTCTAATGTAGCTTTCAACATTCCATGAATCTCAGCAGACCCTTTATCCGCTGCAATAACCTCGAAAGAGTTTTCTAGCGTTCTTACTTTGGCCAGGTTTACAGCAACCTTTTCCGATTCGTAAGCACCAAAATACAATTCCATGAGGGTGACAATGGAGATCTTTATCGGATCCTCAATGTGCCGTTGCAGATTTTTTGTGACCGCATCGTTTCCCTTCAGGTTGTATATGATTGTATCGGTATCAATGAGAAACATTATAAACCTTTGGCAAGTTTTTTTGAGCTTCGGCGAGCTTTCTTTAGTTCTGCAACAATCTGCTCCGTTGCCCTCGAATCCTGCCATGAGCCGGAAAGTTCCAAAAGAACTTGGGCCGCCGTTTTCGTCCTCTGCACTTGAGGCCTTTTTGACAGATAAGATCTCACCAGGTAAAGAACCTGTTGACTAACGGACCGATTTTCTGAAGCCGCTAACGCTTTTAGCTGAGCATATAATTGATCATCAATACCCTTAATTTGCAAATTGGCCATCGATGGACCTCCCCACAAGTGTTTTCATGAAAAAATATTATCTTTTCATGAATTTGTCAATAAAGAAAAGCAAATAAATATGACTGAAGGATTTTGCATCATCTTATTTTAAAATCCCTATTGAAAATGCCAGCAAGAATTGACCGGTGTAATATAACGGCAGTCCGAAAAGCCTGTTCAGGTAAGCTTTCTTGATAAACCGCTGACGTGCCACAAACAGGTCGGAAAAGTAAAATAGTAACGCACCGCAAAATACCAAAATACGGCCGGACCTCGCTAAACCGGCATCCCCGAGTACCGTCCAGGCCCCGCAAACCATAAGAGATATGAAAATGACATAAAACAAAACCGGCAACTTCATGGATCCCAGATGGGGCCTGAGCCAGAAAAAAATCGGGCCGCTTGTGAGCAACACCATCAGGGCGCCCAACCAGGTGAAAAGATGTAATTGGGCTGTATCGAAAAAACCAATTATATACCAGATATGACCCAACAAAAAGGCAACCAGGCCCAGGAAAAACATATTTTTTCGAGGAAAAATCAGGCAAATGTCTCCGGCCATGCAGCATATCAATCCGATCAGCATGAAATGATAAAAGGATGGCGAGGGGTGGGGCTGAACCAGGGCGGCAATGACAAACAGGGCCGAAAGCGGCGTTTTGGTCAACAATCGACCGCTCAGGCTTTCCTTTTTTTCAAAGATCAGAAGGGCGCACGACAATATTACAGCAAGTGTGATGATGGGCAAAGTCAATGTATTAAAACTGCAAACTTGGTGTTGAAGTGTTGGCCTTGAGATCCAATAAACTAAGTAATAAGTGGCTGTTGCGAGTTGCGTGCTTCAAGTTACACGTGCCCGCCATTCTCCGCTGGGGCGGAATCAGGCCAGGCGGGCGGAGGTAAAAAAATAAACGCGCAACTCGTAACCCGCAACGATTGCTTTTACCATTACTCCATCACTCCAATTCTCCATCACGGCCTTTAATAGGTTCAAACCCTCAGGTCTCCTGAAGCCTTCCGTGTCTGATGATCTCTCCTTCGATCAAATAGATTACTTCTTCAGCGATATTGGTGGCATGGTCGGCCAGCCGTTCGAGATGCCGTGAAATCAGCAACAGGTTGATTAAATACCCCACATGCTTAGGGTGTTCATGAATGACTTTTTTGATCTTGTCATAGGCATC
>JASFTQ010000462.1:0-3290 GCA_050053515.1 Desulfobacterales bacterium | reverse complement strand
CAGGCCGATGAAAAAGCGCAGCATACATGTAGTATGTGAGCATTTTGAAGAGGACTGTAACGCAGCCATTGGGCTTTAGATGGGGTTTTGTAACCATTTCTACTCGAATTCTCTAATGGCATCGATGGATACCCCCATCGAGCAATCCGTGTCCTTTTCGAGGATAACATCGACAACATACGGAATGCCGGCATCAACACCCCGCTTCAATGCCGCCCTTATTTCGCCGGGATCCTCAACGCGTTCACCGGCGGCCCCACAGGCCTCGGCAAACTTGACGAAATTAAATCCTCGACCCTCATTTTCCGGGATGTAGGCAACCTCACCCGGCTCCAGGCTACCCACAGCACTGCTGGTTCCGCCCTCTGCCATCTTGGGCAGTTCTTCGTATGCGCACTCCTGATAGCAGTCATAGCATATTTGGACTTCATATTCCATTTCATACATGTACTTTTCCGCCTGGCGAATGAGACCCAGATACCCGTTGTTGAGTACGACGATCAAAAAGGGGACCCTGTACATCACCGCCACGGGCAGGGCGTCCATACAGAATTGAAATCCAAAGTCGCCCACAACGGTGACGATCTGCTTGTCGGGGCGGGCGATCTTGGCACCGATGGACGCGGGCATATCCCATCCCAGCGGCCCGGCGCCTCCGCAATCCAGATAATGTCGGGGTTTTGTAATTTTTTGCAACTGACCGGACCAGATCTGGTTCAACCCGATACAGGTTACAAAAACCGTTTCTTCATCAAAGAAATCGTTGATTTCTTTGAACACCCGTTGCGGTTTGATGGGAATATCGTCATAATCTGTTTTTCTCTCCATTTCGGACCGAATCTGCGGTATCTTGATATCGACCGGCCGCGGCTTTACCTTGCGCTGCGCGATTTCTTCCAATAAAGCCTGCAATGTGAGCTTTGCATCGGCGCAAATACCCAGATCCGGTGTGATATTCTTTCCCAGTTGTCCCGGATCGACATCCACGTGAATGAATTTTCGATCGCCCTTATACACCTTGATATCACCGGTGTGACGGTCATTAAAGCGGGCCCCTACTGCCAAGACAAGGGTTGAATCAAGAAAAACTTTGTTGCCGGACGGAGTGTTGCACTGGATGCCGACCTGACCGGCCATCAGGGGATGGTTCCACGGCATCCCGCTTTTGCCCATATAGGAGGCAACCACCGGTATTTGCAGAGCTTCGGCCACCGCCCGGAATTCGTCGCAGGCATCGGCAAGAATCACCCCGCCGCCGAGCAGCATGACCGGTGCTTCAGCCTCCAGTATCATGTCCAAGGCTTTGGCGACCTGTTTTCGGCTGGGCGGGGTGCGGAGAATAGGCAACGGTGCATCTGTTTCCGGGTCATATTCGATCACTTCTTTTTGGACATCCAGCGGCAAGTCGATCAGGATCGGCCCGGGCCGGCCCTCTCTCATGATTTTAAATGCCTCGCGGAAAACCCAGGGCACCATGGCCCCCTCTTTAACGCAATACGCCTTTTTCGTCACCGGTTTTACGATTTCTGCAATGTCAACCGCCTGGAAGGCCTCCCGGCCCAGTTGAGAGCGGATATTCTGCCCGGTAATGGCCAGGATGGGAATGGAATCCACCTGCGCGGTGTATAAGCCTGTCACGAAATTACTGGCCCCCGGGCCTGAAGTGGCGGCGCAAACTCCTACGGACCCGATCGCCCGGGCATAGCCATCCGCCATGTGGATGGCGCTTTCTTCATGTCGGGTGACCATGTGTTTGATGGATCCTAAATCCATTAGTGCGCGATAGAAGGGAAGAATACCTGCACCGGGAATCCCGAAAATATTTTTTATTCCTTCACTTTCAAGAATTCGTACAGCAGCCTCCATTGAATTCATTTTAGGCATGGTTTTACTCCTTTGTATAAATTATTTCAGGGGTCGGGGTATTTTTTTCTTGCCATACAACCGGGTGCTTTGCACCCGGCTGCAAGTGCAACGCTTTAATCAATAGTGTCGGCTTGGCTTTTCAGCTTGTCATTGAATATTGAAACTACCGGATTTTCCGGTGGGCGTTGACTGCACGGCAAGATGCCGGGTTGTTGCCTGCCCAGCCTGACAGCGGCAACTGCTTCGCATTTTACTGCCGGCTATATAAAAGGTTCACTCCAACAAGAACCGACGCGGTGTTTTGCCTTTCTCGGCGGCAATAGCCCTCCGTTCCTTAGAAGCACCGGGGCGATCATCTTGTCGTGAAAAAAACACCCCGACCTCTCAATTATCTATCTCATCTGAAACCCCAGATCATGGGATATATCATAGGCGCATTTTTTTACCTTTGCCCCAAAATCTTCAATCCGGTCCGGTGTTATCCGCATGGCTGCACCCGAAATCGATACAGCCGCCACAACCTGCTGTCGGTGGTCGAAAACCAGGGCGGCCACACACCGGACGCCTTCTTCCATCTCTTCATTGTCTACCGCAAAACCCCTTTCAGAAATTCGATCAAGTTCCTGCAGGATTTTAGCCCGGGTGATTAAGGTGTTGGGCGTATGGGAAATCAGTTTCGTGCGCTTCAGATAGGATTCGAGCTCCGGCTTGCTCCACCGGCTCATAAGCATTTTCCCGACACCGGTGCTGTAAAGGGGGACCCGTGTTCCGAGCCGGGTAAAAATTTTGAGCATGGATTTATCGCTTTGCACCTGATCCAGGTATACGGCACTGTCGCCGTCCCAAATGGCAAGATTGGCACTCTCCCCCGTTTCGGACATGAGCTGTTGGAGATACGGCCGCGCAACCGTGGGAAGATCGAATTGCTGTTGAACTTTGGTGCCCAGTTCCAGAAATCGAAGTGAAAGCGAATAATGTTTCGTGACCGGATCCTGGTTAAAATATTGTTTCTTGACCAGGGTGGCAGCAATCCGGTGGGTGGTGGCCGGCGGGAATCCCGTTATCGAGGAGATTTCACGAATGCCGGCGCTTCCCAGTTCGGCCACAGCATCGATAATATCCAAGGCTTTGTTGAGTGATTTCATTTTATTGTTCCATAATATGGAATTAAATTCTGCTATACGGTATTTTGTTAACGTGTTTCAGATTCAGTGTCAAGGGTTTTTATGGGGAGGGAGGTGATAAGGAGTTCAAGGTTCAAATAAGACAATTTTTTTATTCTAAGATTGAACTGGGGGAACTGGAGGCTTGAAAAAAAATCAGATACTGGAAGCTCGAATCTCGATCCTGGATGGTCTCATTTATATGGTGATTATTCCTGGTTATCAAGTATCCAGTATCCAGCATCGAGCATCAACAGCTAA
>JASFTQ010000461.1:0-3294 GCA_050053515.1 Desulfobacterales bacterium | reverse complement strand
CATCCGGGGTTCGCGCAGCGCGGAAGCGCTTGCTCCAGCCGAGTACCTGTCGCCCCACATAGCCCTGAGGCCTGCCGAACTCCTCAAGACCGATCTTGTGATAATCGATGGCGTGCAGTTCAACTTGTACCTTCACCAACCCCTCAAAAAGATGTCTTACCTGTCGCGGCATTAAATCCAATCCGGCGGGCAAGTCGCGTCGAATGATGATACCGGGGACTCTTTCCATCAGATAGAATGGGCACCCGATGATTGATTCGTCTTCGGCATAGACTAACGGCCGCGGGCCATAGGGAAAGACTGCCTTGATTGCAGCAAGGATGCGGTATTCCCGGTTCATATCATGGGCTGTTTCGGCTTTGGTGCCGAACGGCGGCCGGCGCAACACCATTTCCCTGTCGCCGATCGTAATGAGGTAGGTCAGGTTGGAGTGTCCGTGGGGAAATTGCCGAATGGTCATTTCCCCTTTTAATCCCGGGATAGTGTCTCTTATGAATTGGCCCACCCTGTCGACATTCAGTTCCTCACCTTTTCTGATCTCCGTTGGCTTGTCGGTGAAATCCATTTTATTTCACCTGTCTGCCTTCATAGTCCCTCAAAATCCTGCGGGCCACCGAAACCTTGTGAACTTCATCTGCGCCGTCGTAGATTCTGGCCGCCCGCTCGTGGCGGTAAAAGAAAGCGATGATGGTATCATCGGTCATTCCAAGCCCACCGTGTACCTGCAGTGCCCGATCGATAACTTTCTGCATGACGTTGGCCACCATAAATTTGATCAGGGAAATATCCTGCCGGGCTTCTTTACCACCCAGATTTTCAATCGTCCACGCCGTGTGAAGCACCATCAATCTCGCCGCGCGTATTTCCGCGGCACATTCCGCAATCCAGGCCTGAACAATTTGTTTGGCTGCAAGGGTTTTATCCGGCGAAATCACACGATTCAAAGCCCGGTGGCACATCAGATCAAATACGCGGTTACAGATACCGATCCAGCGCATGCAGTGATGGATTCTGCCCGGACCGAGTCGTTCCTGGGCAATAACAAAACCATGGCCTTCGGATCCCAACAAATTCTTCCGGGGTACCCTGCAAGACTGGTAAAGTATTTCGGCATGGCTGAAATAGCCCTGCCCGGCATGTCCCATCACCGGGATGTTGCGCACCAGATTAAAGCCGGGGGTATTCGCAGGCACAATGATCATGCTGGCCCTCAGATACGGGGGTGCATCCGGGTTGGTGACCGCCATGACAATAGCAAATTCAGCACCGTCCGCCGAAGACGTATACCATTTGTGACCGTTGATAACGTATTCATCTCCTTCTTTTACAGCTGTTGTGTCGAGCATAACCGGGTTTGATCCGGGAAGATCAATTTCCGTCATGGAAAAACAGCTTCTGATGGTACCCGCCACCAGCGGGGCTAAATATTTTTTCCTTTGTTCGTCGGTTCCATATTTATGAAGGATCTCGATATTTCCGGCATCCGGTGCCTGGCAGCCGAAGACGAAGTGACCCAACGGCGTGCGGCCGAGAGCTTCGGATACCAGGGCATGTTCTACCAGATTGAGACCCATGCCGCCGTATTCCCTGGGATGATTCGGCGCCCACAATTCCATTTGCCTGACAATATTTCGCTTTTCTTCGATCTTTGGCAGAAGATCTCCCGCCGGCGTTGTCAGGAACTCGGGTTCCAGGGGGATGAGTTCTTTTTCAACAAATTCATTGATCATCCCGATGATGGTCTGCATCTTTTCTGATATGGAAAAATCCATCCCGACCTCCTCCTAAGGGGTTCAAGGTTCAAGGTTTAAGGTTGAAGTCAATGACCATCCGCGGAGAGAATGTGTCACAATAGAAAAAAGTGATTATTTTTTTGTCATGCCGGACTTGATCCGGCATCCAGGCGTCTAAATTTATTTAATCACAATGGATTCCGGGTCCGTCATCCCGGACCTGATCCGGGACCTGAATGACAAATACAGAAAATGCGTGTTTTTGCTAAATACAACACAGCCTTGGAGCGAGCGGCATCAATTTCTGCCGGTACGGTAAGTGCACCTTAGTAAGTCAAACGATACACTTACGATTAGCACCTGGTTTGTATGGCTAGAAATTTGGGTAATATCCGTTCTTGAACCTTGAACCTGAAACCTTGAACGAGAAACGTCTACAAGTGAAGCTACCCGCCCCAAGGGGCGGGGCTTCCCGGAAAGGAAGATATCTGTTTCAGATAGCTTCCCTTAACCCCGCCTTAAAAGGCGGGGCTTGCAGGGAAGCGAACCGGTCAATTGGCATGTGCCGATTTATGAATTTTTATCGATACGTTAGTAGTTTTTTGTCTTGCTCCAGTTCCAGATGCGCAATGTCGTTGAATCCGGCAAGCGCAATCCCCAGGGCATTGTATTTAAATCGCGTGATGGACGCATTCATGATCTGCCATGACATGTCCATGGTCTTTTGATCGGTAATACCCAGAGCCAGCTGGATTGCCACGGATATAGGGCCTCCGGAGGTAAATATTATCAAATGTTTTTTAGCACCGTGGTGATGCATGATTTCTTTGATTCCCTGCCCTACCCTCTTCTTGAAATCAGACCATGCGGGAACTCTTGGCCGGTTAAAGGATCCCGAGATCCAGCGGTACATCACTTTTTCAAAAAGCTTTTGGAAGGATTTTTTGTCTGTATAGATTTGCTTCAGGTCCTCTTTTGTCGACGGATCCTCTTCTATCATTTGTGGAATCAAGGCTTCCCATACGGTCAGAGAATCATACTCGTCAAAAGAGGTCAATTGGAGAAGTTCCGGTAAATTTGCCTTCATATCCTCGCCATGTTTATACAGTTCCTGAGCAGTCTTGATCTGGCGTTCCATGGTGCCGCAATAAACAGCATCGAATGATTTGCCGAGTGCCGTCAAGTGCCGGGCTACGACCTTGGACTGTTGGATGCCAATGGGGGAGAGCCGGTCGTAATTGTCATCGCCAAATGAAGCCTGGCCGTGTCTTATCATCAATAATTCACTCATATGATAAACCCCTGCACTAAAGCGCAGTGCGATTAAGAAGCAGGAGTAATGGAGATTTGGAGTACCGGAGTGGTGGAATTAAAATCTATTCAAGTAAATGATAGATGCTTATTGTATGTTATGTGTTTCGAGCTGTGCCTGCCCGCAATCGCAAGCCGCCACGTCCGCCATTGGCTGCGCCTCAGGCAATACCGGGCGGGCTCAGGCGAGGCAGGCGGGGAGTTGGAAGATTGAACGCGCAACACGCAACGCCTAGCTCGCAACAATTGC
>JASFTQ010000460.1:0-3314 GCA_050053515.1 Desulfobacterales bacterium | reverse complement strand
AAACTTGCCAAAGACTAAATTTCATCGACAGCGATATATGGGTTCCAGGCTTCTTTATAAAAATTTTTTCATCGTTGCGGGATTAGATATTGTTCTAATCATTTTTTCTTTTTATGCCGCATACCTGGTGCGCTTTGATTTCGACATCCCCCGGCTTTTCCTATTAAACTTTTATAAAATTCTGCCCATCCTGGTGGCCATAAAAGTTTGCTGCTTTTACTTTTTCGATCTTTACCGCGGCATGTGGCGATACACCAGCGTGGCAGACCTGATCAATATTATCAAAGCAGCCACGGTCAGCACATTGCTGATAATGGCCATCGTCCTTTTTGGCACCCAATTTATCGGGTATTCTCGTTCCATTTTTCTGATTGACTGGTGTCTTACGATTCTCTTTATCGCCGGTTTTCGGCTGGCCGTGCGATTTTATTTTGAAAGCACCGGCGAAGGCGAGTCCTGGTTAAACACCTTCCGATCTTTTCTAACCCCTTTAAAAACCAAAATTCCCGGCAGCAGGAATCTCCTCATCATCGGCGCCGGAGATTGCGGAGAGAAGATATACCGGGAACTCCGGGACAATGCCAGACTGCAGTATCATGTGGTCGGATTTTTGGACGACAATCCGGTCAAAATGGGAAATAAAATCCATGGCATCCCGGTTTTGGGAAAAATTGCAGACATCCAATTAATCTCCGGCAGGGCGGCAGCCGATGAAGCCTTGATTGCAATCCCGTCGGCCAACGCAGACCAGATGCGAAAGATCGTCGACCATTGCAAAGAGAGCGATATCCAATTCAAAACCATTCCCGGTTATGGGGAGTTGATCAACGGACGGGTTACCGTCAATGCCATCCGGGAAGTTGCCTATCGTGATCTGATCGGTCGCGAGCCGATCAAGCTCGACGAAACCAGGATCGGTGCCTATCTTCACGGCCAAACCGTTCTGGTTACCGGTGCCGGAGGCTCTATCGGATCTGAGCTTTGCCGGCAAATTTGCCGTTATAAACCTGAAAATATTGTTCTCTACGAACGGGCGGAGAGCCCGTTGTATGAAATTGAACTGGAGCTCAAGAAAAACTTCGCCAGCATTCAGGTTCTCCCTGTTCTGGGGGATGTCCAAAACATAGACCAACTCGAAAAAACTTTCGAAACCTTCAGACCCCATACTGTTTTTCATGCCGCAGCCTACAAACATGTTCCGATGCTGGAACTGCAACCGTGGAAGGCTGTTGAAAATAATATCCTGGGCACGGCGCATTTGGTTAAGGTTGTCAAAAAATTCGATGTCGAAAGGTTTGTTTTTGTCTCCACCGACAAAGCCGTGCGGCCCACCAATATTATGGGGGCCACCAAGCGCGTTTCGGAAATGCTGATTCAATCTCAAAACAGTGCACCCGTTTGTCGCACGCGCTTTACCATCGTTCGATTCGGCAATGTCGTCGGCAGTGTCGGCAGCGTGGTGCCGCTATTCAAAAAGCAGATCGCCAAAGGAGGGCCGGTTACCGTCACCCATCCCGAGGTGACACGCTATTTTATGACCATACCGGAAGCCTGCCAGCTTATCCTGCAGGCTGGTGCCCTGGCCGGTGAAAATTGCGTGGAAATTTATTTGCTGGATATGGGAACCCCCATCAAAATCGATGATATGGCCCGCGATCTTATCCGTTTATCGGGTTTCGAGCCGGATGTGGATATAAAGATCGAGTACATCGGCTTGAGACCCGGGGAAAAGCTGTATGAAGAGTTGATCACCGAGGGGGAAGGTATCGTTTCCACGAGTCATGAAAAAATCATGGCGTTGCGGGGTCAGGAGTTTAATCAGGATCAGTTGAACGGTAAAATTGGAGAATTGACGGCATTTTCAAAAAATCAGGATAGCGAAAATATCAAACGCAAGTTAAAGGACATCGTTGCAGAATATAATCCGTCATGATTTTTTTACAGGCATTGTTGGTCCCGTAAAAAGTTCCGATCCTGTTGCTCCGGCGAACCCCGGATCACGTTTAGGACATCTGCCGGCATCCAGAAGCTATTGAAATAACTGGATTCCGGCTTGCGCCGGAATGACAGTAAATTGATTTTTTAAGCTTTAAAAACATGTTGATTTATCTGCAAAGCCGTGAAATTTGAAACAACAGTTTCACGGCTTTTTGATTTCTTGCCATACAAATCCCGCCTCGGCGGGATTTGTATGGCAAGAAATCAACACAACAAGGAGCGATATGAAAACCAGCCAAGATGTAAAAGTTAGTGAATTGATCCAAAAAGGGGTGCAAATTCCGAACCCGCAAAGCGTTCAGATCGGCAAGGAGGTGGATTGCGGGAATATATCCGGCAAGGGCGTCACCATCCACGCCGGTTGCAAGATATTCGGCAAATCGACCGTCATCCTTCAAGGGGCCCAATTGGGTTATGAAGCTCCGGTGACGATCGAGGATTGCCAGATCGGACCACGGGTCGAATTGAAAGGCGGATTTTTCAAAGGTTCCGTCTTTTTGGAAAAGGCCAAGATGGGTTTTGGGGCCCATGTGAGGGACGCAACAATTCTGGAGGAACAAGCCAGCGGTGCCCACACGGTGGCTCTGAAACAAACGATTCTTTTTCCGTTTGTTACCCTGGGAAGCCTGATCAATTTTTGCGATTGTCTCATGTCCGGCGGAACCAGCCGTAAAGATCACAGTGAAGTCGGCAGCTCTTACATTCATTTCAATTTTACGCCCAGCCAGGACAAGGCCACAGCCTCTTTGATCGGTGATGTCCCGCAGGGTGTCATGCTCAAACAACCACCGATATTTTTAGGCGGACAAGGCGGTCTGGTGGGTCCCAGTCGATTGGCCTTCGGCACAACCATCGCAGCCGGTACAATTTACCGCAGAGACGAATTACGCCCGGGGCGTTTGATCTTCGGGGGGGCAGGGAAGGGGGGCAATATTTCCTATACACCCGGCAGATCGCCCACGGATAAACGGATTATCAAAAATAACCTTGTTTTCATCGCCAATTTATACGCGCTCAGGCAATGGTATGTTCACGTTCGACCATTATTTGTTTCGGATGATTTCCCCCGGATCCTATTGCAGGCGGCCACGGACAAGATCGACCTGGCGCTCCACGAGAGAATTGGCCGATTGAAAGATTACTGTTTGAAAATATCGACAGATGACACGGCTGATATAAATGCGTCCGATCCGCGTTTAACACTAAAAAAGGGGTTGTCGAAACGATGGCCGGAACTGCGGGATTACTTAAACACCCGGCAAACCTATGAGGGAAATACAAAGTTAAGAGATGATTTTCTTGAAACGTTGAACCCG
>JASFTQ010000459.1:0-3314 GCA_050053515.1 Desulfobacterales bacterium | reverse complement strand
AATATTGATTCAACTGTCACCTACGCCTACAGTGATCAGGATTTTGAAGATCCGGAGTTGGCCGACTTTGATTCGCATACCGCAGCGTTAATGTTTAGTCGCAACCTGGAAAAGTATCTCCCATCAACATCGGTTCGCCTGAATATCGGTTGTAATCGATATAATTATCCGGACAGCAGGGTCAACAACTATTCGGGAACTTTTGGGGCATACCACGAGGTTACTGAGAGGTTGAAGCTGGCTCTCGACCTTGGCGGTCGCCATACACGGCAGCGTGGTGAAGATATGGATTCCGGAACGGCACCAACCCTGAGGGAAGGTGAATCGGGATTTACGGGACAACTCCTGTTTTCGTTTAAAGGAGAATACACCAAACACGATTTGACCGTTTCTCATGATATTAAGGCCGCCAGCGGCAGGAATGCGGTCACAGAAAGGACAGCGCTGATTTTTAATATGAACCGGCAGTTTACATACAGCCTCAGGGGCTTGATTAAGGTCGGCTATTATGCAAACAAAGCAGACCAGGGGAGATTTGCCACCAAAGACATTGATGAAAGCACTCTGCGCGTGCAAACCGGTATTCACTTTGAAATCAGGGATGACATGATCTTGGATACATCTTATGTATACACCCGGATCAAAGATGAAATAGATCATGAATCCTTCAGAAGAAACCTTATTGCCCTCAAGCTCATAGTTGTATATCCGGTTCTGGAGTAAAATACTGGGATATTGGGCATTGCATCCCGGCGACAAATTCTGCTAAAATTAAAATTTTAAAAGATTGAAAGATTCCCTGCAGCAAGCTGCAGGGAATCTTCACCGAGAGGAATTCTATCTATTATCCAATTCGCCCGCCAACCCCGCAGCAAGCTGCGGGGTTAGTGCTCGCTATCGCAATTCGGCCTGAATCTGGCGTCATTTTAGGCCGTCTAAAGGAGTTTGTTAATGATCCCCGGTTCAGTGACGCTGAGTGATTATATATTGATCCTGAAACGACGAAAATGGAGCCTGATCCTACCGGCTTTCATTATTTTCACCATTTCAGCTGTGATTGCGGTGGCTCTGCCCCCCATTTATAAATCCACCTCCACGATCCTTATCGAGGAACAGGAAATTCCTGCCGATTTTGTTATGGCCACTGTTACGAGTTATGTCGAACAACGTCTCCAATCGATTCACCAGAGAATCATGAGTACGTCACGGCTAATTGATATTATCAAGCGCTTTAACCTCTATGCGGATCTCAGGGGCAGACTGACGAGCGAACAAATTGTTGAGAAGATGCGCAATTCGATTAAACTTGAAACCATCAGTGCCGAGGTCGTTGATCGGCGCACCGGCAGGCCGAGCTCTGCAACCGTAGCATTTACCCTCACCTATGAGGGTAAGGGTGTTCCGGATAAGGTTCAGCGCGTTGCCAACGTGCTCGCCTCCTTGTTTCTCGAAGAAAACTTGCGGGTCAGGAAACGCCAGACAAAGGAAACCTCTCAATTTCTATCAGATGAAATGACCAAGCTTAGAACAGTTTTGGACGAGATCGAGGCAAAAATAGCCACGTTTAAGGCCCAGCATATCAATGAGCTGCCCGAGGTTTTTCAGGTCAATATGCAAAGTCTGAACAACACCGAACGAAACATTGATAGATTGAACCAGCATTACCAAAGTCTCAAGGAACGAGAGGGGTATCTCCAGACACAACTTGCGAGTATCACACCATTGGAGACAATGACCGAGGATAAGAGAAGGCTTCGTGAACTGAGGGTGCAACTTGCAAATCTGGAAACGCGATTTACAGCTGAATACCCCGATGTAATCAAGACAAAAGAAGAAATTGCGAAGCTTGAAAACCGGATCAAAGATACTGATAAAAATACAGGGGCAACAGCCGATCTTCCTGACAATCCCGCCTATATTACCCTGGCATCACAACTTGCAAGCACCAAAGCTGAGATTGAATCTGTAAAAAGACAAATAAATGATCTAAATATGAAAGCAGAGGAATATCGCCGACGCATAGAGGCCACCCCCAAGGTTGAGGAAACCTACAAAGCCCTTGTCATCGAACGGAACAACACCCAAGCCAAATATGACGACATGGTTGGAAAATTTATGGAGGCCAAAGTTGCCCACGGCCTCGAAAAAGAACAAAAAGGTGAGCGTTTCACAATCATCGACCCGGCTCGCTTGCCCGAAAAACCATACAAACCGAACCGATTGGCCATTATACTCATCGGATTCGTTTTAGGTGCCGCCGCCGGGGTGGCCATTGCCTCTATTAAAGAATTTACGGATAGCACTGTTCGAGATGCTGATATACTTTCAACGGTCACATCTTTTCCGGTCCTGGCCGGTATTCCGGAAATAATCACAAGTAAGGATATGCGCCGGAAAAAAATCATGCGCACTATTCAAGTCATCGGGTTTATCGTCGTGGCGGTTGGCGGTTTGGTTATATTTCACCATTTCGTCATGGATCTTGATATCTTCTGGGCAAAGCTTATGCGACGCCTTGCACTGTAAAACCTGTAACCATCCAATAACGGAACTTATGGGTAAAAAATGAAATTCAAAAACTATCTGCCCAAACGTAAGGGCGGCAAAACTATCCAGGTTGAAGAAAAAATCAAAGAAACGATTTCGACTGACGGTAAGAAAGACAGAGCCGGGTGGATATCTCCGATTTATTCAGAAGCCAAAGCCATAAAGCTTGATCCGAAATACGCTGCCGAAAACCGGATTGTAGGGATGTTTCAGGATTCAGCGGAAATTAATTTTTATAAAATACTGAGGACCCAGATACAACAGCGCACGAAAGACAAGGGCTGGAATACCATAATGATCACAAGCGTTAATCCGGGCGAAGGCAAAACGCTTACGGTGATCAACCTGGCCATTACTTTTGCCAAAGAATTCAACCAAACGGTTCTCCTCGTTGACAGTGATCTGATGCGCCAAAACATCCATAAATATCTCGGCCTCGGCAGTGACAAGGGCTTAATTGATTATCTGATAGGCGACCGCCCCCTCAAAGATTTTATTGTTTGGCCGGGAATTGATAAGCTCACCTTAATATCCGGTGGAACTGCGATCCATGACAGCTCGGAGCTGCTGGGGTCGCCTCGCATGAAATCTCTGATCAATGATATGAAAACCCGATACCCGGATCGCTATGTGTTTTTTGATGTCCCGCCTATCCTTGGCGGAGCCGATGCTATTGTGTTGGCACATCTTGTCGACTGTATTGTTCTGGTCGTAGCCGAGGGCCAAACATCCATCCACGATATAAAAAAGGCGTTGCAATTACTTCC
>JASFTQ010000458.1:0-3320 GCA_050053515.1 Desulfobacterales bacterium | reverse complement strand
CAGGTTCCAAATCCGTTCACCGGCCTTATTCAAATCTTCGGCTGAAACCTGCCTGCCCAGACCGGCTGTCAGCAGATCAGCCATAATATCCGTATCCACTGATCCCCAGAAATCACAGAAACACATGGACCACTTGATCGCATTGCTGTTCTGTCCGTCGATGACATCGCGGGCCATAGCTTCCAGCTTAAAGGGGTCTTGAGCCAATATGGTAAAGGCTCTCAAGTGACAGGCGCCGCGTTCACTTGTGGCATAGGCCAGCCCCATACCGTAACTGCCCCTGGGGTCATATGCCGGAAGTTCAAGGCCTTTGCTATGGGCAGCCTGTCCAGTTGCACCGAATTTGGCACTCAGCTTGGCAGCTCCGAGGGCCAGGTCCTTGCCCCTTTCGGATGACAAACGGGCAATTTCATCGACAACCGCCAGATAATCGTCGACCCATCCGAATTTAAGCCCAAAGTCGTGGACGCCGGTTTCGCTCAGTTCCATGGCCAGACCGATGGTGGCACCGGTGGAGATCGTGTCCAATCCCAGGTCGTCGCACAGTCGGTTAAAACGCATGACCTGCTCCAGGTCGTTTATTTCGCAATTGGAACCGCCCAGGCAAAGCGTTTCGTATTCAGGCCCCTCGACCTGAACGCCATTTAAGGATGTGAAGTTCCCGCATCCCAGAGGACAGGAGGCACAGGCACGATCACCGATTTTAACCGCTTTGATGGCCTCGGAATTCAATCCGTGTCGCCTGGGATTGACACCGGCGGAAAAATTGCGGGTCGGGTGGATGCCAATTTCATTGGTGAGGTCGACCAACATGGGCGTACCATCGGTTTTAGCCCAAAGATTATCATCCGTCATCAAGTTGGCCCCCTGGTGTTGGCTTACTTTTCCCCAGAACACGCCCATATCAGCCACCTGCACACCGCCGGTACCCTTGCACGCGATTGCTTTGAGCTTTTTAAGGCCAAAAAGGGCTCCGGCACCTGCTCGCCCCAATTGGCGGTAAGCCTCGGATCCGATACAGGCAAAGGATATAAGATTCTCACCGGCGGGTCCGATGGAAAGGCTTTTAACCCCGTAGCCTATTTTTTCGACCAACCATTTTTCGGTTTCAAATATACCCTTGCCCCAGATGGGTGCGCCGTCCTCGATGCTGATGTTATCATCCTCGATGCGAAGGTAGACGGGCCGGTCGGCCCGGCCGGTAATGATAATGCCGTCGTAACCGGCAAACTTCAGCTCCGGTCCGAAGGCTCCCCCCACATTGGCCTCGAATATGGTGCCGGTGTGCGGTGACTTGGAAACCAGACAAAGGCGTGATGCCGTCGGTGCCAGGGTGCCGCAGAGGGGGCCGGTCATAATCACAATCGCATTTTCAGGCGACATGGGATCGGTATTCGGATCGACAATTTCATAAAAGTACCGGGCCGCCAGTCCCCAGCCGCCGATATAGTCCTGCAGCCATTGTTTGTTGAGGGATTTGCTCTGGATTTTTCGATTGGTCAGATCCACATGCAGCAATTGCCCGGCATAAAGATCCATGCGTTCAACCCTCTTTGGCAGTTCAATAGTTTTCAGAACATCTTCGAGTCGGTTTAGAACTTCGTCTAAGATCTCAAGCGGCACGTTAAGGGCGGGCTCGATACGGATGGTCTTGGCATTGGTCAGCGTGCCGGCTGTCAGCACGCCGCGAGAAAAGAGGCCGGCCGCAACCTTGTAACCGATTCCGTCCGTGGGAAACTCCATTCCGATCAACAAACCCAGACCGCGGACATCCGCCAGAACACCCGGGTAACGATTCTGCAGATCTTTTAGCTGGTTTAAAACATATTCGCCTTTGGTTTTGGCCTGTCCTGCCAAGTCCTCTTCGAGCAAGACGTTGATTGCGGCAAGGGCTGCGGCACAGGCCAGGGGGTTGCCGCCGGTCGTGGTGGTGTGCATAAACGGGTTGGGCTCCATGCATTCCCATATCTTGGGGGTTGAAAAAAAGGCCGACATGGGGACGACACCCCCGCCCAAGGCTTTGCCCAGACAAATAATGTCGGGAGCAACGTGCCAGTGATCCACTCCGAATATCTCGCCGGTGCGACCCATGCCGGTCTGGACTTCGTCGGCAATGAGAAGAACCCCATAGTGATTACAAATTTCGCGCAGTCGCGGCCAGTATTCATCTGGAGGCACCACTGCGCCGGCCTCTCCCTGGACGGGTTCGGCCACGACGGCGGCAATATCATCACCCACGGCCTTGGCTGCCGCCAGAGCCTGTTCGACGGCGTCAGCATCACCGAAGGGCAAGTGTCTGACACCCTCCAACAGGGGCAACAGCGGCTGTCGGAATATTTTTTTGCCCATTAACGAAAGCGACCCGAGGGTTTTGCCGTGAAATGCCTGTAGCATGGCAATAAACCCTTTGCGACCGGTGTGCAGTTTGGCCAGCTTCATGGCGCCCTCGATGGCTTCGGTCCCCGAGTTGGCAAAAAATCCGTACTGGATTTTCCCGGGGGTCAACAGCGCGATCACCCTGGCCAGCTGTGCCCGCAGCGGATCAAGCAATTCCTGGCTGTACTGGGGCGAGCGATCGAGTTGTGCTTTGACCGCGGCTGTGATCTTGGGATGGCGTATCCCGTAGGAATAGAGCCCGTATCCACCGAGAGCATCCAGAAATTCGCGGTCAAGGGCGTCGACCAGAATTGATCCCTGGCCGGTCCATTCGGTCATGGCAAAATTTGTGGCTTCCGTAACCGATTTTCGATATTCCAGAAAACCCTTGTTGATGTGATCGCGAAAATTGCGCACCGTTTTGCGGGCAATTTCCTCGCGGATTTCAAGCGGGGTCTGGTCAGGGGGGGTAAGGATGGTTTCGACCATCCGTTGGGCTTCTTGCAAAGCGGTTTCGATGTCCCTGCCCCTGTAATCACTGATGTAATCATCTTCGTAATCGATCATCGTTGATTCTCCCATTCCCTAAGCGCTATTGGATTCGCCGGAATTTGCTGATCCTCATTTATTGCCGGCTGCCCCTCAAAAGTCAATGGGTGGTATGGGGGGGTATGTAACAATTTAAAGAGGTCTTGAGACTGCCCTTTCCCATGACTCGGTCAAACTTGTCTACCAGTTCTTTGAAATTCTGCCAGTTATCCGGACTTAGAATGATTTTCCAGTTTGTTTTGGTCCAGTCCGCATCGAAATTTATGTGATGCGTTAAAAATTGAACACTTTAGCTTCTGCGGCCAGATCGATTAAATGCGGTCCACCGCCCAGTGCCATATTGGAGAAAAATTTTGCTTCGTCAACCTGACGGGCATTGACGCAAGGGACTCAGA
>JASFTQ010000457.1:0-3323 GCA_050053515.1 Desulfobacterales bacterium | reverse complement strand
ATTGGATCGAAAAAATGTCGAAGAAGACGCCCGCTATACCCTCACGATGCTGCCGGATTAGGGTAATCAATTAATTTATCAGAAGTCAGCCATAGTTAATCATCAGACAAAAATAGAAATAGGAAATAGGGGACGGGCATACGTTTATGCGTTTTATCTTTTAATATATTATGATACGGATATGACAATGCCACGAAAAGCCAGAATAGATGCAGCTGGAGCGTTACATCATATCATTTGCCGGGGGATCGAAGGTCAAAGGGTATTTCGAGATGATAAAGATCGGGATAATTTTCTTAAACGCTTGGGCAAAATCCTGCAAGATTCATCCACACCCTGTTATGCCTGGGCCTTAATACCCAGTCATTTTCATCTGCTGCTCAGAACCGGCAACCTTCCAGTTGCCAAAGTCATGCAGCGGCTTCTGACCGGATATGCCGCTTATTATAATCGCAGACACCACCGCCACGGGCATTTATTTCAAAACCGATATAAATCTATTCTGTGTCAGGAAGACGCTTATCTTTTAGAATTGGTGCGCTACATCCATTTAAATCCCTTGCGCGCCAATATTGTATCAAGCTTTGAGGAGCTGGACCGATACCGCTATTGCGGCCACAGCCGATTGTTGGATCGCAAGTACAATCAATGGCAAGATGTGGATACGGTTTTGTCCCTTTTCGGCAAACGCTTAAGCACTGCGCGCAAGCAATATCGTATCTTTGTTGAAAAAGGTGTTGCGCAAGGCAGGCGAAGGGAACTTACCGGGGGAGGCTTGGTCAGAAGTTATGGCGGTTGGGAAGCCTTTAAGTCATTGCGTCGCATGCATGCTCATCTCAAGGGTGATGAACGCATTTTAGGCGACAGCGACTTTGTTATGTCAGTTCTTAAAGTTGCAGAAGAAAGCATGAAGCGCAAATATCGACTTGCGGCAAGCGGGTATGACTTTGCTGAAGTATTACGGCAGGTGGCGGGTATATTCAATTTGAAACCAGAGGAAATATTGCTGCCGAGTAAACAGCGGCAGCGGGTTCGGGCACGAAGTCTGCTGTGTTTTTGGGCGGTCAAGGAGCTTGGGTTAAGTGAAACATGGCTGGCCCAAAAACTGGGCACAACCCAGCCCAGTGTCAGCCGTGCGGTTCAAAAAGGAGAGAGGTTGGCTCTCGATGAGAAGCTTGTATTTGAGTTAGAATCTCAAAACGCATAAACGTATGCCCGTCCCCTAAATGTTAAATCGTAATTTTTGATTATTTTCCGGCAAAGAATTTACAATACTTCCTTCCAGGTTTTGATGTGCTGCCCAAAATTTTAATCGGTAGCGCTTACCACGATAGCTGTAAGGTCATCGTGCTGGGCAGCTTCGCCAACGAATTGGTTGACCTTTTCTAAGAGCTCTTTCAGAAGCGAATCGGCAGTCACTGACCGGGCTGCCTTTAGCACCTCCACCAGCCGATCGAAACCGAACATCGCCCCCTGCTCGTTCATGGCCTCCACAATGCCATCCGTGTAAAAAATTACCTTGTCTCCGGGTGACAACTGAAGCCGGGTTTCCTGATATTCAACATCTTCAACAATTCCCAGCGGCAGGGTGTCTCCCTCTATATTTACCAATGCCGCCTCGCCGGTTGCCGATGAAAGATATATGGGCGGTGTTTGCCCGGCGCAACACAATCTGACAGATCTGTCCCTGGCGTTCAAGACTGCATAGAGCAGGGCAACGAACATGCCGCTTTTGATGTCTTTTTTTGTCCGCCGGTTGGCCTGAACCATGATTTCACCGACGCTCATTTCCTGTTCGGAAAGCATCCGGAAAATGCTGCGGGAGGCAGACATCACCAGCGCGCCGGACACACTTTTGCCGGTGACATCACCAATGACAAAACCGATTTGATCGGCACCCATTTCAATAAAATCAAAAAAATCTCCCCCCACCTCCCTGGCCGGGCAGGAGCGGGCGGCAATCCTGAACCCTTTGATCTCCGGGCAGGCAGCCGGCAGCATACTCGTCTGTAGATCCCGGGCTATGGCCAGCTCCTCTTCCATGCGCTGTTTTTCCAAATTTTCCTGGAAGAGCCTGGCATTCTCGATGGCCACAGCTATTT
This sequence comes from Desulfobacterales bacterium, assembly GCA_050053515.1. Classification (GTDB taxonomy): domain Bacteria; phylum Desulfobacterota; class Desulfobacteria; order Desulfobacterales. The sequence continues at coordinate 1,221 of JASFTQ010000457.1, read as the reverse complement.
GAGAGGAAAGTGCCGAAAGAAGATCTTCATCTTCCTTGTCGAACGCGCCCTCTTTTTTATTTACGGCCTGTGTGATGCCGATGATTTTTTCCTCTCGATTAACAACGGGTGCGCAAAGAACGCTTTTGGTCCTGTAGCCGGTTGTCTGGTCAATACTCGGATTAAACCGAGGGTCGCTATAAGCGTCCTCGATATTCAAAACCTCACCGGTGGAAGCGACATGTCCGGCCAGACCCGTCGAACTCGGGAAGCGGATCTCGGAGACCTCCGCTCCCTGCGCCACCTTGGACCACAGTTCATCGGTTTCGTGGTCTAGAAGGAAGAGGGAGCTGCGCTCGGTATTAAGGATTTCTGATACTTTTTCGATGATCTTACTGATAAGGCTTTCCAGATCCAGCGTCTGTGACAATGAAGTGGCCACATCCAGAAGGATGGCCATTTTCCCATGATTGATCAGGATCTTTTTGTAGAGGCTGAAATTTTCTACGGCAATAGACGTCTGATAAGCAAAAGCCCGGAAAAGGGCCTCGTCGTCGTCGTCGAAAGCCCCTTTTTTTTTGTTGATGACCTGGATAACGCCGATAATTTCGCCCTGCAAGTCCTTAATAGGTCCGCATAAAACAGAGCCGGTGCGGTAGCCGGTTTGTTTGTCCACCTCGGGGTTGAAGCGCGGATCCGTGTAGGCATCTTCGAGGTTAAGCTGTTGATCGTGTTGGGCCACCCAGCCGGCGATACCTTGGCCCAGCGGTATCCTGATCTCGCGACTGCCCTCCCCCGCTGCTTCTTTGGACCACAGTTCCCCGGCCACCGGATCAATCAGAAAGAGTGAGGCGCGGTCGGCGTTCATTACCTTGCCGGCCATAATCACTATCCGATGAATCAGCCCCTCGACACCTTCATGCAGCGTCAGGATTTCAGACATGTCCAGAAAGCTGCGGAGGTTATCCAGAGACTTCTCAATGGTTTTGCTCTTCTGCAAGGCTTCCTGGAACCGAAGATTTGCACGGCGCAACCGCCCGGTCACGATATCCAGAAAATTTCCGGCCAGCCTGGGTACCATCTTGAAGGCCCGGTCCAGTGCTTTATAGTCAATTATGAAGAGCTGAGAGTCTTCAAGGGCTCGAACAGAGGCCGAGCGTCTACCCACCGAAAAATAGCCCATCTCCCCCAAACATTCACCGGGTTCTACGGTTTCAAGCGGTATTTCTTCACCATAGTCCC
>JASFTQ010000456.1:0-3359 GCA_050053515.1 Desulfobacterales bacterium | reverse complement strand
AACTTTTCCCTTGACAAGAGAATTATAGGATGTCCCCTATTTTCGCAGGAGAATTATAGGATGTCCCCTATTTTCGGTCTCCGTTGTGCTGCCTTTAGAACTTCCTGGCTGCTTCCGCAAGGAGCTCCCGGACCGGTTCACGGAACCAGCAATCCAGGAATTTTTCTTTGTCGACCGCGCGTTTTTGCTCAAATATCAGACAATTTTGCCTGACACGGTTTTCTTTGATAAAGGAAAATGCCGGCTGGGAAAGTACGGCCAACTCGGCAATTTTTTCGACCGCCCGGTCTTCTAAATGGTCTTCGGGAAAAACCGCATCGATCAAAGCAATTTCTTGGGCCGCTTCCGGTTCTATCAACTCACCACGGTACACGACCTCAGTTGCCGCCCGATCACCGATGATCTGTCTCAAAATTAGATCGGGCAAAACGGGCACGGGTACGCCGATATTAATCTCATTCAAGCCCATTAAATTTCTGCCGGCAGCCGCAAAGCGATAATCACAGGTTAGGGCAAAAATCGTCCCACCGGCTATGGCGTGCCCGCCGATGGCACAGGCGGTGGGAATCGGCAAAGCATATAGATCGAGAACAATCTGGTCAAACTTGCCCCAGAATTCACTCATGCCGGCGCGATCCAATTTCAACAAAACCGGCAGATCCAGGCCGATGCAGAAGAATTTTTCACCCCCTGCTAATACCATCCCCTTGAATTCACGCTTTACCCGGCGAAGTGCTTGAGAAAGCGCCTCTATTAAATCGGTGTTGATGGCATTGATGACGCCGTTGTTAAGCCGCACGACGGCCACATTTTCATGACTTTCAATGTTCACCAGAGACATCTTCAACTCCTTAACAATGATCACGCCCATATGGGGCGAAGTGGCGAAAGCCCTTTAAGAGCGCCGGCGAAGTATTAAATGCAGGCGTAATTTCCGTTAGCGGTTAAACCCTGTACAATACATCCATATATGCCTTTAGCAGGTCGCTCACCACGCCCCGGAAAGGAAGCGTGGCTGCCATTCCGTATACCGGTGCCATTTCACCCTTCATGTCAGGATTCTCCTTGACGTGAACGACGGCGGCCTTCAAATCGTCCAAGAATCTCTGGGCCACCCCCGGGCGGGTATGCCTGAGGGTCACACAGATATGCACACAGCTTGGTTTATGAAGGCCATTTAAACTCCATTTTCTTTGCGACATGTAATCCATTATTTTGTAGATATCCAGCGCATCCGAAGCTATGGCAATCACAAACAATGAATCTCCCAGAACATTCAACTCGGGAATTTCTTTCACACCCTTTTTAATGACGGAGGCTGTTTCCAGTATTTTCCGGGTGGCTGCCATGTAGCCCTGCTCCCCGATGGTTACCATAGCAGCCCAGCACGAGGCGCTGAGGGCACCGGGTCGACTGCCCGCGAAAGTTGGAGAAAAATACAGCCCCCCGGGCCAATCGGTTGCCGTAAAATACTGATAGTGACGCAGTTCTTTGTTGCGGTAGAGGATTGCCGAGGTCCCTTTAGCGGCATAGCCATACTTGTGGGTATCGGCGGATATGGAGGTGACACCCGGCAGTCGGAAATCAAACGGAGGCACATCGTAACCCAGTTTCTCGGCCCATGGCAGAACAAAGCCGCCCAAACAGGCATCCGTATGAAAGCCGATGCCTTTTTCATGTGCCAGTTGCGACATTTTCTCAATGGGGTCTATGACACCATGCGGAAAAGATGGCGCCGAACCCACAATAACTACCGTATTTTTAGTCATCGCCTTTCGGGTTTCCGCCACATCGGCTTTGAACTGGGAATCTACCGGCACCTGAATTAATTTAATACCGAAATATTGTGCTGCTTTGTTAAAAGCGGCATGCGCCGTCACCGGCGCAATCATTTCCGGTTTGCGGATTTTTTTGGTGTGCCCGGCCCAGTCCCTATAGGCTTTCATGGCCAAAAGGATGCTCTCGGTGCCCCCCGATGATATAACACCGCAAATTTCGTCATCTTGACCGCCGCTGTTCACTCCGCCGGCTCCCAGCATATTGGCGGTCATTGAAACAATTTCCGCTTCGAACTTCGAAGTACTCGGCCATACGTCGGAGTGCAGCGGATTGCTTTGTGAATTAATCGCATATATTTTATTGAGAAAATCGATATGTTCGCTGTCGCCGTGATATACCGCACCGGAAACAAAGCCGTCCCTCCACTTGGACTCCTCGGAGGCCCGCATGGCTTTCATCTCATTGATAATGTCTTGCCTTTCCTTGCCAACTTCGGGAATCCGGGGAAAAGAAGCATAACGGTCCCGGTAAGGCTTGAGTTTGGTATCCAATTCTCGAATGACCCCCGCATATTCCCGTTCGATCCGGCTCTTGATAAAGGGCACGGATTTAAGCCTTTTTTCAAGAAAGGCCACAAACCGCGGGCTCATTTTACCAAGGGCCGCTAAGAAAGATGCCATTATTTTCATCTGGTTCTCCAATTCACGGTGATCGATTAATCCTGGCAAAAAACTTTTTATTACGCCGATAAATTTTTACAAATTCTCGGAACAGTTCATCATAGATCTCGCGATTCTGCGGATTCGGCTGATAGGTGTTTTTGATTTGCACCCGCTGTGCAATATCGTCAATTTTTATATACCCGAGTGCCAGAGACGCCAGAAAAGCAGCGCCGCGCAAATTCGTCTGGATGGGATGCTCGACCTGTTTCACCGTACGGTTGAGAACATCCGCATAAATTTGGCACCAAATGTCCGAATTGGCTCCCCCCCCCACCATTGTGATTGTATCCATCGGTCTTTTAATGAATTTCTCCACGTACTCGAACAGCCATCGCGAGTTATAGGCCACACCCTCAAAAACCGCCCGTATGAGGTGTTCGCGGTTGGTCTGGAGGGACAGGTTGTAAAACCCGGCGCGAATGGAATGGTCATCGATCGGCGTGCGTTCACCAAAAAGCCAGGGGGTGAATATGAGTTTGTCGCTGCCGGCAGGAACTTTCGCTGCGATCTTGTCAAATAATTTATAGACATCCGGCCCTTGCGATGGCATCCCCAATTCGTCTTCGTGACTCAGAATGTTGTCCCTTAAAAAATTCAGGCAGGCACCGGCAGTTTCTTGCTCATTGGCCACAAAATATCTACCCGGGATGGCCGATGGCAGAGACGCCAGGCCGTGGGCCAGATCCACCTTCTTGAAGGGGACATGGCATATGAGCCAGGAGGACGTTCCTATATACAGGTGCCCTTCAAAATCCTTAACCGCACCGGATCCGACGGCTGCTGATTGGACATCGGGAGTGCCGTTGACGACCTGGACATTTTCTTCCAACCCCCAGTCTGCGGCAATATCTTTTTTTA
>JASFTQ010000455.1:0-3368 GCA_050053515.1 Desulfobacterales bacterium | reverse complement strand
ACCCATCGGTTTTTATGTCATCACCTCCCAGTGGGAACTCCAGGTGATGACATTGAAACCGATGGGTAATATTCTCGAGACAGACATGATCACCCGGCAGTCTTTGGATCACGCGATGCTGATTTCGATAAGAATTTTAGCATCGCTGGGCGCTAAATTGCTTACGACAATTGAATATTCCAAACGATTTGACTCCACCGACACAGACCAACGCCTGCTGTATGCTTTTTTGCCGAAGCTGCCACAATCACCGGGCGCTTTCAGCGAGACCCAGCTCCGATGGATCAATAACCATTATCCTGAAGATTTTGCCGCCGCCTGCCGCGCAAGGCTTCCGGGGGTTCTGAGGGACCTGGAAATTTAAGACTCAAACGCTTCGGTAATGATCAATTCATGGCCTCCCGGCCTTCGACAAACCACTCCGTAAAATTCATTATCGTTTCGTATAACACGGGATCTTCTGATATCATTGGCCCGTCTATGTTGACGATGTCAATTCTATTTTCGATGATCCAGTGAACGATTTTTAAGGCAGCCTCCGTATAACTCATATCCTTGAGGTCGATACAAAGGCAGGGACGGCGATGTTTGATTGCCAATGCCCGGGTATAATGGCAATCTCCGTATAGGCCTCCCCGGGTGATGATTACGGTTCCATCTGAATCGATCACCTTATGTTCTATTTCGAGTTGATGTAACGTCATGAACCTGGCCCCCTGTTAGGCGGTGCACCCCCCCGATCTGTCAGGTATCAAAATCAAAAGCCGGGACACCTTTTGGTAACCCGGCTAAGTTGCAACCCCTTGGCATCCCGGCCGCCTTTCCCAAGGCCCGTGGTTTTCCGGCCCCCGATCGCTCGAGGTGTGGCTTTGTCATGGAATTATGTGTAATTTTTTCAGTACATAAAAGATTAGCAGAATTCACCGATAATGTCAATTGACTCGAGCCTCCGCGGATGGTTTTAAATGTGCCGATACTTGCTGCAATACACAAGATCATAATTGAAATTAATAGCTTGCGGTTTTGAAGGATCAGTAATAATTGTGTTATGACTTTGTCCGTTTAGACCGTAAATAATCCAGATTTCCTGCGTCCGGATTAACCAAGGAGGTGCATGGTGGAGAAAGCCAAGTGTGATTTGTGTGGTCAAGATCAGGTATTAATCGGTCATATTATCAATGCTTCAAATAAAAAGCACAATGTTAACATTTCAATGCATATGGCCAAACTCGACTTTGATCTTGACATGACAATTGATGCGGAATTCGGAATTTGCAGCGCATGCTTTAAAACACTTTTGTCGGAATTGGCCTCTGGAGACGAGTCCTGGGAAATATCCGGCCTCGAGGAAGGCCTTTAGTATTAGAATTTGAAGGCCTGTCGTCTTTCTAAATTTTTGTCCAGCTTTATTTGCGGAGAAATCCTTCGATCCCGGCCGCTTCTGCGGTCGCCGCCGGATCTGCGGTCATCAAGAACCACACCATAAGAAAACACACGGCGGTCCATTCTAGATCGTCTACCACCGTTGTCGACCATTAAATTAAGCGTTTCTATGGCCTTTTTCATGCTTCTTAAGCAGGTCCCGTATGGCCTCTTCAAGAAGATCTTTGTGGCTTTTGTCTCATTCGACCGATAGGAATTTATTTTATTAAAAGATCAGAAGCGAGAGTTTTCTTGTAAGGTGTGCGCTTACTTTTCGCACTGTCCAAGTATCATGTCGTTATGTTGTGGTCAACAATACTTTTTGAATCCGTATCTGATTTTAGGGTGCCCCCGGCAGGGATCGAACCTGCGGCACATGGATTAGAAATGCTTTTTGGCGCCTTCCCACTATTTCCCTCAATTTCATTAATACTTGTAATTATTGGTAATATGAAATTTACCTTTCCTTTAGCCGCCCTAAAATTCCTTGAAAAGGTGGTACTATAGTGGTACAGTTTTCTGGCTTCATAATCACCAAGGAGGGGAATAGTTGAAAATGAATAACAAATGGCACGCCACTCAATATCCGGGTGTTAGGTATCGTGAATATAACAAACGGAAACACAGGGGTCAACCAGATCGGTATTTTGTGATCCGTTATAAAAAAGAAGGTAAGCTCGTTGGTGAGAGTGTCGGTTGGGCCTCCCATGAGATGAATGCTCAACAGGCGAATAAGATCCGGGCGGATATCGTACAAAACATTAGAAAGGGTGAGGGGTATCAATCTCTTGCTGAAAAGCGACAAATTGAAACCGATCGGAAAAGGGAGGAGGAACTAAAGAGGCAACTTGAGGAAAAGGAACAAATTAAATTTGGGCAAGTGACCGCTGAATACCTCAAATGGTCAGAGGTAAACAAGAAAAGCCACCAAGGAGATAAAAGCCGCTATGAAAAACACTTAAAATTTTTGGATGACGTCAGACTAAAAGATATTTCGCCCTTGATGTTGGAAACGCTGAAGGGCGATCTTCAAAAGAAAAATTTATCATCAGCCACAGTTCATCAAGTGCTGGCTCTGATCCGGGCCATTTTTCGTAAAGCAGTTTCATGGAAATTATATGAAGGTTCTATCCCCACAAACGAAGTTACATTTCCAAAATTAAACAACAAACGATCAAGATTTCTAAGCCATGAAGAAGCTGCCGTGCTGCTCAAAGAATTAAAACGGCTTTCTAAAAACGTATACAATCAGTCTCTTCTGGCGCTTTATTGCGGTTTGAGATTTGGGGAAATTGCAAATCTTACTTGGGCTGATATTGATTTGAAAGCAGGCATTATCCATGTCAGAGATGCCAAAGCAGGGGATCGACATGCGTTTATCACAGAACCTGTTAAAGAGATGTTTTTAGAGATCAAGGTGAATAAACCAAAAAAACGAAACAGTCTTATTTTTCCGGATAAAAAAGGCAAAAAACAGAAACATATTTCAAGAACCTTTTACAAAACCGTATTAGATCTGGGTTTCAACCAAGGAATATCGGATAATCGGCAAAAAGTTTCTTTCCATACCTTAAGACACACCTTTGCAAGTTGGCTTGCCATTCAGGGAACATCCCTCTATGAAATCAAAGAGCTCATGGGGCACAAATCAATTGAAATGACCGAACGATACGCCCACTTGATGCCAAATGTTAAACAAAAGGCCGTCAATAAACTTGCAGAGGATTTCGTGTCTTTCCTATCAGAGAGTGAAACAGATGAACAGTTGGTAACGAACTCAGCCACCTAAATATTGCTCCTTGAAATCTATTAACTTTGGGCAGGTCTTTGGGATATCCCAGATCATCTCATTATTATGAAAGCTTCAATGTACCAGCAATCAGCTGTTATTTGGTTTTTTGTAAGGTAGTAGCCCCTGCCGTAATCCTCAATGACCATTGACCCAA
>JASFTQ010000454.1:0-3379 GCA_050053515.1 Desulfobacterales bacterium | reverse complement strand
ATTTGAGATTATTCAGACTCGATTTTAATTCTGCTTTTTCAATATTTCCGGCTAAAAAAGACAGCAATAGCACTATTGCAGCAGAAACAGGCAAAAGCGCAGTTAATGAAAAAAAGGTAAATTTAACACTGAGTATAACACAGGCCAGAAACAGAGAAATAGCTGCCAGATTTCTGATTTTTTTTAATGAATCGACAATTGATTTATCCCAGGAAATGATATAGCGGCACTTGTTGCCTCCTTCAAATATGCATTCAGGATGCTCAACTCTGGGCAATTTGTACCCGAACAATATGGCAATTGATTCTAGATAACCTTTACGGCTCTCGCATTGAAATGGTTTTTCTTGAACGCCCGTTTTCGGTGTTGCCGTAATTTCAACTTTATTCGGTGCTATTTTTTGGGATTCATACCGGGTCGACCGGGTAAATTGTCCAGCGTACTTTCCAATCAAATCGTAGGCAGCCGCCGGTCCGACTAAACCGAATAGCCACTGACGCATGACACCGCTGGACTCGGGCATCGCTGCGAAACGTCCAGCTTCTCTGGCGATATTCACATTTTGCGTCAGCTGGAAGAGTTTTTCGTGGAAAAGATTGATCTGTTCCTGGGTAAACCAATGGGCCTGATCGGCAACCTCGTAAGGCTCCATTTTGGCGTGCCTGAGTAATTCAGGGATGTTGATATGATTGTACCTTTTTTTAATTAGCTTGATGTAACTATCAATTACGCGGCTATTGTACAGGCGCCTGTTATTGATGTTCTGGGAGGCTAGCATGGCATATGAATTGAAAGATAATCCTGGCGATTAAATGAATTTCAACAGGCGTTCGAGATATCTGAAGTAAGGGTCTGAGTAATGGGTGCTCATAATCCATAAATTATAAATTTTTTCATAGGGTATGAATAAATTATTTGCGAGGGAGACCGGATAAATTAATATGGTTAATTCATCTAAATTTAGTTTCTCGGCGGTGAGGGTCAGCGTTTGAAAAAAAATATCTCTGGTCAGATCATCTGAATCGAGCACGATGATATGAACGGAGTTTGTCAAATTGGAGAGATTGAGACCAATGTCGGATATGTTGACCAAAATGACAGCCTTGAGGATGTCCCCATTTTTCAGGGAAAAAAGATATTTTCCCCTATTGAAACCAAGTCTTTGATATTCTTCTATTAGCTCATTTTGTCCGAACATCTCCGGGGTTAAGCCGAATGCATTCAGCATCAAGCCGCCTGATTCGCACTCATAATAGCTCTCCAGATCCAAAAGATCCTCGGAGCAGGCTTTGGTCAACCTCCATGAATTCGGCATCGACACCGGCTGTCGGGGGTTGGCTGGAAAATGAAAATAAGCAAATATGTCGACAGAACAACCCTTAGGGTCACTTATATTTTGAGTGGCGCCTCCAAAAACGCGGCTGGGGAATTTATTTTCCGAACGATAATATGAGAAAACATAATCCATGTGAAGTTGGCGAAGTCTGTATGAATCATTGATAAAACGCCCGATCTGTTTTAATACGATAAGTCCGGCTTTGTTCAGGGCAAATTTCCGAGCAGCATGGTGGTGAATAAGCCAGGCGTTTTCAAAAAAGCGCACCATGGCCATATGGCCCATGATCTGTCCTTTTTCCTGAAATATGAAATGGCGGGCGATATTGAGGTTCTGGGTATACAGTTTTTTGTAGGTTTCTTTGATATGCGCTTTGTTGGCTTCTATGTAGGCGTATTTTTCAGGATAGATAAAACCGGTTTCAAAAAAGAAATCCCATAGTTCGTCTAAATCGACGTCGTTGCAAATGTAAGAATACCTGTGATCGGCCAACTGGAGAAGGGACAGCAGTTTGACATTGGCCTCCAGCGCCATATCAAGAATAGTTAAACCGCATTTTACCCAGAGACCCTTATTCCCTCCGTCACACATCTTCCGATAAACGACCTGGGCCTTGCATTTAACGGGTGTGTCGTCACCAAATCGCAGCCGCACTTCCGGTATATTCATCCCCGGTATGAGCATGGCGTTGTTTTCGTCTTCTTCCACCGAAAATCCGAATCCTGAGAGATCAATCACTTTTAGGGAAACCGTTTTTTTGGTAAAAGGATGTTTGAAAACCATATCCGGTGAGGGCTTGATCTCCTGTCTGTCACAGCGATATTCCTTGTGTCTGTATCGTTGAATCTCTTGCTTCAGGGGTTCGACCACATACTTCCGTGTCCTTTGACCCCAGGTTTGTCTGATGATACGACATTCACCGGAGTACAACATTTCGGGGCCGTCGGATAAAATGATGCTTACAATCGACTCCGGATTGATCCACTGAAATGTCTGGGAAGCAGTGGCTTTTAATTCGATGCGGAAGGAAACCGCATTAAAATCAAGCAAGGTTCCATGAAAAAGCGAGCTGTTTTGAATAAACTGGACCGAGATGCCCTGGCAGACGTGTCTTGTCATAGAGCGGGAGCCGACCTCATAACACGCATCCGGCAGTATAAAGCTGATCCCCTTATGATTGATATCCAGCAGCTGGGGTTCAACCATAATGAGTTTGTTACCGTCGGTAAGATAAAAAGAGGTAAAATGGTAAAGTTTTAGCTTTTGTTGAATACCCTCGGTTTGAACCCAATGACAATCGAGCTGATCGCCTTCACAGGGCTGCGGTATGGCATGTAAAATGAGAGTGCGATTATATTTGGTGTGTTTCAGATTGACGAGGACGGTACCGTTTTGAAAATTGGTGTAGTTGAGTTTATTAACGAGATACACTTTTGTGAGGACATTTGCTCTCTTTTGTAACTCATCACCTTTGTGAGGTTGATAAAGATCGTTTTTCTCCTGGACACTGACTTCAACGGTATCATGGGGTGCGCGTGAATTTCTATCTTCTTTTTGAAGGCTTTCAGAAGTAGCTGAGGGTATCAATTGGAGGTTTTTTTTCGCCTTGGTCATTTTTAGCGTCTTTCTTCTTTTGAGTGAAGAAAAGGATGCCGCACCTAGTTTTTACTACAGTGCCTTTAAATTTGCTGTGGTACACATCAATTGCCGGTATTAAGTTAACCCCGTTACGTTTGACCGGATTGCTTACCGGCAGGCTCCGCCCCTTAGGGCAGCGAGCTCCACTATCCTCCAATAAAGTACTCCCATCATGTCAATGAAAATTTTTAACGAAAAAGCAGAAGCATACTTATCACATCCCGGCTTTATATACAACCGTGTATCAACAAAAAAATGCCTAAATTATTATTTTTTTTGTGGGTTTTGATTCGCTGAAACCTGCCGTTGCCGGCATCAATTTTTGTTCATTTCGGACATAACAAGATGTAGTGGGATAAATTGTTTCGAACACAAAATAAGCTCTACCAGGACATACCCCGGAGC
>JASFTQ010000453.1:0-3388 GCA_050053515.1 Desulfobacterales bacterium | reverse complement strand
TTCCCAAACCCTGGTGAGAGACATTCTTTCGGGTGTTTTTTACCTGATCGATGACGCCTTCCGGGTGGGCGACTTTATTGAAGCTGCCGGTACCAGAGGCATGGTGGAATATATCTCTTTGCGTTCGGTCAAGCTTCGCCATCCAAGGGGCATGGTTTTCACCATACCCTTTGGCGATATGGGAGCGGTCCAAAATTTCAGCCGGGATTATATCATTACCAAGCTGGATATTCGCGTCCGCTATGATGCCGATATCGACAAAATCAGAAAGATAATTAAAAGGATAAATATCGAATTACAACAACATGAAGAAATCGGTCCCAAGCTGCTCGACAAAATAAAGTCCCAGGGTGTCAGAGAGATGGATGATTCGGCCATGATCGTGCGAATTAAATTTAAAACCCCGCCCGGCGAGCAATTTATTGTGCGCCGTGAGGTATACAGGCACATCCAGGAATCTTTTAAAGAACACGGCATTGATTTTGCCTACCGAAACGTTACCGTTTATCTCCCACCGGAAGTCGCCGGAGCCCAAGGGGAGGGTGCTACCACCGGTGCAACGCCGGATGAAAAACTCATCGGTGCAGGTGCTGCCGCCATGGCCGCATCCCAAGTGGATGAGACGGAGAAAAAGCCTGAGAAGTAAAATTTCGTCTCTTTGAAGATACACACCAAGGATCGGGGTAATTTTTGCGACGACAAGCTGATCACCCCGGTGATTTTAACTGGCAGAGGGCTATTGCCGCTCGGAAAGGCAAACTGCGGCGTCGGTTCTCGGGACAGTGACGAGTGTGATCAGCAGGGAGCAAAATGTAAGGTAGTTGCCGCTATTAGATATGGCAGGCGATAACCAGGCGTCTTGTCGTCGCAAAAATTACCCCGACCCCTGAGAAGATTCGGGTGGCTAAAGGCTTATAAACTTAGCGGCCTTTAATGTTAAAAACGAAATTTTAAAACTATTCCGTTCTAGCAAAATACTGATGGGGATCGAGATCGGTAAATGCGATTTTGCCCTGCCGCCGTGCCGTGTTATAGAGTTTTTCGATATAGGCTTTCCATTTTATATGGAGCTGCGGATGGTCCAGCATGGTAAGATCGACGGCATGGTTGATTTCGTGCTTCAGGATCTCTTCAAACCCGGGCGCTTCCACCACAGCGGCCGAAATGAATATCATCCGATTTCGATGATGATATGCCGCCGGTTGTCGGTTCCACTCTTTTCCGTCATCGAATTGATCTTCCACTTCGAACCATTGTTTTTCACCGTCCTGATTGATGTCAACCCATTTACCCGGCGTAATTTTTCCATCCCCATCCAGATCCAACCCAAAACCGAGATCGGTTAAACGTGTTCCTTGGGCCCCGACAAATATGCATATGTCGTTTGACATCAAAAATTTTGATAAGGCCTGCGAAAACTCGGCCATTTTACTTGCCACCATTGATTGCTTCTCGGGGGCGGCATTTCCTACGATCAGCTGAGCGGAAGGTTTGGCCTGAAGCGGCAATTCAGCGTTGGGATCGATCGGTTTTAAATTTAAACCCGTTATGAATTTTTTTAAATAATTCTCCGTGACGACGGCGGTTTCATACATGGCAATGGGGTGGTATTTTACAAAATCGGGGAACTCTCCCATGATGGTGTGGGTGGTGGGCGTTAGTTGGGAATGCGATAATACATCCTGCAGACTATGGAGGCCGATCGCCAGCTCCTGTTCGGCTGCATCATAATAACCTTCGGCGATGAGCTCGAGAGACCGGGCCAGGTGAACCCTGGCCGCGGTGATTCGGGTGTCCTCCTCGCCGTCCGGGCTGCGGTTATAGTGTCTGTGGATGTCGCCGATCTCGCCTGCAGTGCTTGTGGCCCTTGGTTTGTCTTTATCATTGGGGTCATGATAGTGGGTTTTGCCGAGATCGACATCGTAGCATTTTATGGCAATTCTTTTGGCCTGGCTTTCCGAAAAACCTAATTTCAATGCAATGTCGTAGGTGCCGAAGTTTTCGGTGCCTTGGCGACCCGGCCCGATACTTCCCGTGTGAGGGCCCCTGTCCCATGCGTGTTGCAATACGGTTTTCCTTAAAATGCTAAAATAGCGCGCCTCTTTGGGTAGATCGGAACGGTCTCCTTTGAGGATTTCTTCCATTCTGCCGTATCGACCAGGATCGTTTTTGGCTTTCATGTATCCTTTTTCGATTCTTTTCACGACCAGGTAATCGGCCAGCCGATCGACTATTTTGATGAGGCGAGGTGAGATAGCGCTTATGAACAGCAAGGTCTTCTGGGCAAATGTCGCTATTCTCCTTGAAAGCGGAAAGTAGCGCGGGTCGGGGACATATTCTTTAACGAGGTGGAAAGCTTGCAGCATTTCGAGGTATGTTCTGCCGGCCGTCAGGCATTCGGCAAGCCCCATCTCGGCCAGAAAGCCATTGGGATCGTAACTTTTAATCGGCTTTCCCCCTAGGGTATCTTTGTACTTCTCGGAAATTTTTGGATCAAATGCCGGCCTCCAGGTGCCGGAGGCATAGCAATCCTCTGGAACCGCCAGGTTGCGTTCGATCTCCTTTTCAAGCGCCCCCTCTTGCCAAATGTTTGGTTCGAAAAAGTTTATTTTTGAAATATCCATCAATTTTTTATTTTACTTTATGCTTCTAATGGCTTGCTTAAGAATGACCTATTCAAATTTTAAGCATGGCTTTAAATTTATGCAACAAATAATGGGCAATCCCATTTCCTTGTTTTAACCTCGATAATTATTTGGTCTTATCGAAGGGAATGCGCATAAGCGCAAACTGGGGTGCAAACTGAAAAACAAATTGCTTTATATCTCCCTTTTGATTTTTTACAAACTTTAGCTTGAAACCACCGATGTCTTCCGAAGTACCGAAAAATTGACTTTCCGAGACGGAAAACAGTTCAACTTCTTCTTCATTACCGCTGCGGCCATAAAGCCTGTTATCCTTCAGAAAGATATTTACTGTTTCGGTCTCTCCATTATGCTCAAATTTATAAGTTCCCACATACGTTTTCAGAACCTTAACATCCACTTCAGCTATCTCTCGGGGTGGCCCGGGAGGCAACACGGCCGGTATGATATATTGGGTAAGCATATTAAAGGCACGTTTTGAATTGCCCGGGTTCTTCAAGACTTTACCATTGAATATAACGACCAAATCCATGGCCGGGAACACAAATATAAATTGTCCGCCAAGACCCCAGGCCCAGAAACCATCTATGATCTGATTATTGGCTATTGTTTTACCACGCCACCATTGATAACCATAGCCATAACTGCCGGTGGACACCTGCGCTTTCGTCGATTCCTGGACCCATTTTTGAGAAACGATTTGCTTCCCTTTCCAATTCCCTTTTTTTAGCATCATATGACCG
>JASFTQ010000452.1:0-3432 GCA_050053515.1 Desulfobacterales bacterium | reverse complement strand
TCATGGTTGCCGCAATGACAACGCGCCTTGCCGACCTCGAAATTCTGGCACTTGATTGTCAGGCTACGGGCAATCATCCCGCCAATGGCCATCTCTTGGAGATGGGGTGGTCCCGTTTTCGTGCATTGGATCACCAGTGTCCTGCTTCTGCCGACATTACGTCCTGCCTGATGCGATTGCCCGCGGATATCGAGATACCGACTCGAATCAGTCGTATCACGGGTATCTGCCAAGATGATCAGCTTGCATCCGTCAGACCTCGAGTCGTTTGGGCGGCGCTTGTTGAAGATGCCCGCAAAGTTGCGGCGAACCGCCGGGAAAAAATCTGCCCGATGGTTGTACATTACTCCAGGTTTGAAGAACCCTTTCTAAAAGAATTACACCGTCAATTCGGTGTCACAAGTGCCTTTCCTTTTGATATTGTTTGCAGTCACGAGATTGCCAGACGCCTTTTCCCCGGTTTGCCCCGCCGGGGGATTAGAGCCATCGCCGGGTACTTCGGACACGCCGTACCGGGGCTCAAACGCTGTCGGGCGCACGTTGCTGCAACCGTGGTTATCTGGCGAAATCTGGTAACTTGGCTGGCGGATAAAAATAATGTATTCACCTTAGAAGATTTGCGAGACTGGTTGCGCAAAACGCATGTACCGCCCCGACCGGCCAGGGTTTATCCCATGAAATATGATGTCCGGCTGAATTTACCGAACAAGCCGGGAATTTACCGAATGTTGCGGCACAATGGCGATGTGCTCTATATCGGCAAAGCCAGATCACTCAGGCAACGCGTCAACAGTTATTTTCAGAAAGGAATCCATCACGCCGAACATATTCTGGAAATGTTGAGTCAAGCCGGTGATCTGCAGATAACGCTCACCCATTCCGCGCTGGAAGCTGCTGTTTTAGAATGCGACCAAATCAAAAGATACTCTCCCCCTTATAATATCGCCCTGCGCAAAAGGGATCGTAATTTATGGTTTTGTTCCCGGGATTTTCGCACCCGGGCATTGTCAGCGGATGAATGCCATCGCCATGGGCCGCTGCCGTCAAAAGAGCCTCTGGTGTCACTCTCGGCAATTCTCGAGTTAATCCAAAACGACCGGATCGATACCGGCAAAATTGAAGCTTCTGCAGCTGCGGTTGCCATTGGCATTCCTGGGGCTTGTGCACCGCCCGTCGAAGTCTTTCAAACCGGCTTGCAGTTATTTTGCCATAAACATCGACGCTTTTTAAAGCACAAGCCGGCATGGCGTGCTTTAATGCCCATGGGTACTCGTTTGTGGCGTGAAAGTTTGAATGGGGTCGAAACCGCAACCGCTACTGAAGGTGATTGCGGCGTTGATGAAAGCCAAGCGGAGAGCAATCAGATATCTCAAGAGCGGGAATGGACACCTGAATCCGTATCGCGCGCCTTGGAATCAATTATAAGGCGTTGTGCCCATTGGATCCGCCGATCGCGTTGGTTTTGCTTGTTGAGTGAATCAACCCTGGCATGGGAGATGCAGGCCAGACCGGGTGTCAAAACAATTCTGGTATTCAGTAAAGGCGTTACTGTTGATCGCCGGGTGACAACGGCGGCAACGGTTCTTCCAGTGCCGCCTGGCTGTGAAACGGACTTTCGAACCCGGCAGCAGAATTTTGATCTCAAGACCTATGATCGACTGCGGGTGGTCACCACCGAACTGCGTCGGCTGATATCCGAAAACAGACAGGTTGAACTCCGCGTGGGCTCAAAACCGATCCTGCGACCTGCAGACTTGAGCAAAGCGTTGAGATGGATATAAACGAGGATCATTCCATACGTATTTTATTTGTTGCCGACACCCACCTTGGTTTCGATCTTCCCTTTCGGCCACGGATAAAGCGCCGCAGACGGGGGACTGATTTTTTTGCAAATTTCGAGCGTGCCCTGGCGCCGGCGCTGAACCGTGAGGTCGATTGTGTTCTGCACGGCGGGGATCTTTTCTACCGCAGCAAAGTGCCCCCGAGACTTGTGGAAATGGTATTTGAGCCCCTCAAACGCGTGGCCGATGCAGGCGTTCCGGTGTACGTGGTACCCGGCAACCATGAGCGATCGGCCATCCCCCACCATATTTATACTATTCACCCGCAGATCAATATTTTGAACCAACCGCGAACATTTGTTCTGAGAATTCGGGGGTTAACCCTGGCCCTGGCGGGTTTTCCCTTTGTACGCTCCAACATACGAAATGATTTCAGAAACATACTCATGCAGACCGGCTGGCATAACACCGAGGCGGATGGGTATCTGTTGTGCGTCCATCAATCCATCGAAGGCGCCCGGGTCGGACCGGCAAATTATACATTTCGTTACCAGACCGATGTCATTACAGCCCGGGACATTCCACGCCAATTTTCAGCGGTGTTAGCGGGCCATATTCATCGTCATCAGATCTTGAGGCGTGACCTTCAGGGGAATTTGTTACCGGCGCCGGTTTTTTATGCCGGCTCCATCGAAAGAACCTCTTTTGCCGAGAAGGATGAAAGCAAAGGGTTTTTAACCTTAAGCTTCAAAATAAGCGAGTCGGGCGCCTGTGAGCTAAAGAACTGGGTGTTTCATGAATTGCCCGCCCGCCCCATGCGTATCCTTGAAGTGCACATGGACCGGATGAATGATTCTGAACTTGAGGCATGGCTAACACACGCCCTCGCAAAGTTGCCCGCTGACAGCATCGTTAAGTTGAAAGTATATGGAAAAATCTCGCCTCAGGTCACTGCCATGATATCCGCCCCTTCATTGCGGGCACTTGCCCCGGCTTCCATGAATATCAGTGCCGTACCGGTCGAGGCCCTGAGGCCTTTCAAAAAATCACCAACCGCGGGAAAACAAGCATATCAGGAAAATAGAAATTGACAATTTTTGTCATGAATTTTGCTTATTTTTGTCAATTTCCCCTCATTTTTCATTGCTGCCCCAAACATAACTGATTGAATATTTAGCCATTCCCTCTTGGCCGCAGCGTTGGCATGGATGTTGTATAAATTATTTCTGTTCCGATTTGATCTGCTCTTTATCATAAAAAGTTCACGTTCCGCTGAACATTAAGGCTATAAAGGATGTTTCGGAGCCGGCAACAAACAGGCCTTTTGTAGGGAACAGTCGGTATGTTAACTTTATAATTAACCTTTTACCCCCTGGAGCACAGGGGATCGTGTTTGAGCAATAGGGTATTGTTTCGTTGTAACTATTCTAAACAACACAATATAACCGCTGGTCTCTGAAACATCCTTTATACACAATATTTAACCGCCACACCTTCAAATCCCCGAGGGCGCATACCCCGGGGATTTTTTATTTGTGCGCCCGGCAGGGCGCACCTACTTGGAGGTGCAAGTCCTCTACAGGCCCGACAGGGGGAACTGTTAGCCGAACGGCAAGGGTGTCCACCGCGAGGTGGAATCTAAAGGAAGCCG
>JASFTQ010000451.1:0-3434 GCA_050053515.1 Desulfobacterales bacterium | reverse complement strand
CCAATATGCCCGGAAAAGGAACTTTTTCACGGACCACCGCATTGGCCTCGTCCCGCCTTCCCTGGGTCACCAACCTCAGATAACCGGGCACGTCGATATGGGCCGGACAGGCCTCCCGACAGGAAACCAGATCTTTTTCTTTTTTGCCGGCGCGAACAGATTTATCCAGCAATGCGCCGGTTGGGCATACCTCGACGCAGGCGGTGCAGAACTTACAAGCGGAATCGGCAAGTGTCGGCGCCAGGGTGCCGACCTGCACCTGACCATGGATGTCATAGACAAATCCGATGGCCTCTACACCTCTGAGATCCCTACACACCCTGACACAACGGGTGCATCCAATGCAAAGGTTATGATCCCTTTCAAAGAGCGGCTGGTCCTTGATTACCGGAAAATCCGTTGGAACCCATTTGGGGGTGGCATCCGCGATACCGACATAGTTGGCCACATCCTGCAACTCACAGTGGCCAAACTTTGAACAACACCGCTCATTTTCAGGCACGTTCGCAGAACATTGGGTGCGGGGGCATCCTTCCTGCTGGGCACAGGTCAGGCAGGCATGCCGATGCCGGGCAAGTATGGGTATCAGATTTTTTTGTCTTTTGGCTTTAATCCGATCATTATTCGTCCAGATGACCATACCATCCTGTACCGGCGTTGCGCATGAACCCGCCAATTCCGGTCGCCCTTCGATTTCCACCACACAAATGCCGCAGCCTTTGCCGGTTTCTTCCGGACTGGCATTTTTTATTTCAAGACCATTCTGGAAAACAGCATGGACAGCGGCAATACCCTCTGCCGGCGGCAGGTCCGGATGGCAGCAAAGTCTGGGGATATAAATTTCCGCATCCCCAGCTGCCTCCAGTATGCTTGATCCGGCCGGCACCTGAATCTTGCGGCCATCAATGGTCAAAGTAACCCTTTTTGCAGCCATTGTATTTCTCATAATCAGTGGTAATGAAACCCCAACTGAGCGTAAACAAAATGGAAAAACTTTTTAAAAGCACGATTGACGCAGATGAATTGAGATATTGGCCGAGAATTATATGGTGACATAAGTGAAATATGGATTCTATCATTTTATTTCCATTTTGTTTACCCTGCGGTAAAGCCGCGGGACATCCTTTTTTTCCTGCCCCTTGATGGGGGAGGACTGAGGTGGGGGTGAAGACATTGTCATGTTTCCCCCTCCCCCAACCCCTCCCGCCGGAGGGGAATTCAAAGGATGCCATCATGTCGGGGGCGAAGCCTTTGGCGAAGACTGATCATCCTCTTGGCAAACAAGGGGCATTCCGACATGTTTTAGTATGCTCATCGCCAATAGTTCTATGGTCTTTGGCCGTTCAGCTTTCAGCTTCGAGCCGATTTCCTATTTTTTCTTCGTTTACCCCTCTGACAGAGCTTATAGCCAAAGAGTGCGGCACCGACCGCACCGGCAATCTGGGTATCCCATGGAGTGGACATCCGCTGCAGACCTATTTGAGACATCAAACGATCCATGACACCCCGATTTTTGGCCAACCCACCGGTTACGGCAAATTCAGGTATAACGCCGAGTTTTTCCACCAGCGAATAAATCCTTTCGGCCATGGCTTTGCAGTAGGCGGCCAGAACCTTTTCCGCACTCCAGCCCTTGCGCAAAAGGCCGCTTGCTTCTGATTTGGCATACACGACACAGGTGCTTGAAACCGCAGGGGGCTCTTCGCCCTTGAATTTAAATGACCGGTCGCCGACATCAACGATGGGAACACCGAGCAGATCGGCAAACACCTCCATACCCCGGCCCGTTCCGGCAGCGCACTTGTCGTTTATCAGGAAGTTCGTTATTTTACCCTTTTGGTCGCATTGAATCGCTTTAATGTCTTGTCCGCCGACATCCAGGATCGTTCGAACCTCCGGTCCGTATATAAAGTTTGCGCCCCGCGCATGGCAGGAAATTTCCGTGACGGTGCGATCCGCCAAAGGCACGTTGACCCGACCATATCCGGTCCCGATACAGTAGTCCATCCGGTCTTCGGTCAATCCTTCGCATGGTTCCAGAGCATATTTCAAAGCGTTGCGGGCACTGTCGGGGCTGTCGAAACCCGTGCGCGTATTGCTGTAGGCGTATATCCGACCGTCGGCCACGATGACCGTTTGAGAACTAATGGAGCCTACATCGATGCCGACGGTGATAAATTTGGCAGCCCTCCAGTTGATATCCGGATTGACCCAATTGGACTCGGTCCATCTCCAGAACTCTTGTTTGGCCTCTTCAGTCAAATTTATTTTCCTACCAATGGAGGCTAGAAGCATTTTTGAGATAGCTTCTAGGCCGTTTCAGCGGCAACAAGGGCTGCCCCGGTGGCCGCACCGAATTCCGGTTCGCCCGGAATGAAAAGATTGTTTAGCTTCAATTCGCGTTTCAGGGAGCTGACGAAGCCGGGATTGCGTCCGACTCCCCCCAAAACGACGACGTCTTCATTGACACCGATGCGCCGAATCATGGACACGATGCGACGGACGATGGCATCATGAACGGCCTTGCTGATATCCGCCTTGGAGGTTTTGGCGTGAATCAAACCGACGACTTCGGATTCAGCGAAGACGACGCATTGCGCATTCAGCGGGATTTCCGTTTCGGATTGCAAACACAGCGGTCCCATCTCATCAAGGGGAACTTCCAGGGCCCTTGCCATGGTCTCGATAAAGATACCGGCGCCGGCGGCGCATTTTTCGTTGATGGCAACATCCACCGGCTCACCGTATGCATCGATTTTGGCCGCCCTGCCCTCTTCGGCACCCACATCGGCCACGGTTCGAGCCTTCGCATAATAATAGTTGGCGGCCTTGGCCATGGCTTTTATTTCATCGATCTTACGGTCAGCAATTTTTATGGCGTTTTTACCGGATCCGGTTCCGATGATCCTCTCAATAACATCCTTTGAAATGCCGGCTGCCGCAACGGCTTTTGCCAGAGAATTTGTCGCGGCTTTTTGCTGATCGAATCCGGTCGCAGCCGATCCTTTCCCGATGATTTGCCCGTCCTTGATGATGACGGTTTTGGTATTCTTGGCACCACAGTCGATTCCGGCAGTGATCATTTGTATTTACCTCACGCTGATATCATGTCTTGGCGGGCGGTTGTCCAAATCCTTTTTCATTTTTTCTATAGTGATCATTAAAACAACATTCATAAATAAGGCAGGATGAAGCGGTCCGGGCAGGGGTGAATTTTTTTCGTCAAGATGCACAATCACCGCCCCCTTGGCTCGGAAATGGCCACTGCCTATGAATTGCCCCCCTGCCAGTTACGGTATTGTGACTAACCCAAAGGCTCATCATCTTTTGCTTATCAAAGCCGCAACAGCCCGTTTGAAAATGGTCCAAACGAGCGCGTCTTGCTCATCCCGGGCCTCCGGGAAGGCTTCCACCCGACTATTTTACCGCAGCAC
>JASFTQ010000450.1:0-3436 GCA_050053515.1 Desulfobacterales bacterium | reverse complement strand
ATCTTTGCCGATCTGAGTGACTTCTAAAAGAACTTGTTGGCCGATCTGCAAGCAGGTGCCCACCGGTATTTCCCACAAGGTAAGGCCTTCGGTGGTGATGTTCTCGGCAAAATCACCCGGCCCGACCTCTAGTCCCCGTTTACGAATTTTAGCGATACTTTCGATTGCCAGTAAACTAACCTGCCGGTGCCATTTGCCGGCATGCGCATCATATTCAAAGCCGCAATTCTCAACAAGCGTACCTTGTCTGATATTGGTTTTTTTAACGCCTTTTTTGAGACTGATGGAAACAGCCACCACTCGCCCCGTATGCGACTTTAAAGATTTTTTCATAGCTATCATGCTCAGCTTTTGATGGAGTTTTTAAAAAGTGATGTTTCAGGTTTCGAGTTACACGTCACGAATAATTTTTTGTCAGATTCTTAATAATAAAAATATCGATCCTCAATCCGAAATTGCCATTGCACCATTACGCCACGACTCCATTACTCCAGAAGCATGACATGTGGAGCCCAAGTTTTACAGTCCCACTCCAGGGATCACCACAACCGGGTCCCCAGGGCACAGTTTTTCCTACACCCCTTTTCCAAATGGACAATGCGGATAGACGCATTCCGGGCAGTCGCGGCAAAGCCCCCCGTGGCCGTAGAAGGCCAGTTCTTTTTTACCAATGCGCTCGCCGGCCAGAATTCTCGGCAGCACCAGATCCAGCACCGTGGTACGGTGGTGGAGGCCGCAGGCCGGAACGCCCAGCAGTGGTACATCGCCAATATAGGCGACCAAAAACATAGCCCCGGGAAGCACAGCGGCGCCGTAGTTGAGTTCATCTGCACCAGCCAGACGAATTCCCTTACGGGTAACATCGTCCGGATCGACACTCATACCACCGCTCAACAGGATTAAGTCACAGCCATTTTCCAGATGTGACCGGATTGTGTGGCTGATGATTTCTGCATCATCGGGGGCAAAGACGGTACCGGTCACGCTGGAACCCAGAGCGGTTGCTTTTTGGGTGAGCACGGGAGCAAAGCCATCTTCAATAAGTCCGTGGTAGACCTCGTCGCCTGTTATAACTAAGCCCGTCGAGGCTCGCCTCAACGGTCGCACCGACAGTACATTTCCGTTTTGGCCGGCGATAGCTGCAGCTCGTTCAATGGGTGCACGCTTCATCACAAGCGGAATTGCCCGGGTGGCGGCCACCAGCTCGCCCTTTTTCACCAGGGTATGACTGTGGAGGGTGGCGCACATAACCTCTTCTATCATGTTAAAAGCTGCCAGCGACGCCTTATTCACGACAAGCAGGCCGTCTCTTTCGGCATACAGGTTTATTTTACCTTCCTTGGGACTGTTTTCCCAGCAGATGCCGTCTCCGGTCAGTCCCTCCGCAAGCATAGCAGCTGCCTGATTCTCATGAATTTCATCATCTTCGAGCTGGATGACGTAAAGGTGATTTTTCCCGAGTTTTTGAAGATGGCAGATATCCTCATCACATACGGTGTGGCCTTTGTGGAAAGCCGGCCCCTTGAACTCACCCGGCCGAATTTCAGTGATGTCGTGGGCCAGTTTTGTTCCCACCGTTTCTTTGAGTTTAATTTTTTTCAACACGGCATTCACTCCTTTTTTCAGCGCTTTTATGTTTTCGTATTTTTGGGATCAACTTCATCCGCTGATTGAGTTTCAACCCGGTTCAATCTTCGCAATTTCGGTTTGTCTTGACCGGGGGCCCAATTCATATCCGGCCAGGTAATTTCCTGGGGATTTTTAAAATAAGAATCCGCAGTGCAGGGTTTGCATAGAATTTGATCTTCACGCATAATTTCCCGGCGGTCCCGCACAACCTGTCCGCATCGACTGCAGATAGCCTTGCTGCGGGTTGGCCCGGGCATATCAAACTCGGTCAATTTAAGCCCGACCTTTTGCACCCGAAACAGGACACCGTCCGGCATACGCTTATACGCCTCAAGTTGCTGGGAAGTTTTGCTTTCCGCTTCCGGTGCATAAACGGGTGCCAGGTCCCGCGCTTCCTCAGTGGATATGACGCGATAGGCGTCACCGCTCTGCAGATTAACAAATGTGGCTGCCATGATTCCGTAATCCTTGAATTTTAGGGATCGGCGTCCCAGCTTCGCACCGGTTACATACGCAACGGCGTCGGCCGTGCAACGATCCATCTCCACATAAACGATCAGTTTTTTTATTTGGTCGCGGCAGGTGGGCTCATCCAAACCAATGAGTCGACAGCCCAGCATGGCCATGCGAACCCCCACCACCTGTCCCGGGCACAAATGCCCGTGGGCCTCGACGGATCCTTTTAAAAGCGATTCGAAATTTTTCATGACGTATTATTTGAAGTATGTATTCATATACGGAGATTATCCGGGCGTCCCCTTATGTTAATATTAACATAACAGATGGGAAAAAAAATTAAGAGCCCCGGGCTAAATTAAGAAACTTAAACGACTCTATCCCATCCTTTCCGAACTCCTGTCAAGAAAGAGAAATGTGAAGATATAATTTTTGCCGGGACACGTTTTGATCTGGGGCAATCTCTCCGGCAAAATTTTATAGTGGCCGAAGATTCACCCCTCCATGACTCAGGTCAAGATTGCGGTCATAATTCAATGTTGCAAGATATTATAGATTTTAAGGGTTTGCCAGAACCTGGGAATTTTCTTTTAACCCCCCGGATTCGTTATATTTTTGAAGCAGTAGAAGATCTTGTTTTATAAAAATGTTTGTCGTTTTTGCGAGCGCTTTATAAAATTCGGTAGCTGAATTGGCGATCACCTTTTCTGTAAATTCCGATTGCCAATCTCCGAGATGAATTTCCAGAAAGGCTTGCTGTTCTCTGAGATAGTTGTCAAAAGCCTCCATATTTGAATGGCCGGCTGCTTCGATTTCCTTGAA
The DNA here is from genome assembly GCA_050053515.1 of Desulfobacterales bacterium. GTDB lineage: Bacteria > Desulfobacterota > Desulfobacteria > Desulfobacterales. The sequence goes on along the minus strand of JASFTQ010000450.1, from coordinate 529 downwards.
AATCAAAAAATACATAAATTCAAGCTCCACCGCAATGTGATCGGGGGCTTCCTTGAATTCTTCAGCAATATTCAGCCCTGCGTTGCAATACCTTTTTTGGGCATCTACCGTGGAGTTTCCCATCACCAAACGTTTACCCTCTAAATATACGGATCCATAGGGTGGCGCTGCGAGTGTGTACGGTCCCACAAAGAGGCGGGCATAGTCGATCTTCAGGCTTTCGAGATCATCCATCCCATCAAGGTCTTTTTTCTTCACAAGAGCATATTTTGCAGCCTCCTCGCAAAACATATCTATGGTACTGCTCAGGCGAACCCAGTTTTGTTTAAGGTTCTCGTCCGGCAAATGAAAACAGTCTGCCAGAAGCCGGTAGACGTCCATTCGAAGATGCTCGTGGGCCAGAAATTCATCCGTTTTCATGAGTATCCCTTACTAAATCTGCCAGAGTTATACGGCTGGCCCGATACCGGGCCAGCCGGAGAAATTACTCTGGTGCTTGTGCCAGTTTAAGATGCCGTTCTCCCAGCGT
>JASFTQ010000449.1:0-3439 GCA_050053515.1 Desulfobacterales bacterium | reverse complement strand
GGGTTTGCAAAAAGTGGAAAGTAAACAGCCCCACAACCGTTACCTAAAAATTAGATCGGATCAAAATCTGTATGAGATTTCGCGGCTGTTCTTTTTCAAAAAGAAACCCATTGTCCACTGTATCTCGTATTTGCCTCAAAAAATGTTTAAAAATTTGCATGAGCTTCCCATTTTTCTGTTTGAAAAAATCACCCTATATGAAGCACTCGAAAAAAACTATGGTGTCCCCACCCTCTACAATCACGAACTTTTCAGCACGGCATCGGCTGATGACCGAATCGCAGAACTGCTGCAGATCAGCGCGGGAAAGTCCCTTCTTTACATCGAAATGTTGTCCTTTACGTATAAGGACAAGCCTTACGAATATCGGCAAAGTTATTGTGTTACGGATGAGCGCAAGGTTTTTAATGAAATTTAACAATGAAACTCTATGAATTTGAAGGCAAATCGCTACTGCAGGAGGTAAAAATTCCAACTCCGATCGGTGACGTCGCCCATAATTTTGAAGAAGCTGCCATTGCCGCCGATAGGATCGGCTATCCGGTGGTCGTCAAAAGCCAGGTGCTTCAGGGCGGACGGGGTAAAGCCGGTGCCGTCAAATTCGCCCGCAACCAAGACGGATTATCCCGCTGTGTCCATGGATTATTGGGGTTGAAAATCGGCGTTGAAAAGGTTGACAGACTGCTAATCGAAAAGCAGCTATCCATTGCGAGGGAATTTTATCTGGGGATTTCATTTGATCCCCAATCCGCCATGCCGCTGCTGATGCTTTCGCCCCATGGCGGTATGGATATCGAGGCTGTCGCGCAACAGGATCCCGAAAAATTGATTAAAAAGCAACTGGATCCGCTCGCCAGGCCGAGCCTGGACCATATGGCAGCAATGGCCTCAACGATCGGACTGAGTGGTGAAATGCAGGTGCGGGTGTCAGACATACTCCTTAAACTCGTCGGTTTCTATTTTCAAGTTGAGGCCATCACCGCTGAAATCAACCCGTTGATCATCGATCCACAGGGTAAGGGTTGGGCGGCCGACGCCAAGGTGGAGATCGACGATGCCGCCCTTTTCCGATCGAAGGCGGTTGAGAAGTTGAAGCGAAACCGGCAAATCGCCGATCCTCTCGAAGCGGAAGCCGATGCAGCCGGTGTGTCTTATGTCCGGCTGAACAATCAGGGCAATATCGGGCTGATCGCCGGCGGTGCCGGCCTGGGAATGGCCACCATGGATACGGTTTATTTTTATGGCGGCCTTCCGGCAAATTTTTTGGATCTGGGCGGCATGGCAACCCCGGAAAAGACGGCCGCAGCTTTGGAAGTTGTCTTAAAGACACCCGGGGTCGAAGGGGTTTTCATCAACGCTTTTGGCGGAATCAACAATTGCCGTGAGATGGCCGAGGGACTTGTAAAAGTAATCGAGGAACGCGATCCCCAACAAGTGATTGTGGTGAAAATGAGGGGGCATTCCCAGGACGAGGGTTGGTCCCTGTTGGAAGCTAAAAATATTCCCATCGTCAGGCACGGCACCACAGAGGACGGGATCGTTTTGCTGCTGGAAGAAATGAAGCAAAAGGGAGCCGGAACAGGTGGCCATCCTGATAGATAACGATACCCGGGTTCTCGTTCAAGGGGCAACCGGCAAGCAGGGTCGCTACCACATGGCCAAGATGTTGGACTACCACGTGAAGGTGGTGGGGGGGGTCAGCCCGGGAAAAGGCAGCCAGGAGGTTTTCGGGGTCCCGATTTTCGATACGGTGGCAGCGGCCCAAAAGAGATCGCGTGCTGATGCGACCATGGTCATGGTTCCACCGGCAGGCGCACTGGCTGCTGCGGCAGAGGCCATTGAAAGCCGGATTGCATTGATCGTTGTTATCACCGAAAACGTGCCGTTTCATGACGCCTTGCGCATACGAAGCATGGCGCAAAAAGCAAAGGTCCGGGTCATCGGACCCAACACCGTGGGTCTTATCAGCCCCGGAAAATGCAAAGTCGGCGTTTCGCCGGATTCTATATTTTGCGAAGGGTCTGTCGGAATTGTTTCCCGCAGTGGCACCTTGACTCACGAGATTGCCTCAAACTTAACCTACAAGGGGATCGGGCAATCCACCTGTGTGTGCATCGGTGGCGACATGACCAAAGCCACGAATTTTATCGATGTGCTGCAGTTGTTCCGGGACGACCATCAAACCGAAGCTGTCGTGCTGATCGGTGAAATCGGCGGTGTCGGCGAGGAGGTGGCCGCCGGATATTTGCAAGAATCCGGCTACCCCAAAAAAGTAGTTGCCTATATTGCCGGTGCCAGGGCGCCGGCTGAAAAAAAAATGGGCCATGCCGGTGCCATCATCTCCGGGGGACTTGGTTCGGCCCAATCCAAGATCAACCACCTGGAAGCGGCGGGGGTCATCGTGGCAAAAAAGATGGATGACATTTTACACGTGGTTCAGTAATCAAAAGTGGTTTTACCTTTATATTCAATAATTTAGGTTATATCCTGCCAACGAGGGTGCCTATGAGCGCTGAAGAGCCCAAAAAATTTCTGAGATTACCGGCGCCTAGTTTGACTGATGGCCAATTATGATGATAAGGAGTTTCTTTAAGATAAGATACTGCTAATATTTTCGCTATTTTAAAGATAACCTGATTCATATTTTTTACGGTTTGCCGTATTATTTTAAGCCCGGTGTTGGCAGAAAACCATAAAGTATGCTATACCAGCCCATCGTTTGATGCCTTGACCGGCTGGTAGCTGCTTTAAACCAATGAAAGGAGGAAGAAATGATCAACAAAAAATGGCTTGTTATTTCGTTAATTGTCGTGTTGGCCCTGGCTTTTGCTTTGGGGCCCGTCTACGCGGGTAAGCGTCGGTTTTTGTCGATTGCTTCCGGCTGGGTGACCGGGGCCTATTACCCCTTTGCCGGGGCTGTTTCCCGGGTCGCCTGGAAGAGCTTAAAGGAGCAAAACATCAAGGTTACGGCCGAATCATCGGGAGCGTCGGTGGCCAACGCCAAGCTGATCGGCACGGGGGATACCGACTTTGCCCTGCTGCAAAATGACATCGCCTCCTATGCCTATTACGGCAAGATGATGTTCGATGCGCCCATCAAAAACCTTTTGGGCTGCATGACCCTTTATCCGGAGACCATTCAGCTGGTGGCGCGCAGGGACGCCAACATCAAATCGGTCAAGGATCTCAAGGGCAAGCGGGTCTCCATCGGACCCCTCGGATCGGGCACCACTGAAAACGCCAAGCAGATCCTGGGAGCCTGGGGCATGGGCGTGGACGACATCCAGTCCCAACAGCTGAAAACCAGACAAGCGGCGGATTATTTGGTGGACGGCCGCCTGGATGCCTACTTTGCAACCACTGCAGTGGGCGCGGCCGGCATCATCGACACCGCGGTTCGGGTGCCTTCCGTGATCGTTCCCATCAAAGGCCGCAGAGC
>JASFTQ010000448.1:0-3450 GCA_050053515.1 Desulfobacterales bacterium | reverse complement strand
ACACCGGATCTTCTACGGGACTTTTTGTGCCTGGAATACCATAGAACTCTTTTTTTGAAATCGTGATCGGCCGGATGTTGACGATACGGGGGTAGACAAGGATTTCAAACCGGTCTTTTATCTCTTTATTCCTGAAAAAAAAGCCGAAGAGATCCCCCCCTCTCAACATTGGAGGACCAAGGTCGTAAACTCCTCTTTGGTGCGGGAAGAATTCCCTGGAAAAAACATATTGCTGATGCCAAAGAAGGCCGGTCTCCGCGCTAACCCATTGACCGGTGTCAGAGCCGACTATCGCCTTGGGGGCAAAAAGATCTATTTTAAGCAGCAAAGGAAGTAATTTTGAATTGAGTGCTCGAATGTCTATTTGCAGTCTTTCGCCGGGGAAAAGCCTCGTCCGGTTGAGCGCTATTTTACATTGGACATGATTCAGGCTTGCCCGGCTCCACAGATAAGAAGCCACACCCATGACAAGGATGATGATAGTGAAAAGTGTCAACTCCGCGACATCGTAAAGTAGGGCAAAGAACAAGCAAAAAAGCATAAAGAATTGAACTATAAATATCAGGAAGGCAGATGCCGGCGCTTCAAGTAAAGGGGGTCTCATGCCTTTCACCCTTATTTCCTAGTCCGGCACCGGGATTCGGGAAATGATTTCTGTGAGGATATGCTCAGGGGCCTGGCCTCTGAGTTTTTCTTCTTCATTCAGGATTATTCGATGCGCCAAGACAGGTCGTACGAGCTGTTTTACGTCATCGGGAAGTACGTAGCTGCGGCCTCTTAATGCCGCAAGTCCCTGGGATGCTCGCATCAATCCTAACGAACCCCTGGGGCTCGATCCGAAACGCAAGTTTTCGGCGTTCCTGGTGGCAGCAACAATGTCTGTAATATATTCCCGAACCGGAGCGGATATCCTTATCTCTTTGCGCAGTTGCTGCAAATTGGTAAGTTGTTCCGGGGCGGCAACGGATTCCAAGGTGTCGAGAGGATCATTCTTCTGAAACCTTTCCAGCATGGTCATCTCCTCGTCCTTGTTGGGGTAGCCCAGGTTGATCTTAAGCAGGAAACGATCCAGCTGCGCTTCCGGTAAGGGAAAGGTCCCTTCGAGTTCGATGGGATTTTGGGTTGCCAGCACTAAAAAAGGCTTTGGCAGCGGGTAGGTCTTACCGTCAATGGTCACCTGGCGCTCTTCCATGCTCTCGAGGAGACTTGACTGGGTTCTGGGAATTGCTCGATTGATCTCATCGGCCAGGAGGATATTCGTCAAAACCGGCCCGGGTTGGAATTTGAACTGCCCGCTTTTCTGATCATAGACATTGAAACCGGTTACATCTGCGGGTAATAGATCAGGAGTGAACTGGATTCGCTTGAACGATCCTTTGATACTTTTTGCTAAACACTTTGTTATCAGAGTCTTTCCAACACCCGGTACATCTTCCAGTAAGACGTGACCATCGGCAAGGAGGGCGATCAAAAGAAGTTCAAGCGCACCATCCTTTCCCACCATGACTCTGGAAATGTTCTCAATAATTCTTTCCCCTAATTCAAAATCCATGACATCCCATTGATTTTTTTCAGCTTATAAACAAGGTACAATACATTTGTTCGGTTTCCTGTGTCAAGAACGTTATCGGTACTATCATTGGTGATACCATCTTCAATTGACACTGACTCCCCTTTTTCTGCACTAAATCACAATGCTTTGATGCTTGACGGTTTTTCTTCTACTTCGATTTGGGTTTGTTTCGTATGGATTGTAGTATATCGGGACGATTGGTGATGATACCGTCCACACCCTTACCGATAAGCCGTTTCATGTCGCTGCTTGAATCGGGTGTCCATACAAAGACCTGAATTCCCAGGCGGTGGGCCTCCCGCACACGCCGGGTGGTAACGTATGTGTAATGCGGCGCCCAATATCGACCGCCTGCCGCATTGACCGATTGAGGTATTGAACCCTTGAACTTATCCACATCAATGCCGGCCATCCAGCGCGATGCCCCGGCTTGACCGGGTTTGATATTGTTCAGACGCACCCCCACATGGGATAGATACACGGTCGGGATTTGAGGAGCAATTTTCTGAACATGCACCAGTACCCGCCAATCAAACGAAAGTATCGATGCATTTTGCGAAACCTTTTCATTGCGCAAAATTTCAATGACCGCATCAGCAACGACTTCAGGCTCTGGTGTCATTTCAGGTTTTTCAGGTGAGGTCTTGATTTCGACCCACATCTGCGTATTGCGGTCGCATTTCTTTTTGAATAGTTGAATAACTTCACCCAAGGTTGGAATGCGCTGGCCGTCAACCGGGATTTGTTCGGGATATCGCCGGGAATATCCGGTATAGGGTTTGAGACGACCGACATCGTATGTTTTCAGTTCGGCCAACTTCAAATTTTTGATTACCGGCGGCGAATCATCCTGCAGCCATTTTCCGTCCGGTGTGCGTGCAATTTCCGGTTTCAGGTGAAAGTCATGATGCACAACGACTTCCCTGTCAGCCGTGAGCAATACATCCAATTCAAAAGCGTCAACACCGATCTCACAGGCCCTGCCGAAGGCTGCCAAGGTATTTTCCGGCGCCAGGCCGGCCGCCCCCCGGTGACCGATGACAAAGATCTTTTTTGAGTGTTGTTCGACGGCTGTTTGGCTTTCTGCCGGCCCACCCCTATGGCAAGTAGCGACGAACAACAGCACGGTGATTACAAGCAAAGTTTTAATTGCCGGATGACGCAACACAGATCTTGGCCGCTTCATTTTATCCTCGCTTTGGTATTTTTTGATACACAACCCGATTTATACTATAAAGGTATTTTATTGGCAGAATTTCTTGACTAAAGGTATCAAATTCTGTTTATTAATGAGGACCCCGCTCTGCCCAATTATTTAAAATAACCGCCCTTTTAATCGTGTTTAGCGGGTTTTATAATTTCGCAAATTTTCGAATTAAGTTTTGTGATTTTTCTAAAACACAGCGCGCATCCAACTGACAGCTGGCGAACCAGTGGTATAAGCGGTTGAATATGCTAAGTTATTTTAGCCCTTAGATCTGGCATAATTCATGCTAAGAAATTCAGCGTAATTTTCCGAGAGACAACATAATCGCCTGTTACGCCTGCTCATATCGGGCTCCGCCCCGAGTATGGACCACAACCTATCCTTGTTAAAGGTGTTTTGGGATAGAACATCAATCAAAATCTGCACAGCAACATTAACATCTTCAGAAAGGAGGCGGAAATGATGAAGTTTCGGAAACCTTTTTTAGTCGTCGCATTAATTTTACTGGTTCTTTTTCCGGTCAGTGCAATGGCAGAACCAATTGTCATCAACTGGTGGTTTGCCCATGGCGGCCGGCTGGGGGAAAAGGTACAATCCATCGTGGCCAATTTTAATTCCATGCAAAACAAATATGAAGTAGTGGCCACCTATAAAGGTAACTACCATGACA
>JASFTQ010000447.1:0-3465 GCA_050053515.1 Desulfobacterales bacterium | reverse complement strand
TTGGGACCCAGGCCCAGCATCCCCGAACAGGCGGTATCGACACGGAAAACCAATACGCACACGACGGCCGGCGGCAGAAACTTCAGGCTCCGAAGCGGCTCGCCGGAAATGAAGCGGTTTCCGCCATCGCCTTCATCCAATAGCCGGGCGGCACTGTCTAAAAAAGACGGGGATTCCGCCTCCTGAATCCCGACCGATACCCGTTGGATGGGCGCTTGTGATTGCCTGTCGCGGGTCAAGACAAATCCCTCGATCACCCCGAAATTTCCCAGGGTCATCATTAAAAAATTTTTTAGAATCGATTTTATTTCAACCGCCCCCAGCAGCTCGCGGCTTACATCATAAAGGGTTTGGAGATGAAACAACCGCCGGTCCAGCTGGGCTTGCAGGCTTTCCGGCACCCCTAAGGCGTCGTTGTTTGTTGGTTTGTCTTTTAGGGGGTCCATTTTGCGGAACGCTAATTCATCGAACTGTAAGCCATTGAATTTGACGATACAAATACGTGTTCAGAAACAGCCTTGCAATAGAATGAAAATAAGAAATTTCGCTCGCGGTAGGTCCGGTAATCTTAACAGACTACTTTTGGATAGTGCAGCACGTGAAATTTGTCAAGAAATAGGTATTTCAGGGATCGGGGAGTTTTTTTGATGAGATCGCTACATGAATCATCAGTCCCGCCCAAGCGGGACTGATAATTCATTCCGCTATTCTCAAAGGTTGGGAGCAAAAACACCCCGACCCCTCCGGTAGTTAATTCGATTTGGCTTTCGGCCCGGATTTTTTCCGCCGGTATTTCCGGCGGACTTTCTCAACGATTCCGCCGCGTCTTAAATAGTCGCGGGGATCGGCATCCGGTATTTCCAGGATCTTGCAAAGATAATTTTTTTGTCTCTCGATTTCCTCATGATACAAATTCTTGTCAACGTTCCAGCGTGCTGCGAAATGTGAGCGCATGAATCGATCGGTGGCACCCAGCTTGGTTTTGAGACGCTCTGCGACCAATTGGTAAAATCCGACGGCGTTTTTTAAAACATCAACCTCGCCCTCATAATCGCCGATACCGCCTTCTTTCAATTCATGGTACAAATACAAGAGCTTCTCCAGATACAGCCGATCAGCCAGCTGGGCCATGAGGTCCGCAGTGCCGAGCATCTTGCCCAGAAGTTCTGTTTGAGAGTCCAAAAACCCGATGGTGGTGATATCTACGGCAAGATCCGTGCATAGAATCATTGAGCTTGCGGCTTCAATTTCTGCGCCTGACAACCCGTATTGGGAACCATGGCGGCTCAAAAAATCGATGCTGCGCTGCACATGGTTTTCGGTGTATTTGGCACCGGTTCCTCCCTTGTCGGATTCCTCTTGAATATACCCGGCATCGTGTAAAATTGCAGCCGCCAGTCCGAGAACAATCTGCCTTTCGGTAAAGGCCACGTTGTCTAAGACCGCCCCATGGATCAGGCGGGTCATGGCCAGAAAGACAGCGCTGACGTGAGGAAAATCGTGATAGTCGGTGTTGCATGCCTTGTAGCCGGGATACTTCCCCTTGTAAAGGCGATTTGCTGCGTTGAAGATGTCAGTGACAGAATCCGTATTGAAGTTCGCCGAAATCAACTTGGCAATAACAAGCACTTCATGCAGCACCGCTTCAGTCGTATCGGGTTGGAACAGCTTCGTAAGATGATCCTGTTTCATTTTAAGTATATATTGCCCAACAGCTAATAATTGATGTTAAATATCGCATCAACTATACAGAATATATCATTTCTTAAACATCTTCAACCCATTATCCTATGCGCATACACCGGTATTAATGAGTTGATGGGTCTGGAGAGTTTTTCCTCTCAACCTTTGTTACTGGCGGAATCAATTATCAATCAAAAAACTCCCCGACTCTTTAACGAGTTTCCGTCAGGAAACGGGCCTTTTCCCGAAATGTGGTTTCATGTTGACACATGAAAAAGCTTCCTATAACATTTCCTCGAAAATATACCAGAGGGGATAGCTTTGACATAGGCTGCGCGAAATAGGTGACACCAAAGGAATGGAAGAAAAGTTAAACGAAAAAACTGTCGAGGTCATATTGCCCAACGAAATGGGTTACGAACGAGTGGCCATGGCGTGTTCAGCTTCTTTCGCAAAAATCTTTGGTCTTTTACCGGAACGCATCGAAGATTTGAAAACCATCGTCGGCGAAGCTGCCATCAATGCGATGCAGCACGGTAACAAAGGACGGCCCGATGCCCGGGTGAGTGTCACCCTAAAGCATGAAGATGATGCCATCAATGTCTGGGTCATGGACGAGGGTGACGGTATCAAGCAGCTGCTGCCGGATCCGAATATCGAAAGAATCATTGATAACCTGGATCCGCCCATCGGATTTGGCACATTCTTTATAAAACAGCTCGCCGACCACGTCGAATTTAATGAAACGACGGACAAGGGCCTCGCCCTGAAAATCGTAGTCAAAATAAAGAAATAAGGCCGTTTGATAACATTTACAATTGTTTAAAAAGCATAGGTAGAAAATGCAGCAGCACAATGAAATCCAGCTTGAAACACACGATGCGGTTACGCTGATGGACATCAAAGGCGATATTACTGCATTTTCTGAAACTTTCCTCAATGAAGCCTACCAGAAGGCCAATGATCGAGGCGCCAGCAAAATACTGCTAAAGATTGATAAAGATGCCTATATCAACAGCGGCGGTATTGCCCTGCTTATTCAGATCCTGGCCCAAACGAAAAGAAACAATCAGCAAATAGGGATCACGGGCATCTCGGACCACTTTGAAAAAATTTTTCATATGGTGGGGATCACCAAGTTTGCAAATATTTATGCCAGCACAGAAGACGCTATAAAATTGATGTCCGAAGCATAATCAGAAGTTAATAAATCCGCGTTGCCTCCTAAATCCTTGTGGTTTTAATGAAAAGCACTCCATTCCTCACGACAGAGCTCGATGCTGTACTGGATTCGGAGGGCATTGTTTTGGGAGGATCACATGCAAATCCCCTCATGCTACCTTTTTCAGGGACTTTCAAATTCCAAAAAAGACCGAATCGCGGCCATCAGCCGGCCAGAACACATCCAAAAGGGAAAGTGGCTGTTTTACGAAGACCAGGCGGCCGACAATCTCTACCTGCTAACCGATGGTGCCGTTGAGCTGATAACCAAACTGGAAGAGACCATCGAATTACCTGTTGCCATCGTACGCTCAGAAGGCGGGTGCTTCGGAATCGGTGCTCTGGTGCCGCCCTATCGGTACAGCCTTTCAGCCCGGTGCGCAGCTGACAGCGCGTTGCTCGTCATCAAGCAGGCCGATATCCACCAGCTAATCAACTCAGATCCCCAGCTGGGGTGCACCATCATGACCAATCTGGCCCGGAAACTGTTGGACCGCCTCAAAGAAACCCGCCAGACATCAAAAATACATTTCAAGACCCTCGTGAGATACGCAACCTTTT
>JASFTQ010000446.1:0-3488 GCA_050053515.1 Desulfobacterales bacterium | reverse complement strand
TAAAGATACATACAGCACATGCACAATAATCACGGCTCCCCTTTTCCGAAAGGAATCTAAAAACGGATGGGTTGTCTTCATCCCGAATAAAAAACGGAACAGCTCAAATTTCCGAACCAGGAGCATGTAAAGCATTATAATGATAATAAAGGAACTGATAAAAACGATTACCCATTTTATGGCATCATGAATTTCCCAAGTCATTACAAAATAACCGACGCAAAGCAAGACGGTCTGGTGTAGAATAAAAAAGGGCAGCACACCTTCATTTGCAGATCGCAGCAAAGGTCGATTAAAGGCCAGGAACTTCATGCCGAATCCCAGGATGGCAAATAACCAGCTCCAGGCGCTGAAAAAGGAGAGAAGCGCATATATCCAATCAGTTATCAAACCCGGCAAAACCACACGTGACGGGCTAAACAACTGGTACAGGTGGGCGGTTGATAAAACCAGGCCCAGTAAAAGAGAAATCCAGCGCTGATTCATAATATGCTGTTGGAGTCGGTCGCTGGAAACAATCATGAATCCTGCAATCAGAAACCAGATATAATGCAGAAAACCCCAGCCACCGTTGCCCACATCCAGAACTGCTTGTGGAATAAGCACTTTCATCATCAACAGTGGGATAGAGAACCCCACATACATCAATCCCGGCATGGTAAGTAGCGACGTGATCCGGCTTAGCATTTCTCGTCCACTGCCTTTTAACCAAATAAACAAGCGGTAGCAGATCAAACTGTAAATAAATAAAAATAAAAGATACCAGAGGTGCATCCCGTGAAATGCGAAATTTCCCGACATACCAATTCCCAAATAGACACCGCTAAAATATTCGGGCAAAAATGATAAGAATGACCCTGAGAATTGACCATGTGATAATCGCTCAAGGTATACTTGCAAGATGCTGAGCGTAACCGAGCCGATTAAGACCGGAATCATCAACCTCAAAAATTTATCAACGAAGAATCTACGCCAATCGGCAGATTTCTCGATAGCATAAAATAAGCTTGCGCCGGAGATGATGAAAAAAAGAGGCATCATCCACCTAGTGGCAAAAATGTTCCAGATTTCCACCCAGATGTAAGTGTCTATATTCTTAACATGCCAGTCACCAAGATTGAAAAACCGGGTGCTGTGATACAGAAAAACGACCAATATGGCCAATACGCGAAGCCAGTCCAGTTCGTATCTTCTATTTGACGTATCTGTATTCATCGGAAACCTCATCGGATAGGACACTCACTTTTCAAAAAATTTTATTGATGATTATTTGCTGTTCATCTCCAGCCATATACTATGATTAACCAGGCCGAATTCTTTTAAAGCGTCAACAAGGCGCAAACCCAATCGACTCCCAGTGGTTTCAACTTCTTTTGAATCGTGGAAAATGTGAATGCTAAAATCGGTATCTATCGATAATCGGCAATAAGCCATTATCGCCTTTTTTTTTCTTTTTTTAGTCACTTCATTGATTAACCTCTGGAGTTTAGATTCCAGTAGTTTCCGATTGCTGTCTACTGATCTTAGTTGTATCAACTCTATCCATTTCATGGGTTTTATCTCTTTTTGACTTTACATGATTTATATTACTAATTTCGTGCCAAAAATTATTATGTATAAAAATCATATAGTTAAAAAATCGGTGTAAATTTAATTGCCATATTCGGTAAATTAAGCTTGCCATATCCGATAAAATTGTTTTTAATTACCATATCAGATAATAGCATGGAAAAAACGAAAAGGATAACAATATGGATAAAAATGAATTCTTTCGAGAGGCGACTTTGAGGATATGCGGATATCTGGAGATAGAAGAAGCTCTGCATACGCTAATTCAATTTCTGAAAGTGTTTATGCCGGTAGCAAAGATCTTTTTACAACATTACGATCACGACTTCAAGGCTATGCGAACGATAGCCTATGCCGATGAGACAGAATGCAACAAACTTGATTTATTAACCCCATTGTCCAAAACTGCTGGGGAGCTGGCAGGCAATGCGCCAACTGAAAAGGATGCCTTTCTAATCGAAGATCCCCTAAAATTTCCTGTTAGTCGTGAAATGACTGAGTTTCACGGTCTGCCAACCACCTCTGTCATTCTTTTGGTTCTAAGAGTGAAGGCTGATACGCTGGGTTACCTGGTCCTCATTTCCGCAGGAGAAGAAAAATTCAAAAATGAACATCTGGAATGGGTACGCTTGTTGAAGGAGCCTCTGGTCATCGCAATGTCAAATACGTTGAAGCACAGGGAGGTTCTCAAATTAAATGACTTACTGGCTGATGATAACCGCTATCTGCATAGTGAACTGCGACGTTTGTCCGGCGATGAAATCGTCGGAGCTAATTTTGGGTTAAAAAATGTAATGCACAAGGTACAGCTGGTGGCATCACTGGAAAGCCCGGTATTGCTCCTGGGAGAAACAGGCACAGGCAAAGATGTGATTGCCAGTTATGTTCATTATTCATCTTCCCGCAGCACGGGCCCGTTTGTGAGTGTCAATTGCGGCGCCATTCCGGACACGCTGATCGACAGCGAGCTTTTCGGCCATGAGAAGGGAGCCTTTACCGGCGCACTTTCGCAAAAGCGCGGACGCTTTGAACGGGCCAATAAAGGAACGATATTTCTGGATGAAATCGGAGAGCTGCCGCTACAGGCACAAGTGCGGTTGTTGAAGGTATTACAAAGCAGAGAAATCGAGCGCGTCGGAGGGGTGGAAACCATCTCTTTGGACATCCGCATTATTGCCGCCACCAACCGCAATCTGGAAGAAATGGTAAAAAATCAACTATTTCGTGAAGACTTGTGGTTTCGGCTTAGTGTGTTCCCCGTATGGATACCGCCCCTTCGTGACAGACAAATGGATATTCCTTCACTGATTCAACATTTTATTAACCTGAAAGCCAGAGAATTGAAATTGAGCACCATTCCTACGCTTGCCCCGGGCGCCATCGAACCTCTAATGACATACCATTGGCCGGGTAATGTGAGGGAATTGGAAAATGTTATTGAACGCGCTCTGATACTCAATCCTGCAGGACCACTCACCTTTGAATATCTGAATCTGGGTCAACCGGAAAAATCTTCGGAATTACATCAACAGATTGAAGAGACAGACCATCTCGATGAGGTCATATCCCGGCATATTCGCCGAGTTTTATCCAAGGCAAAGGGGAAGGTCAACGGGCCGGATGGCGCGGCTGCTTGCCTTGGAATAAACCCCAGCACGCTAAGGAATCGCATGAAAAAACTGGGAATTGATTATGGAAGGCAGAGTAAAGCTTGATAGCAGAAATGAAATGTGGAATGAAGATCGAATATTTGTGCCGCCATCATGTGCAAAAATTGTATGGATGATAACTAATGGGAAAGCTTCAATCAATTCAACAAAATGATGTTCTTTGAGAGGATTTCTGAAATTATACAAACTATTATGGCAAGTTATAATTATAGCTCAACGCCGCAATCTTTCAGCGCGCCGATTAAGAAT
>JASFTQ010000445.1:0-3495 GCA_050053515.1 Desulfobacterales bacterium | reverse complement strand
AATCGACGTGATCCATTCTTTTCGGATTTTCCGCATCGAAAACACAAATGAGCATATCGGATTGGGCTATGGCCTTCTGGACAAGCGGGATATGGATTTCATAGGCCCGGCTGTCCGTATCCGGCGTGTCGATCAACATGACATGTTTTAAAGAAGCATTTTCAGTGCGTGATCTAATTTGAATCGTGTCGCTTGCGAAACTTTCAGCCAGTTGCCCGGCGTCATCTTTATCATCGCTGAAGACAATTATATTTTTGGTGGTGGGTCTTTGATGACCGGTTTGAGATAGGTCATCAATGCCGGCGATAGCATTGAGCAGTGTGGATTTACCCGAACCGCAGGGACCCACGAGGGTCACCACGAGTTTGCGCTCGAATCGCCGCGCAATGTCGCTAATCATCTGAATTGCCTGATGGCATTGTTTTTTCAGCCCATCTGCCGGACGCCAGAGGGGGACCGTTTCCAGCTTGGCCGTCAGCAACCCGAGGTCAGCTTTGAATCCCTCGATTCTGCCGATCGCTTTTAAGACAGCTGTTTTTTGATTAATCGTCATTTCTCACTGCCGATGTGTAAATGTCCATGTTTTTTTCAATTTGCCGAATCATTCCGCTGGCAGCATTGAGGGCCGTATGTGCAGCCTGGAGGATACCGCCGGTGATGTGCTGTTCAAATAGTCTCTGCACCCTTTTAAGTTTGTGGTTTAACCAGGTCTGCGCGATCGGGCCCAGCATGGCCTCAAGCTGCTTTTGATCGGCTCTTTTCAGCCCGGTCGTGAGGGGAATCGCCACCAGGGCATAAAGATCCTTAGCACCCATAAGCCCGGTCAATTTCACCTTGATGCCGGCTCCGCCCACCGGATCACCGGTGGAAAGCACATATGTAATCGCCACCGAGGCCGGCAGCACATTCAATGATGCCCAAAAGGTTTGACTGATTTTGTTCCACAGCCCCATTTTGCTTCGGAAGTGGTCGGCCAGGTCTTCAAGCTCCTTGTCCATCTCCCGGGTAATTTCCATCAAATCTTCCCGTTGAGAAAGAATTGCTTTAAGGATGGCCTTAAATTCCTTATCGCGCAGATGTTGCTGTTGGGAGAGCACGGCCCGATGGGGAGATACGAAAAAATGAAACACGCTGCCGTCGTCTGAAGATTGGCCGCGAGGATTTTGATTGGGGTCTAAGCCCTTTTTTTCTCTTATCCGGTTGATCGTTTCAAACATCCGCTGGGCCACGGGATCGGCAATTGCAGCCCTGGCGGAAACATGAGGACCGACGGACTGCAAGTGCATGCTCGTGACGGCAGTGGTCAGATCTTCATCCAGTTTTTCCTGGAACCCAGTGGGAGATGCCTGGCGGGCATCCCCGGCTCTCAGCTGATCCTTTATCCAGCCGGCGGCACCGAATGCCGCTTTCAGGGGCAACTCGACCAGACCTCCGGTTTTACGCATAAACTTAACGTGGAAAGGATCGCTTTGGGACCAGATTTGGGCGAATCTTGCTAGGACGCGATCCATGGGAAAGTGTTTCAAGGCATCATGCACGCAATGGCTTTGCGCCGTTTGAAAGGCATCAAGGTATAACTGAAGCTCATCTAAAGAAATCCTGGCTTCTTCGAAAATTTTTTTTGACCTTCGCAGTACATCCCTTAAAATGGAAACGTGCAGCTCAAATCGCAGCTTGCGGGTATCGATGGATGCCAGTGCGTTGATCATCTCCGGGCCGTCCGGGGGCACGGGTCGCAACTTCATGAACCGTTCACCGGCGGCTACCCGGTTGTCTTCATCCGCCCGATAAATTCCCAGAAGAAATTTTTCAGCCTCATCACCGTAAATGCCCCGGGCCACCGTCATCGCATGCTCATTAATTTCCTGCTCGACAAAACTGGGATACACGCGATAGATCAGGAAACATTTCCGCCTGCCGATTCCCGTAAGCATTTGAGAGATAAAATCGGTGTTATCCCTGTTGTTGTAATTGGAGTTGGTAAAAATGTAAATGAGGATATCCGAGGCCTCCAAAGCACTGCGGGTCACCTCCCGGTTGATATAGCGGCCTTTGGCGCCGGTATCAAAATCCGGGGTGTCCAGTAAAACGATGTTGTCGGAAGCCGTGCGGTTCAAAACATATAAAGGGTTGCCGGGACGCGTGAGCTCTCGTACGTCGTGCAGTCGTTCGGGTTCGCATTCGAAGGGTAGCGCCAAAGCAGAGAGCAAACCGGCTTGTGCGGCACGATTTGCCGGCACTGAAAAAAGAACTCGGCGATTCATACCGGCCTTGCCGCCGGTCGGTGCAAGCCGCTGCTCCACAAGGGAGTTGAATAAGGTGGACTTGCCCGAGGAGCCACCGCCACAGACAGCCGCTACCAACGGAAAATCAGGCGAAAATCTGGCAAGCAACTTCGCATCAACGATATGGGTCCAGGAAGCAATGTCTTGCCTCTCGTCAAGTTTCAGCAGTTCGGCCAGCCGCGGGATGTTCCCTCGCAAATCTTTGAGGGCGTCATAAAGTGTTTGTTCCATCGAATTCTTCACTTACCGGAGCATTTCGGTTGGTTTGAAAGTACGAACCCGGCTAGTCATGCCCCGGAAATAAGTTTAAAAAGCCTTTAAAACCTTGTGCTGGACGTGTAACTATTGCACCAGCATCTTTTCTTGTCGAAGCCATCAGCTTCCCTGAAACAGCACCCATTGAAACGATGCTCCCGTGATAGGCGTTATATCTTTAACATATTGACATCGTTAAAACAAAAGTAAAATCAAATTATTAAATAATCCTTGCACTTGATCAGATTTACATTATATTTTAATCTTTTCGGCCGTAGAACCCGGGATAATGAGGCTGGGTGTATTTATGAGAATATTGACGGTGTCGGATTATGTTGAGCCACTATTGTATGACCGCTTCGATGCCGCGAGGCTGCCGACGGTGGATCTGGTGTTGTCTTGCGGTGACGTTCCGCCGGAATACCTCTCTTTTCTGACCGCTGTGCTCAATGTTCCCCTATACTATGTTCGCGGCAACCATGATATCAGACATATATCAAAGTCCCCCGACGGTTGCACGAACCTCAACGGTAAAATCAATCAATACATGGGGCTAAACATCCTGGGACTGGAAGGTTCTCGTTGGTACAACGGCGGTCCTTTTCAGTACACGGAAAACCAGATGCGTAATAAGATCCGACGGCTTCAATTTAAAATCTGGTTGAAGGGCGGTATCGATATCATTGTTACCCATGCACCCCCCAGACACATTTTCGATGCGGAAGATCCGTGTCACAGAGGGTTTAAAAGCTTTCGGTGGTTGATTAGACACTATTCACCCGCTTATTTCATTCATGGACACATTCATCGCAACTTCACCAATGCGTCGGAGCGCGTGGCGATGGTAAACAACACAAAAGTGATCAACACCTATGGATACAACCTCATTGAAGTCACTCATGAGCAGATGGCTAAATAAGCTTGGATTAAACAAAGAAAATGGATCTGCGGTCAA
>JASFTQ010000444.1:0-3508 GCA_050053515.1 Desulfobacterales bacterium | reverse complement strand
TTTATACTTGTAGAACATAATTTTTGTCAAAGCAACTGTAAAGGATCCAACCAACTAAAATTGCTGTAAAATCATCGGATAAGTTGGCAACCTCAGCGCAATGTACCGATCGGCATTACTCAAAATGATTAAACGTTTGAAAACCTTCATTGCGGCAAAGCTCATCCCTTTTGGCTTCATTGAGATCAGCCTGGACCATTTCGACAACAAGTTGCCTAAAACTTTTTTTCGGTTTCCATCCTAATTTTCTTCGGGCCTTGCCGGGATCACCCAAAAGCGCCTCAACTTCGGTGGGGCGAAAATATCGGGGATCGACGGCAATCACGAGCTTGCCGGTATTTTCATCGATGCCCTTTTCTTCGTCCCCCCGGCCCTGCCACCGAATACGCATACCCAACTCCTGGCCGCTGAGCTCAACAAATTCTCTGACTGAATGTTGTTCTCCGGTGGCAATCACGTAGTCATCCGGTTGGTCTTGCTGAAGCATCAACCATTGCATCTCAACGAAATCCCGCGCATGCCCCCAATCCCTCTTGGCATCGAGGTTGCCGAGATACAGGCAATCCTGTAATCCCAGTTTAATCCGAGCCAGTCCCCGGCTTATTTTGCGGGTGACAAACGTTTCCCCGCGTACCGGCGATTCGTGGTTGAACAAAATACCGTTGCAGGCATAAATACCATACGCTTCTCTGTAGTTTACCGTAATCCAAAAGGAGTAAAGCTTGGCGACGGCATACGGCGAACGCGGGTAAAACGGCGTGGTCTCGTTTTGAGGTGTTTGCTGCACTTTGCCATAGAGCTCGGACGTCGATGCCTGATAAAATCGTGTTTTGGCTTCAAGTTTCAGTATCCTTATGGCTTCCAGCAGGCGCAATGTTCCAATCGCATCTGTATTAGCAGTGTATTCCGGCGTTTCAAAGGAAACCTTGACATGGCTTTGGGCTGCCAGGTTATAAATTTCATCGGGTTGAACCTCCTGAATGACCCGGATCAGATTGGTCGAATCCGTAAGATCGCCATAATGCATCAAAAAGCGCACATCCTTTTCGTGGGGGTCTTGATAAAGATGATCTACCCGGGCCGTGTTGATCAGCGACGCCCGCCGTTTGATGCCATGAACTTCATATCCTTTGTCCAACAGAAAGTCCGCCAGATAAGCGCCATCCTGGCCGGTGATCCCGGTGATCAGTGCTCGTTTCATACAAATTCTCCTTGGTGAGATACATGAAAGAAGGGCAAAACACAGGTCGGTCGAGGATTCCTTGATTAAACGATTCTATTGCTCTCCGCGCTTTCAAAGTATTCGATGGTCCGTTCCAATCCTTCATTCAGTTCGGTTGTGGGTTGCCAGCCCAGTCGGTTTTGGGCCAGCGTGATATCCGGTTTGCGTTTCAAGGGGTCATCCAGGGGAAGCGGTTTGTTCACAATCTTGGAGGTTGATTCCGTTTTTTCCAGTATTTTTTGGGCAAGCTCAAGGATGCTGTATTCATTGGGGTTACCGATATTTACCGGTCCGGTGAAGCCTTCGGCGGTATCCATCATTCGGACAAGTCCGTCAACCATATCTTCCACATAGCAGAAGCTGCGTGTCTGCGTGCCGTCCCCGTAAACCGTAATGTCTTGTCCCGCCAGCGCTTGAAGGACAAAATTGCTGATGACGCGGCCATCATTGGGATGCATTCTCGGTCCATAGGTATTGAATATCCGGACCACTTTGATATTTAACCCATGTTGCCGGTGATAGTCAAAAAATAGTGTTTCAGCACAGCGTTTTCCTTCATCATAACAGGAGCGCAAACCAATGGGATTCACATTGCCCCAGTAATCCTCACTTTGTGGATGAATGGTCGGATTGCCGTATACTTCCGAGGTCGAAGCCTGCAGGATTTTGGCCTTCAATCGCTTGGCCAAACCCAACATGTTGATGCAGCCATGCACGTTGACCTTGGTGGTCTGCACCGGATCGTTCTGATAATGCACGGGAGAGGCCGGGCAGGCCAGATTATAGATCTCGTCAACCTCCAGGTAGAGCGGGAACGTGATATCATGCCGAACCAATTCGAAATACGGGTTCCCGAGAAGATGGACAATGTTGCGTTTGGTGCCGGTATAAAAATTATCGACACAAATAACATCGCAGCCATCGTTTAACAGGCGTTCACACAGAAAAGAGCCGAGAAATCCCGCCCCGCCGGTAACAAGCACTCGCTTACGTAGATGCATCCGTCAGTCCTTGGTGATGAAATTGAGGATCATTCGTTTTGGAAAACAAAGGGCCAAACACTGTTAAAATCCCAAACGGCCATGTCGATTCCAGAAGCATTATGAAATGATTTTCCTTTTTAACATCAGCTCCTTGACGCGTTTTGCGGCTGTAACGACATCTTCCGCTGCGGAGGCGATCACCAGATCAGGGTCCTGGGGTTTCTCATAAGGTGCTGATATCCCAGTAAATTCTTTTATTAGCCCTGATTTTGCTTTGGCGTAAATTCCTTTTTGATCGCGCTGTTCGCAAATTTCAATGGGACAATCAACGAAGATTTCCAGAAATTGATTGTTTGAAAACAACGAGCGAATTTGGCGGCGGTCATTGCGATACGGAGATATGAAAGCGGTAATTGCGATAATTCCGGCATCCACAAATAGTTTGACCATCTCGCCAATGCGCCGGATATTTTCGGACCGATCCTGGGATGAAAATCCAAGATCACCACAAAGACCATGCCGAACGTTGTCTCCGTCAAACACGTAGGTAGAGCATTTTGCCTGATGCAGCATTTTTTCAAGATGATGGGCGATGGTTGATTTGCCGGAGGCTGAAAATCCGGTGAACCAAACGACTGCGCCCTTGTGTTTGTGGAGTCTTTCCCGATCTTCACGGGAGACAGAACCGTTATGCCAGGTAATATTGTTGTTTGCGGGATCTACTGGTGTCATAGCTAATTCTATACCGTTCGGAACAATGCGTTGTATAAAACGCCCCCTATGTTTTCGTAACTTAGAGGTATTTATACCACGAATCGGCTACGGTTTTCAACCGGCATCATCACCCGGATACATAAAATTTTTAGGCCGTTATTGGGCCTCAAGAGCATAGGCAAGTACGGCCTTTGGGGGCTTCATCCCCGAGCCTCAGTGACCAACTCAATCTTTTTTAAGGCGTCAAATAGAAAACAAGATCCAGGAAATGTCCAGAGTTTATCAATGCCGACACATATGATTTGACCCCCTAAATTTTATGTTATATACAACCATAAATAATCTGAACCTCCTATTCCACCTATTCTGAAACTCTATATCTCCTGTTGAATCGCATTTGGTTCTGCACTTCATAACACTCTTTTAAGCTCTATTCACTTTCTGGCTTTCGGTTTTATTCACCCTTCTAAAAGCGTTGAAACCATGAAAGAAGAACCTGCCAAACGTAAACTTAGCGCTATCCTGAGTGCCGATGTTGAGGGTTACAGTCGCCTGATGGCCGATGATGAGGAGGCGACTTTTCATACCA
>JASFTQ010000443.1:0-3525 GCA_050053515.1 Desulfobacterales bacterium | reverse complement strand
TCCATCCAACCGGACTGTATCGTAGCGTGTGGTTTTTTCAGAATCGGCCCGGCCGTGACGATTATGTCACAACCGGTAACGGCTTCCCGGGGGGTTTTCACCGGTTTGACTTCCAGGGCAAAACGTGACTCGATTTCTGCCGCATAACGCCGAAGGGCCTCAGGCTCAAGGTCGTACGCCATCACGCGCTTTAGGGGGAACAAAACATTTAATGCCTCCACATTGGTGCGCCCCTGAACACCGCACCCCAGCACTCCTACGACAGAGGAGTCGGCTCGAGCGAGATATCGGGCCGAAAGTGCCGTGGCAGCACCGGTGCGCATTGCCGTTATCCACACGCAATCCATAACCGAAAGCGGCAAGCCGGTTTCGCTGTCATTTAATATCAGCAGGCCGGTGATATAAGGCAGCCCCCGTGCGGCATTCTCCGGAAACCCGCTGACCCACTTTAAACCGGCTGATTTCAGAGCCGGAATGTAGGCCGGCATGGCATGAATAAAATTGTCCACGCCACCGGGATGAATGCCGGGTTTGGGAGGCATCTCGGCTCGACCTTCACCTTTCTCGTGAAAAGCCGTTTCGAGAGCATCAATTATTTCCTGCATGGTCAGGCCGACGGCAATTACGTCCTGTTGCGAAAGATACAGCAATTCATTGCTCGACATATAACCTCCTAGTAGATAAGAGTGATAAAATTACTATGGACCGACCAACAAAATTATCCGCCCAGGCAGATAACTTATTAAGGCGGGCCCAGGCCAGCGCTTTCTCCTTTTCATGCCACCGTAATCTATTGCGGCAAATATTTCAACACTCTTGACAGCGGAGATCTCCTTTTCTATGGTGCCTTCAATTAGAATTCCATTTAATGATTATAATCATTGGTGTACAAAACGAATTTGGAGGCGACCAACAGTCTAATAAAATTTGGGTGCTATCCCGAAATAAGCGGGGGTAATGGAGTTTTGAAGGTTTTTCATATGAATATTTATCAGAACTGGTTCTTGGCAAGCCGCCCCTGGTCCTTTACGATGTCGGCGATTTCGGTGAGTGTCGGGGCCGCCTTGGGAGCAATGGACGGTGATTTTTCATGGTCTTATTATTTGATCACCCTTATTGGCATGATAATTCTTCATGCCGCCACGAATCTCATGAATGACTTTTATGACGTTCGGGGCGGTGTGGATTATCGGGAGGCTTCAACAGCGCAATACCGGCCCCACCCGCTGCTGGAGGGAAAGCTTAAGCCAAACCAGGTGCTTAACGGTGCTTTCATAATGTACGGACTTTCAGCAATCATCGGGTTATATCTGGCGGCGACACGGGGCTGGGCGCTTCTTTGGCTAGGCTTGGTGGGAGTTTTCGCGAGTTTTGCGTATACGGCGCCGCCATTGAAATACAAATACAAAGCACTGGGAGAATTTTCGGTTTTTCTAATGTGGGGACCCCTCATGGTGGAGGGCGCATACTTCACTCAGCGCCAAGCATTCAGCATAACCGCATTTTGGGTGTCGTTGCCTTTCGGTGTCCTCGTGGCACTCGTTTTGTTGATCAATAACACACGGGATATGATCCACGACAGGCAAAAGGGCATCATAACACTACCAATATTGATCGGACATCGCAACGGCCTCCGCCTGTATCTATGTTTAGTGATCTTAGCTTATCTGGGAATTCTGTGGATGTCGATTTTCGGCCCTCTGGATCCTTGGTCTCTGATCGTGTTTGTATCCTTGCCTCTGGCAATACGGTTGCTGAAGCAAATGTGGTATGAAGTACCAATGGATGCTGATGCTCGCACTGCCCAATTGGACACGGCATTCGGAGTGCTGCTGGTCATTTCAATGATACCCGGGGGATTGTTGTGAACCAACGGGATTATCGACTCGGCACTTTACTTGCAACAGTGGCTTTGGCAACGGTTCTTTGGTTTGTTACCTTTTATATAACCTGGGGTATCTTCTGGGTTAAGATAGCCGTTTCCGCAGCAACCCTGGCAAGCATCGCCTGGTGGTCAGGATTTCTCCATGATCAATCACTGGGTTTTGATTTAAAAGCATGGCTCAGCGGCCTGGTATCAGCCGCCGCTCTCTATCTATTATTCTGGAGCGCAAAGACGCTGACAACCGTATTCTTTTCTTTCGCACAGGACCAAATCGGGGCGATATACGGCAAAGGTGAAGGGACCCCGATGTGGATCATTATATTATTGCTGTTTTTTGTGACCGGCCCGAGCGAGGAGATTTATTGGCGCGGATATCTGCAACGCCGATTAATGTTGCGATTTGGCGGTTGGCAAGGCTGGTTGCTGGCAACAATGACTTATGCCGGTGTTCACCTGTGGTCTTTTAACTTTATGCTCATCGGAGCAGCCGGGGTGGCCGGAGCATTTTGGGGGGCCATGTACTGGCGACTGGGTAAACTCGGCCCGGTGATCATCTCGCACTCTTTATGGAGTTCCGCAATCTTTGCTGTGCTTCCGATGTCGTGACAGCCTATTGGGTGATTATAAAGTCGCTTCCATTTGAGTTTTTACCACATCCAGCAGCGGCGGCTTTAAGGACCGCCACTTGGGATGCATGGCTTTGTCACCATGCCAAACAAAATCGACGACATCATACCTTTCCGGAATATGGCGCTCATTTTTAGCTCCGTACGTCACAGAAGGATAATATTCCAAGAAAAGCATCCGATGCGGATCGATAGCAAACTGTCGGGTGACGGTGGTTGCAATGTGGCTTGTGCAGCTCTTCACCGACATCTTGCTTTCCGGAATATCGGATACCACAATGATTATCGGTCTTAAATGGGCCAGCTTTTTGGGGCCGCTTTTTGTAAGATCAAAAATTCGTAGCCGGCATTTTCCGCTTCCGAGGCGCAGCTTGCCGCCAAAACCTTCCCAGGAAAAAATGTCGTCATGGATAAGCATAGAGGGCTTCGGGATTTAGTATCTCAATGGGTTTGCCTAAGTGTCTCTGGAATCGTCTTGCATTGGGGGCGCGGCTGTAATAGAATTACTTAGTTTCCTTCCGGAAATGGCCATTTTTCCGAATCGGAAACTCCTTAGTGCGATCCTACATAAAATTTCATTTTCGGATGGGCACTACTTAATTCAGGGGTCGGGCTGTTTTTTTCACGACAAGATGATCGCCCCGCTGCTTCTAAGGGGCAGAGGGCGATTGCCGCCGAGAAAGGCAAAACACGGCGTCGGTTATTGTTGACGTGAACGTTTTAAATGGCCGGCCGTAAAATGCAAGGCCGTTGCCGCTGTCAGGCTGGGCAGGCAAAAACCCGGCATCTTGCCGTGAAAAAAATACCCCGACCCCTCACTTAATAACAAATCCTGATAAATATATACTGAATAACCTTACTTAACAACAGCAATATGGTCCATCATTTAAAATATAATGACAAAGAAATCACGCTTGTCGGCACGGCGCATGTTTCCAGGGACTCAGTTCAAGTGGTGGCCGATGTTATTTCCAAACAACGACCGGACACTGTCTGTATCGAACTTTGTGAGTC
>JASFTQ010000442.1:0-3540 GCA_050053515.1 Desulfobacterales bacterium | reverse complement strand
GGAGGTTCCGTATAATCGGGGCCAAACACTTTCCTGCCGATAGACAGCCGCAACTCCAAGTCCGGTAGTTCACTTTGATCACCGGGCCAGCTAATGCCTTCCTGGACAACTCTGTTTAATCCGTTGTCTTTTTTGCACTGCAGGCATATGGGCGCTTTTTGAGATTTTTGGACTCTTTGACCGGAGACATGCGTCAAAGCTCCGACAGGATCACCCTTGGCGGAGACACCACACACCAGGGCACAGCCGCAATCCAACCCCTTATAAGCAACCCCGATTGCTTCCGGAAAGTCCGCCAATATTTTCTGACAGGCTAAAGTAAAGGCATCGGAGACAAAACTATTGTTCACTTGCATGACAGCCAATCCCCGAATATTAAAAAAAAGCGCCCCCGCCGTAACTCTCAATAAACGTCAGTCGGTCTTGCTTTTTTTAGTGGGTCGCCGCGTTCGGCGGCCGGCTTTTTTCGGATTCACCACCTTTTTCTGTGAGGGTTTATTCGCTCGAATCCTGGCCTTTCTTTTGATGTCGCCATATTTGCCGAACCTGCCGCCCATATTATCATTCATCGGTATTAATTTAAACCCGAGATATATTTTTTTTTTAGCGAAAGGTCCCACCCGCTGAAACGGAGAGCTTCGTTTCCCATTCTTTTTGTGCCGGCATTTTATGGGCATCAAGTTGAATTTGCAACCATAAGTGCCGCCACCGAGTCGACCGCAGAAGTTCACCGGCCCGGGTTTTTACTTGACGCCGTAGTACCGGATGGTTATTCATAAAATTGTTTCTGTACCCGGATAAGGCAACGTATCAAGCCCATTTTGGGCTTCAAACTCTCATACGACAGAATGCACCAGCGGTGTTCGATCAAAAAATAACAAAAGGTACAACCGTCGCCATCGGTCTAAGCGGCGGGGTCGATTCTTCTGTTGCCGCTGCCCTGCTGAAAGAAAAGGGATATGCGGTCAGAGGACTTAGTATGCAGATATTTGACGGTTCCTTGAAGATAAAGGCCGGTGACAAGCATGCCTGTTATGGGCCCGGGGAAATCGAGGATCTCGAAACTGCTGAGGCTGTTTGTGAAAAACTCGATATCCCCTTTGATGCCGTAGACCTGCGAGAAGAGTACAGGGCTCATGTCATCGACCATTTCAGGGACGAATACTTGGCGGGTAAAACGCCCAATCCCTGTATCGCATGCAACCGCAGGCTTAAGTTTGGTTTTCTGGTGGACAAAGCCAAAAACTCCGGGGTGGACTTTGAATTCTTTGCAACCGGCCACTATGCCAGGATTGAAAAATCCGGCCGGCGGTACTTGCTAAAAATGGCTGCCGATCGATCAAAAGATCAATCATATTTCTTGTACACGCTGAGCCCGGAACAACTGTCCCATACACTCTTTCCCCTCGGCGGACACACAAAAAACGAGGTAAGAGAAATCGCCCGCATGATGGGGCTAATAACAGCAGAGCGCTCCGAAAGCCAAGACTTTATTGCCGGAGGCGACTACTCCCTGTTTTTCGATAAAAATGAAGTAACGGCCGGAGAAATCGTGGACGAAAAAGGAAAAGTTATTGGAAAGCATCCGGGGATTATTCACTATACCGTGGGACAACGCCGGGGTCTTGGCATTGCAGCCGGCCGCCCCCTTTACGTTGTGAAAATTGACGCCGAGAACAATCGCATTTTCGTGGGCGGCAGAGAAAGCCTTTATTGCCGGGGGCTCATTGCCAAAAATATCAATCTTATCGCTATTGAAAAACTGGACCGACCATATCGGGGAAAAGTAAAAATCCGCCTGAACTCCAGCGCGGTTGAGGCAACGCTGTCGCCGTATGGTTCCGGTAAAGCAAAAATTTTATTCGACCACCCCCAGATGTCGGTAACCCCCGGACAGCACGCCGTTTTTTACTCGGAGGATACCGTAATCGGAGGGGGCGTCATTGAAAAAGCGGTGGGGTTACGATGAAAAACACCGACGATTTTGAAGAGCAGCCGGCGCTTTATGCGAAAAGATTGAAAGATTATTTTTCCGGTTACGCCCAGGGCATTGTCGCCTACAGCGGCGGCGTGGACAGCGCTTTGCTGGCATTCGTCGCCCACCTGGTGTTGGGCCAACAGATGGTTGCCATACTGGCGGATAGCCCTTCACTGTCCCGGCGGGAGTACAGTTGCGCCATAGATTTTGCCGAGAATCATCATATACCCCTTCAAATTGTCCGAACGCAGGAAATGCAAAATCCGGCATATCGGGACAATCCCGCCAATCGTTGTTACTTCTGCAAAAAAGCACTTTTCGAAAGAATTGAACAACTCCGTGAACGCTTGCAGAAACCGGAGGGCATATCCGCCTGGCCCATATTCTATGGTGCCAACCTAGACGATCTCGATGATTTTCGGCCGGGAATGCAAGCAGCCAATGAAGCGTCAATCCTGGCGCCATACATTGAATTGGGATTTGACAAGAGAACCGTTCGAGCCATATGTGTCTACTTCGACCTCGAAATCGCTGAAAAACCCGCCATGCCGTGCATGGCCAGCCGGATTGTCTATGGAGAAAGAGTGACTCCCGAAAAACTAAATCAAGTAGAGCAAGCCGAAAATTTTCTATATGGGCTCGGTTTCGATGTCTTGAGGGTCCGGCATCATGGAGACACCGCCCGAATCGAGGTTCTGCCCCAGGATTTTGAGGCCATAATTAAACACCGAAACGAGATCAGCCGGAAATTCCAGGAATTAGGATTTGTTTATGTCTCGCTGGACCTGAACGGTTATAAAAGCGGTTCCCTGAATGCGGTCCTGAAGTGAAGCTCCCCGGAAAAGAACATATGGCTGCCAGCTAACTCAGAGGATCAGTCCGGTCAGAGTGAGTCTGCGTTTCGGATGTTAAACAGTTTGGGGGGATGCTTTTCCAAAGGAAAGTATACCGCTCAGCGCCGGGGAACGGGTGTTAAAAATTGGTAACGGTCGCCGGAGCGAACGTTAATGTCACGGATCCGGGTTCCCTGGAGAACGCCCAGCGGCACCTTGACGCCTGCTTTGCCAAGGGCCCACACCTTGCGGTAAAAATCGGCAAGCCCTTGCACCGGCTTTCGGTTAACCGTGAGGATGAGGTCACCAGGCTGCATACCCGCTTTTTCAGCCGGACCTTTGGCTGTAACCCGGAGGACGAAAACACGCCCATGGGACTCCTCGGCATTCAACCCCAACCAGGGTTGGGGAGCACCCAGGGAACGTCCTGTGGTAATAAGGTCGTTGAGGATCGGTTTGAGATGGTCGATAGGAACGAACATATTGCAGGGAACGACACCGTATCCGCTCATAACGATCTGGGTATATATCGACCCGATGCCTAGAAGTTGGCCATCACGGCCGATCAGCGCTGCGCCGCCATAATTCGGATGCGGGGGAGCGACGTAAAGGGCATCTTCCAGCAGATATTCCCAGTAACCGACAAATTCCCTGCGGGAGACAACGCGAGCACCCTGGACAGAATCGGATCCGCCGTAACCGACGGTCAGAATCGGATCACCTTCTTTG
>JASFTQ010000441.1:0-3571 GCA_050053515.1 Desulfobacterales bacterium | reverse complement strand
CGTCCCTGCGGATAAAATGCTTTTTCCCCCTCACCAGGTAGTAATCCCCCTCATCCAGGAATATTTCTGAAATTTGAGGCGGGGGCGGTATCTCTTCCGCAGGCATATTGTTTTCCACGTCCACCTTAGACACAAAAAACCTCTCGCCATACTCTCCGTGTGTCCACCTTTTCTCCGGGTTTATCCCACTGAGGTTTATTTTGGTTTCGATGGATTGAGCCGGCTCGCCGGTGGATTCATCGGCCGCAATGGTATAGCCTGGCGTAACCAGCAAACCAAACAAACTGATAATTATCAGCCGAAAAATTCCCCTTGAATGGTGCCTGATAAACGCTTTTCTTTTATACATGATATACCCCTCCGGTTTGCTAGATGCGAAAACCAAATACTACCTATAAGATCCGTGGTTGCCTGTCACATACTTTCGGGTGATTTGACCGGTGCGTCTGCCCCCAAACCCCGTCTTATTGGGCGCTGGGTAAAGGAAACCATCTGGAATAGATGTTTTCCTTTCCGGCCAGCCCGCCCTGATAGGTGTAAGCTTCACTTCATCGGCGCCAAAAATACAAAAATTGACCGGTATGCCTCAGAGCAGCCGCCGGACGGTTGTACGGGTTTACTATCCGCGGGGTTACCCGGCGGTACAACGACACGTCAGCCATTACAACAGCGGGAGCCAGGACTCTTCAAACAAGACATGGTACTCAGGACCCTACTCTAGGAGAAGGCTCACTATGTTTTTGCAGGGATCAGAAATTGAGAAATAGCCGGAAAGATTTCGTAATGAGAATTGGAGAGGTCATCGACAAAGATATTACTGTTGTGCCAGCCGGTGAAAGGCAGTGAGAATCGGCAGCCGGAATTGCTATCCGAAATCCCCGACATTTTTGCACAAACTTCCCAACATACCTGAGCCCTTTTAAACTCCCAGCGGATTTTGCACAATTTGTCGGGAGCAAGCTTAACAACATTTTAATTTCATTACGCGCTCTTACAATATTCACTTACCGAGTTATAGAAAGACGGGTGAGTTGAGAGTCTCCATCACTTGTTAAGTAACTATTGTTTGGATACAAACGTGTCAAGTGTTTTTTGGGGCTAATATTATGATTTATACCTTTTTCTCTTTATCATGCCACACGCCCGGAATAACCGTGTTGCAGTATTTGCATTGATTGCCATTCAAATTATACCGGGGGATAAAATAACCCTGGCGTTTGATCAACAACTTTTGGCAGTTGTGACAGTACGTATGGGTGCCCTCATGGTTGGGAACGTTGCCCAGGTAAACATAATGGATCCCTGCTTGGATGGCCAATGTTCGGAACCGCTCCAGGGTTGACACGGGGGTAGGGGGTATGCGGTTGAGTTTATAGCGCGGAAAAAACCGTAAAAAATGCAGAGGATAGTCCGGTCCCAAGTTCGTAAGGATCCACTGGCACATCTCTTTGACCATATCATCGTCATCCACATATCCCGGAACCACCAGGTTGGTCACTTCAAAATGAACCCCTTGCTCGCGCAAGGTTTTAAAGGTGTTCAGGACCGGCTTCAGCCGGCCGCCGTTTAATTTCCGATAAATGTCATCGCTCAATGATTTAAGATTGACGTTGGCCCCATCCAGAACCCGGCAGAGTTCAAGCAACGGTTTTCGATTAATATATCCGTTTGATATGAGCAGGTTGTGGATGCGGTTTTCCCTGGCAAGACGCGCGGTGTCGAGCATGTATTCATAAAAAGTGATCGGTTCGGAATAGGTGTAAGCGATGCTTTCTGCCCGTGCCCGTTGGGCCTCATTGACGACATCCTGCGGGAAAAGTTCGTAATAGCGAACTTCATGCGGTTTAGCTTGGGATATTTCGTAATTTTGACAATTCAGGCACCGGAAGTTGCATCCGGCCGTGGCTATCGAAAAGGCCTTTGATCGGGGCTTGAAATGAAAAAGCGGTTTTTTTTCGATGGGATCGGTGTTTACCGCGCAAGGGTTGCCGTATGTCAGGCTGTACAGCTTACCGCCCATATTTACTTTTGAACGGCAAACACTGCGATCGCCTTCGGCCAACACGCAGCGGTTGGGACAGATGCCGCAAACCACCTTGTCGTTGGACAATTTTTTATAAAGATGACCTTCCCGGGACCATTTCCAGAGGGTATCGGGTGCATCTCCTTTGAATACCTTGCCGCGGATATCCGTCGCCCCTGAATTTAAGTTATTTTTGGCCGTCAAGAATGCTTGCGCGGGCAAGGTGGATGAAAGAAACGCCGCACTACAATAAAGAAACTGTCGTCGGGTGATTTTTTCCATGAACGGTTCCTATGATCAACAAGCTCAGCAATTTCAATCCGATTAATCCGGCCGCCGCCCATAAAATCCCGAAATAGGGGATGAGAAACACGCTGGTGAACAGGGTTCCCGCAGCGGCGCCGATTAAATCGGCAGAGAAAAAGCGGGTTGCGGCCGGGTTATTGTCTCCGCTCACACGAAGTGCCACGGGGAATTGAAAGCCGCAGATTAAGGATACGCCAAATCCGAAGGCAAGGAAAAAAATGACCGGCAAATGACCGGTGGCAAGGCTCAATACCGCCAGAAATACCCCCAGAAGCAATATGAGCAGGCCATCGCTGAAGGCCAGCAGCCGGACACCGCGATCAGCCAGCTTTTTTCCGAATACAGCGCCGGGCAAAAGGCCGGCTAAAAAGACGGTTATAATGACTCCGATTTGAAAATATATATACCCAAAAAAAATCTGAAAAGCAAATATGACCAGTATTTCACTGCCCATGGTCATGCAACCGGTGGAAAAAAGCACAAACTCTTCCCGGCTGATCCGCAATAGATATGCAAGGCACAACACCGCCAGGACAATCACGAAGCCGTGGGGGGAGGTCGCATACTTGGCAAACCATTGGAAAAACATCAAGCGCATCAGATGGGGCCTTTTGTCGAAATTTCGAGGCACGCTGGGATCCACCAGTGCGTTCAGGCGTTTGATCCTTTCGGGGGTCAGGTTGCCGTAATAAAATCCCTCAACGTAATTCGTGGCAATGCCTTTGGAGGCCAGCCGTGCCGGAATGTCAACCTCAATCGGCTTGTCGCTGCACAGAAAGAAGATTTTTTGTCCGGGCAATAACCGGACATCTTTGAAATGCCGGCTGACCGTATTATAAAGTGACGAAATTTTTAATCGCTGCGGTTCGGCAAGATAGTTGTCAAATCCTTGCATGGAAAAACTCAATATTCCTTCAGGTAAAAGATGGCGTTTCACCAATTGAAAGAATTGATCTGTGTAAAACCGGTTGATTTGGAAGGTATCGGGTTCCGGCAAGTTCACGATAATGGAGTCATACCGATTAGCGGTTTTTGCCAGATAAGCCCGTCCATCCTGATGAACGATATTCAAGCCGGATATTTTTTTAACAAGACCATAACGCAAAACAACATCGGTTACAGCGGGATTGAGTTCCACGTAATCGACCTCTACGGGACTGTACTTTTCCAATTCCGCCATTACACCACCTTCGGCGGATATCAACAGGATATGGCGAGGCTTTTCCAGCTGAGACAGGGGAT
>JASFTQ010000440.1:0-3577 GCA_050053515.1 Desulfobacterales bacterium | reverse complement strand
TTTAACCGGTTGACGCCGCAACGGTGTTCGCAAAGTTCACATTTTTTCAAACGCTTTAAATAATCGAATGCCGCCATCTTGTCGCAAAAAATACCTCTTCCCCTGAAGCATTTGCTATATCTCGAGGCGATCGCCGGGGTTCATTACGGTGACTTTGACTGCGGTTTCGGCTTTCACCCGTTGGGCCCAAGCATGCGGATCCTGTTTAATGACATCGAACGTATTGTAGTGAATCGGAATGACGTGGGCCGGTTCAATCAGCTTTACCGCCCGCAGGGCATCCTCGGGCCCCATGGTGAAATTGTCGCCGATGGGTAATATGGCCAAATCGATGCCTTCTTCACCGATAAGCTTCATGTCATAAAAAAGGCCGGTATCACAGGCATGATATATCTTTTTTCCCTGGACATAGAGTAGAAACCCGCACGGATTACCCCCATAGCTGCCATCCGGCAAAGCTGAACCGTGTAGCGCCTGGGTCAATTTTACCCGTCCCCAGGGGTAATCGAAACCGCCACCGATGTGCTGGGGGTGAACGTTTTCGATTCCCCGACCCACCAGCCAATTCTGAATTTCAAAATTAGAAATAACCGTGGCAGCGGTCCGTTTCGCAATCGCTACGGTGTCTCCGACGTGGTCACCGTGTCCGTGCGAAACAAGGATATAATCCGCCTCGATGTCATCGGCTTTGAGGGGGGCCAACGGGTTATCCGTTATAAAAGGATCAATCAGCAGTTTGGTGCCGGCCGTCTCAATCAGGAAACAGGCATGACTGTACCAAGTGACTTGTAGCGACATATAAAACCTCCTTTAGGTTGTGCAGTTTAACGGGCTGTTGCCCAAACAGATTTTCGCTTAAGTCTAAAACGTTTTTCGATAAATCTAAGGCCTGCTTCAGGCGCTTAGAAAACTCGTCCCGCTTGACAGCGGGACTCAAACAGGTTCAAAGCGCTTTTCTTGCGCTGCGCCAAGATGTGTTGGCCAAAAACCTTTTAATGACCGCTCAAAAATGTTTGGGCAACAGCCCGTTGAGACTTTACATTCTAAATGTTTATACCATATTATCCTCCTACCGCAAAGCAGGCTGATCACAAATTGAAGCGCCCGCGATATTGCCGCCGATACACCAGACGGGATTCATCCGCAAAAACGCTGAGAATTCATCTTGACCTTTGGGGAAATGATCAATTAAAGGAGGGGTCGGGGTGTTTTTTTCACGGCTCTTTAAAGACAACCACATCACCAAGCGATACGGGATAGAGGTTCTCGGCAACCTTTCACGGGAAAAGCGTCGCGGAAAGATAGAACTGGGCCTGGATGGCAAACCGGCGACCACCGAGTTTGAATTCAACAGTTATGACCCGGAGAAAAACACCTCGGCGCTCGATGTCGTAACCAGAACCGGTCGGTTGCACCAGGTTCGTCGCCATTTCACGATGATCGGCTACCCGATTACGGGAGATCCAAAATATGGCCGAGTAAACAAAAACATCGATGGCCTTAAACTCGCAGCGGTTGGTTTGAAATTTACCTGCCCTATTAGCCGGCAGGTGAGGATTTTCGAGCTTAAAGATTTCAGCGCACAACTGGGCAAAGGCCCTTGAACAAAAGATGGCGCAATGACTCAACAAGCGGTTTCGAAACCAATGCTCTAGCTAAAGATGATCAACGAATCCCCCCGACTGCTGGATCAATTTGGCCACCAAACCCGTCCAGCCGGTTTGATGGCTGGCACCCAGGCCGGCACCGTTATCGCCATGAAAGTATTCGTTGAAAAGGATCAGGTCGCGCCAGTGAGGGTCTTCCTGGAAAATTCGCTGTCCCCCATATATCGGACGCCGTCCTGTTTCTGTACTCAAAAATAAGCGTATCATTCGCCGGGATAAATCGGTGGCAACCTCGCCAAGGGTCATCATCCGACCGGACCCGGTAGGACATTCCACCTTCAATGAATCACCGTAATAGTGATGAAATTTTTGCAGTGACTCGATCAGCAGGTAGTTGACCGGAAACCAGACTGGCCCGCGCCAGTTGGAATTTCCGCCAAAAAGGCCGCTTTGCGATTCCGCCGGTTGATAACTAATGGTGTGTGCTTGGCCGTCCACATAGAAACTGTATGGATTCGCCTGGTGATACCTGGAAAGGGAGCGGATCCCAAAATCGGAAAGGAATTCATTTTCGTCAAGGAGCGGTTGCAGGAGGCGCACGAGGCGATCGCGACTGACAATCGACAGCAGACGCCGGGCATGTTCGCCCGGGGCTTTGATGCAAGCCACGTTACCGCCGTCTCTCAGATAAATCCGGTTTTCAAAAAACCACATTAATCGTCGCTTGAAATCGGGCAGGCTTTCCACCAGGTCTGATTCCAGGGTTTCAACGGCCAGCATTGGCATCAAGCCCACAAGGGAGCGCACCTTTAGCGGTATGATTTCTCCGCTGGGCAGATGCAGCGCATCATAAAAGAATCCATCTTCCTCATTCCACAGGCTCAGCCCACCGCGGTAATCGCCTGTCATGGCTCCGGCGATTCTAAGAAAGTGCTCGAAGAATTTACTGGCCGAGTCCTGATAAACAGGGTTTTTTTGGGCAAGTTCCAGAGCAATTTTTAACATGACCAGACAATAAAATCCCATCCAGGCCGTCCCGTCGGACTGATCCAGATGGCCGCCGGTCGGCAGGGGTTTACTGCGGTCGAAGACGCTGATGTTGTCCAGACCCAGAAAACCACCCTGGAAGACATTTTTACCTTCTGCGTCTTTTTTGTTGACCCACCAGGTGAAATTAAGAAGCAGTTTGTGGAAGATGCTTTCTAGGAAGTCACTGTCGGGCTGACCCTGTTGTTTGGCATCGATTTTGTAAACCCTCCAGGCAGCCCAGGCATGCACCGGCGGATTGACATCGCTGAATTTCCACTCGTAGGCCGGCAGCTGACCGTTGGGGTGCATGTACCATTCACGCGCCATCAAGCTTAACTGACGCTTGGCAAAATCCGCGTCTACCAGGGAGAGGGGAACACAATGAAATGCCAGATCCCAGCCGGCATACCATGGATATTCCCACTTGTCCGGCATTGAGATGACATCGAAATTATTGAGGTGTTCCCATTCGTGATTCCGTCCGTTGCGTCGCGACTCCCGCAGCGGCGGCATGGCCGGATCACCGGTAAGCCACTGCTCTACATTATAGTAATAAAATTGCTTGCTCCACAGCATACCGGCCAGGGCCTGCCGCTGGACCAGCTTGTCATCATCGCTCAAACCCGGCCTTTGTACAGCTGCGTAAAATTCATCGGCCTCCCTCCGGCGCTTTGCAAAAACGCGATCAAACTGCTCAAACGGCACCTTGCGGAATGTGTCGCACAAGCGCAGTCGAAATATCTGCGAATCACCGGCATCGATGTCTTGGCGGTAAACCAAGGCAACCTTGGTGCCCTGTTCGGCAGGATTTACCGCAGCCGTCTCGGCAGCGATCAAATACCGGTGAAAGGCGTCTTTGAAGTAGTGATTGCCGTTGGCGTGATGCAAGAGTCTCTCCGTATTGGTTTCATTATCGGTAAAAAGCAGATCGGAGACACCCT
>JASFTQ010000439.1:0-3589 GCA_050053515.1 Desulfobacterales bacterium | reverse complement strand
CTACATCCCCTTCAGCATTCGCTGCGGAAGACTCTCCAAAGCGATCTTAACTCCTTCAAGAAAATTTTTGAGCCCGTTGTTTTCGATGACAAGCCCCAACTGCTCGGCCATCACGCACAGGGCATCAACATCATCATCGTGAATCAGGCGGGGTGCATCATGATAAATTCTGATAATACCGATGTTTGCCTCACGGCATTTTATGGGGATCGATAGCATCGATACGATGCCTTCTCGAGCGGCATCCTCCGGATATTGGACCCGGGGGTCTTTTTGCATATTTTTTATAAAAACCGGTTTTCCTATGCGGATGGCACTATGTTTATCATCGTTGAATACCGGTCCTTTGCGCAGATATTTCTCACTGATCCCATAGCTGCTCACGTGATATAATTGATTATCACGTTCATCCAGAAGCATAATGCTGCACCCCTTGGCCTTGAATCTTCGGCTGGTGCCTTCTGCGAGATGGTTGGTCAATACATTTAAATCTTCATAAGTCGATATTGCATGGCTGATGGCTTTGAAGTGTTTAAGATAAAACTTTCTCTCGAGTTTTTGATTCATCGGTTACCCTCCGCTTTTCTCGATAATTGATGAAACCTTTAGTGATAGAGTCTTTCAAACTCACGGTCCGTCCAGCATGCGATGGGGGAGGCTTTCCACAGCTGTCTTAACCTGTTCAAGAAAATTCTTCAGCCCATTATGGTCAATCACAAATGCCAGAAGTCGCTGCATGACACACAGCAAATCTAAATCTTCCTCATGAAGCGCCCAAAGTTTACTATGATAAAGTTTTATCACACCGATTACCGCCTCACGGCATATGATCGGGAAAGAAAGCAAAGATACAATGCCTTCCCTGGCAGCAGCCTTCGGATATTGGACCCTGGGATCGTTTTGCATATCCTCGATGAAAACCGGCACACACTTGACCAAAGCAGAGTCTTTGTCATCCATAAAGATCGGGCCCTTGTTGAGATATTCCTGGCTGATCCCATAGCTGCTGACACGAAATAGCTGCTTTTCGCGTTCATCGTAAAGCAGCAAACTGCATCCCTTGACATCGAAAGCCTGGCTTATCACTTCAACCAGGTTTTCAAACAGCAAATCCAAATCCTCATAGGTTGCAATCGCACGGCAGATGGTCTTAAAATCTCGGATAGAGATTCTTCTTTCCGGTTTTTGCTTCATAAGTCATGCCCCTCAAAAGTACCGGCTCACTACAACATGTTATATAATCCCCAAAAGGCCGGATCGAACCCAAACAGGTAAATATTATCACGAAAGTAAATACAGATTTTGCTGAAAGATAATGTGTTTTGTGCTTGGTGCCGGACATCAGGTTTCTAATTCGCCAGCGCTTCCCCATTTTTCCAGCAAACGGATCAGATCCGTCATGGCCCGACGCAACGGCGCTAAAACACTTTTATGCTTTCCCATGGCGTATATGGCGCCGTTCAAGGCATCGATTTCGGCAGACCTGACATTCCAGCATCGGTGAATGGTAATTGGCTGCAGCCATCCTGAGGCATAATATTATCAACGTTATTTATTCGAGGGGTCGGGGTGTCTTTCTCGTCACACCCATGAAAGTGGGCATCGACCTTGACTGGCTAAAACTTTTCTGGATCCCTGCTTTCGCAGGTATGACGGTGTATTTCACAGAAAACTGCCCGACACCTCGATTATTTATCTATTTACTTTTCAGTATATTTTCTACTTTTTCCTCAAGCTCTTCATTGTCTATCGGTTTTGCGCAGTATTCGCCCACGCCCAAACTCATTGACTCCCGTGCAGACTCAATCGTCGGATAAGCGGTGAGAATAACGGCACGTAGCGAGAAAACAGTTTTTTTCAGTTCTTTGGGTACGTCGATGCCGCTCATTTTCTTCAATTTGAGGTCCAATATGGCCAGGCCGACATGATGGGAGCGGGCGTAATTTAAAGCATCCTCCTCTTCGGTAAAACCAATCACCTCGTATCCTTTTTTTTTGAAAAATCCGTTTGATTCGGGATATCGCTTTATTTTTCATCTTGCAGAATTCGAAGGCAATCCTGCGGAAACCGGTGGGTGCCTTTGTCGTCTAAACTGACTTCAATAAGAGCATCCGGGTCATTCTTAGAGGTATCCGGATCAGTTATGATGCCGTGACAACCGACAAATTCATCCATATAGCTCTGCCAGACTTCATCCTCAGACTTTCTGAATACCGTCACTCTTTGTCCCTTACGAAATGCCATTGCATCTCTCCCATGGGTATAGTATTTTTAATTTTTTTTCTCGAAATGGTTGCAATATCAATTGCAAAGACAGTTTGCGAATTTTCGCCAAAAATTCTCAGTCCCACCTATAAAATTTAAAAATGTGCGAGGACGTTGGCTCAGGCGCTTAGAATCAGTAACAACACGCTTGTCCGCCAGAGACCTTTGACAGGCTAAGCAGGATCTTCGGCACACGAGAAAGGAGGTTTCGCAATCAGCTTTAAATGAAAGGTCTTGTATTTATTCTTTCAAAGGCGGCAGGGCGCTATCAAATACAGCGACTTTTTTACGAGCACAGCCATCACAAATCGCTTGGTCGGCAGTCACCCGAGCCATACCACCGACTTTTTCTCTAATATAATCGAGATATTTAGCAGAACCGAGTAAGGTACCGCAGCTATCGCAGGTGATCAGTTTCTGTCGATTCAAAATCGTCCCGCAAAGGGAGAGAATTCTTTCATCGTCCCGGTCCTCCATCTTGATGGCACCGGTGGGACAGTTTTCGGCACAGGCACCACAGGAGATACATCTTTCTTCGGTTATCCGAAAGTCAGTGGCCACCGGATGATCGAAGTCAAAATATCCCATTTGCAGCGCATCCACTCCCATCTTATCGCGACATATTTCGATACACTTTCCGCACCGCAGGCATATATCACAGCGCAAGCACCGGCAAGCTTCTTGCCTGGCATCATTGACGGAATATCCGAGATCAACCTGTTGAAAAGTGGTGCGTCTTCTATCAATACTCAACAGGGGCATCGTTGGCCGTTTTAAGGTCATCTTGGTACTGGCCGGAATCTCCAACCATTCAACTCTACCGCGACGAACCGGCACCGGAGGCATCTTGGGTTGCGGTATGCCGGACAGGTATCGATCAATGGATTCGGCCGCCCGCTTGCCGCCGCCAATGGCTTCAATGACGGTGGCCGGACCGGTAACGGCATCACCGGCTGCAAATACACCTTTTACCGATGTTTCCATGGTGGCCATATTGACGCGAATCATGTTTCGCCGTGTCCAGTTGAGTTCCGGTAATGACATCATACAGGAATTATCGATTTGCTGGCCGATGGCAGGTATGATCACATCGGCTTTCATCAAAAATTCGCTGCCTTCAATCGGTTTGGGGTACTTGCGGTTCTTTCCCTCCATCGTTATGAGCCTGGCCCGCAGGCAGCGAAGACCGATGATATGCTCTTTTTCACCAACAATCTCAATCGGAATCGTTAAAAAGGAAAGCCGGATGCCTTCTTCCTCCGCCTGCTCGACTTCTTCCTCATCGGCCGGCATTTCAGCGCGTGTCCGTCGATAGGCAATAGTT
>JASFTQ010000438.1:0-3589 GCA_050053515.1 Desulfobacterales bacterium | reverse complement strand
AAACAGGTTCAAAGCGCTGATCTTCCACTTCGCTAAGATTGATGGGCAAAAACCTTTTAATGACCGCTCAAAATGATTTGGGCAACAGCCCGTGAAGACTTGACCCCTTACTGTTTTTGGCTTTCGATCAGCTTCCGTATTTCACTTGCCTCGCTGATTTCAGGATTTAGCTTTAAGGCTTCTTTAAAGTGCGCAAGGCCTTCTTTTTTTCTATTCAGGAATTGGAAATAGACCACAGCAAGGTTTTTGTGTGCCGCATCCCATTTTGGATTGAACTCAACCGCCTTTTCAAAGGCTTTTGCCGCGTTGCGGTAATGTTTCTTGCCCATGGCTATCAGACCGATGTTAAAATGAGCCTTGGCATAATCGGGTTTAATGCTCAAAGCCTTTTTATAGGCTTCCGTGGCCCGCGTGTCGTTCCCTATTTCGTGGTAGGCCACTCCGATATTTAACTGCGAATTGATGAAGTTGGGATAAGCCTCCAACACTTTTTGCAGCACTGCAACCGCACTCGGGTACTCGCCTAATTGGACGTAGGCCCGCCCCACATGTGAGAGTATCTTGACCCGATCCGGCTTGTACGCATATGCTTTTTTACCCGCAGCAATGACTTCTCTCCATTTTTCCGATTTCTCCAGACGTTCGATTTGAAAAAAATGGCGGTCGCATTTTATGTTGGTATAATGAAAACGGACCAACCAGACGAACACGATGGAAACGACAATTATGGCACTGACGATTATCCATTTCGACCCCACTTCATAAGATTTTTTTTTACTGTCGGTATAGTAAGAACTTATCAGTCCGAGAAGGGTCATAAGGATGAAGGGGGGGATGGCGCGCTGAAACGGAAAGCTAAAACAGGCATTGACTAACAATCCGAAAATAGCCACTTCGATACCGATAAGTCTAAAATGGCCAGACTGAGACGCAGCAGTTGAATGCAAATGGGAAATCGTCCTTAAAAATATATAAAAAAGCCATCCCAGTAGAATAAATCCGATTAAGCCCAGTTCGGCAAAAACCTGAAGGTAATCATTATGAACATTGGCCAACTGACTGTGTACCATATAAGATATTTCTGGGGTTACTCTATGGTGGTATGGCGGATAGTGAATTTTATGATTTCCTAAACCCACCCCGACCCAGAAGTGATCTTTGATCATTGCGAGGGTATGTTTCCAGATGGCTAATCGAAGCGCTACGCTTCCTATGGTTGTTCCATCTTTAATTTGATGCTCGAAGGATGCCGTTTCGGATGATGTGACGCTACTTGCACGCTCGACAACGTTGCCGATACGCCAGGAAAAGCCTTGTGGCCCCAAGTTTATCAGGATGAAAATGATGACGGCGGCAACACATGCAGCCAAGCTTTTATTCCGGTTCCAATATGAAAAATCTCTGTGTCTCAAATACAGTACTGCCAACAAAGTGACGAATAAGGCCATTTCGGCTGCCAGCGCTACCCAACCGGCCCGAGTTTGTGTGTATACTAAAAAGACAACCATTACCGCCGAGGCAATGCTGTAAAGCCATACCCGTTTGTTGACGCGGGTGTTCAGAATGAACCCCAGGGATAATGGCAAAGTGAGCACCACAAAGTGAGCGGCCATGTTTTTATTTGCAAGAGTGGCGGCCGGAGGGGATGCTTGCGGGATCCATGCAATATGAAACAAGTATTGGCCAATGCCGAGTAATGCAACGACGCAACCTGAAAGAAATATCGCTGCGATTAATTTATTTCGATATTTTTCGTCTTGGAAACTGTTGCCGACCAGGAAAAACATCATGGCCGATGCCGTCCAATGCATCCAAGGCAGGGTGCTCTCGTATCTGTTATGGGCATATATGATGGATATTGAGGCCCAAAGAAAAAGGGCCAAAACGGGAAGATAGAAACGGGATTTGAATATCACCCATTTTCCGTTTAGCAATGATTTGACAAGCCATATGAGAACAAAAAAGCAAACACCTGTCTGAATAAACGCCATCTGGGTCAGGTTGGCGAAGTCCGATATCCCGCGTATAAATACAAGGGGGGCAAGGAAGCAGAATGCAACCAGACCCCACTGGAACATGCCGTCAAACCCTTGGCGGTCAAAGATCCTGCTTTTATCTGATGGTTTGCTTAGATCCCGATCGCGGCCTACATAATGATGGACATCCTCTATTCTGATCTCGAGATTCCTGGCAATCTCCTCAGGTTTTTTTTTCGAAGCCGTACGCTTAATATATTCAACTTTTTTTTTGGACAGCTTCACAACAGATAACCTCGACGATAGCAGGAATGAGGGGTCAAGTCTTCACTCTTCACACCAACACTTCGCATTGTCAAGAATGAAGACTTGACCCCTTTACCTACCCCTTTACCTATTTTACCAGAAACCGTTGCCAATTTAAATTGATTATTTGGGCAGCAGCCCTTTAAGATGTGACCCTCTACTTTAACGGGCGACTCCAAATTTAGGAGTTAGGTGGAGATTGCGGCGCTGGATTTCTATCAGCCGGCGGATTCTTTCGTTTGTCGGTGGGTGCGTTCGCAATAACAGGGACTGGGGCTTTACAATCCATGGCAGGTATTTTAAAAGGGCTCTTCCGTGATTTTCGATTTTTACCAGGGCAGTCGCCAGGGATTCCGGGTCGCCCATCAGTTCGACGGCTCCGATATCGGCATGGTACTCACGGGTACGGGAAAGCGCCAGCTGTAGCAATGCACTGACAGTGGGGGCGAAAATGAGTAATAGAATCGCTGTCCAGTTGAAGCTGAAATCACCGACCATAATCAACGGCAGGTTGACGATCAACAGCAACTGCCCAAAGAAGGATAGCCCGTGGGTCAAGCGGTTGGCCAAATCGGCAAATCCGGTGATCTGCATGTCGTTGCTGCGAATGTGACTGACCTCATGCGCCAAAACGCCTCTAACCTCAGAGCGATTTAGCCGCCGCAGGAGACCCTCGGAAAGGGCAATGGCTGCATCGCCGGGGCTACCCACCGTAAACGCATTCATCACGTCAGCGGGATAATAATACAGAATGGGAACACTGGGCAATGCTGCGCGTTGGGCCAATGATTCCAGTATGGCATAGAGGTGCGGCGCCTCCCGGTATGACAACGGTCGTCCCCGCAGCACTCTTAAAATCACAAACGGAGACATCTTGGGGGCGAACACATACAAAAGTACCATTGCAGCAATGGCCGACAACGCAAACGGCATTCCACCGAGCATCCAACCCACGATTCCGAGTAGGGCGGCTAAAGAAACGACCAGTATCAAGGATTGGATCGTGTTATAGAACTTGTTTTTGAGCCATATGGCCATGGCCATGTTATCCTCCCATCCCATCATTAATTTATATTCAGACTGTGTTGCAATTCGTCACCCGACCAAGTCTCGCGGACACGAGGCGCGAGCCGGGATAAAGTAATTGCTTGTTATCATTACAAAATTTTGGATTCCGGCTCTCATCCTGCAAGGCGGGATTCGTCTGGAATGACAGCTTTTGCGAATTGTGACGCAGTCTAATAATAAAATAATGATCGGACATTCTCGTCGTTATCGGGTAGGAGGAGGGGTCGCACCCTCCGTCC
>JASFTQ010000437.1:0-3598 GCA_050053515.1 Desulfobacterales bacterium | reverse complement strand
ATACGAAGTGATTTTGCCCGATACTCCTTCTCAGGAAGGAATCGACCAGAGAAATGCTGCCTTTTGTTTTCCAGTGGAACTGGCCCACGGCTTTTTCCACCGGCTTTTAGAATCCGGCAATCACCTTGATTATCTTTTTCTGCCTCATTTTAAAGCGGTGCCGAGTGCGGATAAGGAGAGCGGGGTTCAATCCCAGGTCTGTCCCCTGGTGCAGGGTGAGACTTTTTTTCTGCAAGCCACCTTCCGCAAAGCACTCTCCCGGGCCAAACAAAACGGAACCAAGATATTAACGCCTTTATTGGACCTGACCGGTGGCTTGCAGGAGGCCAGAAAACCTCTGGTTGAGTGTGCCAAACAAATGGGAATTCGCCGCAAAGCGGCTGAAAAGGCTTTTGAAAAGGCTTTGCGACGGCAAATGGACTGCTTGGCCGAAATGAAGGCTATCGGTAAAAACGTGCTTTCCGAGCTGGAAACGGACCCAGAAATGTTTGCCGTGGTCATCTTCTCCCGGCCCTATAATGGTTTGGTGGAGGAGGCCCACATGGGAATTCCCCACAAATTCGCCTCCAGAGGCATTGTGGTCATACCATTGGACTTTCTCTCATTTGAACAAGAGCATTCCAAACGACACATGTACTGGGGTATGGGAAAGCAAATTATGAAAACCGCGCGGCTGGCCGCACGCCATCCGCAGCTCTTCGGCACATTCATCACCAACTTCTCCTGCGGTCCGGATTCTTTTGTTGTCGGATACTTCAGAGAAATTATGGGCCGCAAACCCTCTTTAACTCTCGAACTGGACAGCCACACGGCCGACGCCGGGCTGGAAACCCGAGTTGAAGCTTTTCTGGATATTGTCAATGCCTATCGACAGCTGGTCGTCACTAAAAAGATCGAGCCCGTCCAGCGCACATTTCTACCGGCACGCATCATTTTAGATAATGGCATCTTAAAAGTCATCAACTCGGACGGTGAGATTGTTCCCATGACGGATCCCCGCGTAACTGTACTGTTACCCTCTATGGGCAGGATGGCCTCAGAGGCATTTGCCGCGATCATGAAAAGATCCGGCTTTAATGCCAGAGCCCACCCGGCGGCTGACGAAGCCATACTGAAACTGGGCCGGGCCAACACGTCATGTAAGGAATGCCTGCCGCTAATTCTGACAACCGGAACGCTGCTCGGTTATATTCGCAACCATCAACGGCCCAACGAGATTCTGGTGTACTTCTTTGCCACCGGTTCCGGCCCCTGCCGTTTCGGCCAGTATTATATTTTTATGGAGGATTTAATCAAACGGCTGGAGATACCGGATGTGGCCCTGTTTACTCTGTCAAGCGAGGACTCCTACGTGGGCATGGACAAAGATTTCGAGCGCAACGGCTGGTGGGCCGTGGTCGTGTCGGATGTCATGGAAGACATTCGATCAATGATTATGGCCAATGCAGCTGATCCGGATGCATCCATGGAAATATACGAGCAAGAGTGGCAAAAAGTACTGTTTGCTTTGGAAAAAGGCCAATATGAAATTTTCGAACAACAACTTGGGCAAACGGCTGAGCGCCTTGGCCAGATTCCCATGAAACAGCCACCGAAAACCGTGCCCACGGTTACCATAACCGGAGAAATATTTGTTCGCCGCGATGCCCTTTCCCGTC
The DNA here is from genome assembly GCA_050053515.1 of Desulfobacterales bacterium. GTDB lineage: Bacteria > Desulfobacterota > Desulfobacteria > Desulfobacterales. The sequence continues at coordinate 1,940 of JASFTQ010000437.1, read as the reverse complement.
AGTATCTGACCGAGCGTTTGGCTGAAAAGGGCTTTGCCACTGTGTGCTCACCGATTGCCGAGTGGGTGCAATATTGCAACTACATGGTGGATCAAGGACACAACTCCAACGGTTTTAATATGAGAAAAAAGCTGAGGTTTAAGCTCCGTAATTTTTTCCAAGCACGCTATGAAAATCAAATCAAATCATTGCTGTCGCGTTCGGGGCTGGTGAAGGCGGACCCGCTGAAGGTGGAAGAATTTATAAAGAATGCCGAACCCTATATATCAAGGAATTTAGCCGGTGAGGCGGTTTTAACCGTAGGAGGAGCCCTTACCGAGATCGTCTCCCATTGCTGCGGTGTAATCGCCATTGGTCCCTTTGGATGCATGCCGAATCGTCTGTCGGAATCGATTCTCAACGAGACCATGAACCGTGAGGGCAAACTGGCCACGGATCCGAAGAATAAGCAACTGCGGAGGGTTCTGAAAGATACGGAGGACTTGCCCTTTCTGGCCATTGAAAGCGATGGCTCGCCATTCCCACAACTTATCAATGCCAAGTTGGAAACCTTTTGTCTACGGGCCAAACGGCTGCATGAACGGATGCTCAACGGTAATTAGACCTCGCTGGCGTGCCCGGGTATTTACTCAATTTTTAAATTATGTAAAAAAGAAAATGCTCACAGAGACCGGTGGCAACACCTTTAAAACCACGGCCGAAGGTGCGCATCAATGAACAAACATGAAAACCAGGAAACCATAAAACTTCCCGATCCAATAATAGACGGCGCTATATCCGTCGAAAAAGCCTTATTCCTCCGAAGATCCGTCAGAAATTACGCCGCTAAACCCCTGGCGCTCGCTGAATTGTCACAGCTCTTATGGGCCGCGCAGGGATTGTCAACTCCGCAAGGTTTACGAACGACACCATCGGCCGGAGCACTTTATCCACTTGAGATCTACATCATGGCTGCAATTGTGGAGGGCCTTTCAACCGGCATTTATAAATATAGCTGTCCGGACCATGTTTTAGTGATGACCGGCAACCGCGACGTTCGGGCCGAACTCTTTGACGCCGCATTAAGACAGGGGGCGATCAAAAATGCCCCGGTGACTATGATTATTTGTGCCGTCTATGAGCGGATCATCGGAAAATATGGTGATCGCGGAAGGCGGTATACGCATATGGAGGCCGGACACGCTTCCCAAAATGTCTACCTCCAGGCACAGTCCTTGGGTCTGGCCACGGTCGCAATCGGTGCCTTCCATGACGCCCGGATAAGTAAAATTATAAACCTGAACGATACGGAATACCCTCTGTATCTCATGCCGATAGGAAAGCCTGCCCAATCAATTGACATGACGCCATGACTTCGATACTCCAACACCCCGCGGTTGCAGTCTTAAAGGGTTCATAATTTGAACACGACACTCAGCGAGGTTTGATCAAAACCGTACATTGTTAATAAATTAAACCGGCTTTCTCGTTAAAAGAAAGAGGAGTCAGCATGCAAAGCGAAAAAAAAGCGATTTGGGGCTGGGCAATATATGACTGGGCCAACTCGGCCTTTGCGACAACTGTTATGGCCGGATTTTTCCCGATATTTTTTAAACAATACTGGAGCTATGGTGCCGATGTCAATGTGAGTACCGCCCAGCTGGGCTTCGGTAACTCCATTGCAAGTCTGTTTGTGGCCATAATGGCACCGATCCTTGGCGCTATTGCCGATAAGGGATCAGCCCGCAAAAAATTTCTGATATTCTTTGCTTACCTGGGTGTCCTGATGACCGCTGCTTTGTTCCTTGTTCAAAAAGGGCAATGGGTATGGGCCATTTTTATCTATGTGGTGGGCATCATCGGGTTTTCCGGAGCCAATGTGTTTTATGATGCGCTCTTGCCAAGTCTGGCTGCCGAGGATCAAATCGATTATGTCTCCAGCCTGGGATTTTCCCTGGGGT
>JASFTQ010000436.1:0-3610 GCA_050053515.1 Desulfobacterales bacterium | reverse complement strand
ATTCAATATGCCCTCGTTGACTCTTTTCAGAATTTTAGGAATAAGAAGATTCCTTTTCCTTTTGTTGAGAAACGAGAGTTAAAACCGCGGGCCCGTATTCCGGACGTGGAGTACGACAGCCAGAATGTGTTTCTGGTTATTTTTCTAGAGGACTCCATTCCATCCGAGCACAAGAAGTATGTAAGGTTTTTTGATTCCAACAAAACGACCCGGACCAATCTTCTCCAGTCCAAGACCCTGCCCCTTTCCGGAAAATTCGAACGGGATTCGAAATACCTGGAGTCTGTCCATTTTTTTAATTTTTTGCGAATCCTACTGCCGGTTGATTATGCCCTTCTGATTCAACGGGATCCGGTCACCCATGCCAAAAACCGATACCAGCTGTCTCATTTTCACGTCAGAATCGATTGGCCGATTGCAGATGCCGCCGAAGATTTGTCCCGCAATTTGAGATATATATCAAAAGACATTTATGAAAAAGGGGACAAGTACGCAGAGGATATTCAGAAAAAATTCTTTGAGTATTACGGGTTACCCATGATGGTCGGCGGACGGCGGACGGCAGCAATTGTGGCAGCCCAGTATTTAAAACGTATACCCTGCATTTCCACTGTCTATGCCGGCAGCAGTGAGTCACGGGCTTTGATACGGATATCTGAAAGAGGAACCTCAAAGGCCATTTTAATGGAGTTCAGCGATGCTGAACTTGATCAAATTGCGCAGGAAAATAACATCCTACCGAGAACGTTCAAAAAGTATTACGTGGTGGCGCGCAGGGGGAAGCGGGGAATCTGCATTTTTCAAGCGACCTATTCCTATACCAGCCATTCACGACCCCCGGAGGATGGGAAATTGAGAGAGATCAAACCTGATTTATCATGGTTGACGGTGGGCGGCCAGCACATTCTGCCAAAACCCAACGCCTGGAAGCATCCCCCCATTCCGTTGAATTTGATTTATACCTGACTTCAATTCAGGGGTCGGGGTGTTTTTTGCACGACAAGATGATCGCCCCGGTGTTTCTAATGAACAAAGGGCGATTGCCGCCGAGAAAGGCAAAACACGGCGTCGGTTCTTGTTGGCGTGAGCGTTTTAAATGGCCGGCCGTAAAATGCAAGGCAGTTGCCGCTGTCGGGCCGGGCAGGCAACAACCCGGCATCTTGCCGTGAAAAAAACACCCCGACCCCTAAGCTTTAATTAACTACTTCGACCTCAGGTCATACGATCCGTCCCAGTCTTTGCCGGGGGGTTTTATCCTATATTCATAGCAGCGTGACAGCATGCTGTTGCTTGGGCCGTCATCCGGTAAAATGGCTAAAGCGGCCTTGAAGTATTTAATGGCGAGGTTCCAGTTCCCTTCCCGATATGCTTGAAGGCCTTGCTGGTATCGAGCGATTGTCTTTTTCATGGCGACATCAAGGGGATCCTTATAGGCAAGCAGTTCGTAAACCGTTACGGGCTTTCTTCTTCCGATGACTTTAATGGTGTCTATTTCCCGCACGACAATGTCGTTGCCGGCAGCCCTGAGCGTGGTTTCGCTGATCAGGGTGTAGATCCCGTAGGATTTATTGACCCCTTCCAATCGTGCGGCCGTATTTACCGTATCTCCCATCATGGTATAGTCTAGACGCTTTTCAGACCCCATGTTGCCCACCACCGCCAGGCCGGTGGATATTCCGATTCGCATTTTTAACTCCGGTCTGCCTTCGGATCCCCACTTATTACGCAGTTCCGCGAGCCGTTTTTGCATTTCGAGTGAAGCCAGACACGCCCTTTTAGCATGATTATCAAGAATGTTGGGGGCGCCGAAAAATGCGATGATGGCATCCCCCTCGAACTTATCCACGGTTCCTTCATGATTCAGAATAATATCGGTCATTTCGGTTAAAAACTCGTTCAAAAGCACGACAATTTCATTGGGTGTGAGGGTTTCCGAAATACTGGTGAAGCCCTGGACATCCGAAAAAAAGGCGGTGATTTCGCGTTCTTCACCTCCCAATTCGAGGTGTTCAGGCGATTCGATCAGCTGTTTTACCACGGTCGGGGCAAGATAGGTTGCGAAAGCATCCTTAATGAATCTTTTTTGACGGGTTTCCACGAAATAGCGATAGGCCGTGATGCTGACATAAATCATTAAAACCACAGAGAGCGGATAGACGAGATTTAGGACAATGCCGTATTTGGCAAACAGGAGCTGACAGAAGATAATATAGCAGGCAAACGCTCCCAGTCCCGCAGCCAAACCGGGAACCACGGTTACGCGGGGAAGCACGATTCCCAGGAAAACACCCAAAGCCACGATGGCCAAAACATCAAATATTGCGGCCCAGTTGGGTTGGTACAAAAAATCTTCGGAAAGTATGCTATCTACAATATTGGCATGGATCTCAAGGCCGGGAAAGATAGTGCCGAAAGGGGTGACCCGTAAGTCATAAATACCGACGGCGGTCACGCCGATCATCACGATTTTGTCTTTAAAGGTGTCATGGGAAACATCTCCCCGCAAGATATCCGTCACCGAGATATGGGGAAAGGATTTTTCTTCCCCCCGGTAATTGATCAGAATGTGTCCCTGTTCGTCGGTTGGAATCGTCAAATCCCCGATTCGTATCTCTGTTACACCGTAGTCATCGATGACAACCTCCAGGGGTTGGTCACGGAAGGCGCCCACGGCAGCTAACGCCATGGGCGCATACAGGATGTCTCTAAATTTTAAAACTCCCGGCAGCCAGCGCACGACCCCGTCCGGATCAGGAATCATGTTGAAATATCCCGAGTATTGGGCCGCTGTGGAAATTTCTTTGATATTTGACTGGGGGTAAATCGGCTGTATCAGAGGGACTTGGCGGGCCGCCCTTGATATATAGCGTTCGAGGCTGTATTTGGAATGGCTGATATTTTCCTGATGCGCAAGGATTTCTTCTTCTTCCACATAGCCGGCGTTGGCCGGATCCATCTGGAAAAAATATCCCAGCACCACTTTGGCATCTGAATATTGAATCGCTTGCGCCAGACGCCTGTCATTGTCTTTTTCGAATCGCAATTGGGTTAGATAATTTTCGATATCCGGGTTGTTGGCATGCAGGTCGTTAATGCTCCGCCTGATGGTGTCAATGGTTTCAACAATCCGTTTGTTATCCGGTTCCAGAAATCCAATATCAAACGCGATAACCGATGCACCCGCTTGGGAAAGTTCTGCAATCAAATCAGCGAACTTTGTTCGCGGCCAGATCCATTTTCCCTCCCTGGCGATGCTTTTTTCGTCGATGACGGCCAACACAACCGCCGGTTCCGGTATAATCCTATCGCGGGTCTGAAATCTCAAATCAATGGTTTTGAGTTCCATCAAATCGAGAAACGGAACACCGATGGAATAGGTAAAAAGACCCGTTAGGATAATCAAAACAAATATCAGTGTGTGATGGTGTCGGGCTAATTTTTTAAAAAATGAGTCTAGCATGCCGCGTCTCGGAATTTCTATAACGCTTTAACTAACCATTTTATTTTTGACGGGCGGTTGTCAAAACAGCCTAATGACGGATAAAGTCCGCATGGGCAGCCAGTCCGTTGCATCCCGGATATTTACACCGGCATTGCGTTTTCACGGGCC
>JASFTQ010000435.1:0-3622 GCA_050053515.1 Desulfobacterales bacterium | reverse complement strand
GGTTCCCACGATTATTACATCATATCGGTTTTCAGCCATTGGGCGAATCCTTTAAAATTTATAATTTCATACGGTTAAATAAAGAGCCGGCCCATCTTACGCTGATGACGGCGAGTAGGCTTGAAATACCCCTTTGCTGGACCAATTACCGGTTTTGGCCGCTTCTTCAATTCCCTCCATGGAATCCGGGGGACCTATAAAAACGACAACATTTTTGTGTTTAATGCGATCTCGCGGGAGATCCGTATCTTCAATGGACCAATCGCCCATAACGTAATTAAAAAGATGCATTTTACCCTTTTCGTCCACAAACCCTTTGGCGCGGACGACCGATGCGGGCAGGTTTTCAGCCATTGCCTTTATTTGAGCCAAGTTGTCTCCCAGCCATTGATACGCCACCGAAACCAAGGTGTCGGGAGGCGTTATTTCGAGTTCGGGGCTGTCCAGCAAATCATCCAAAAAATTATCGAGTTCTTCAGCTGAAAGAATCGGCCTTATCTCTTTTTTGCCTGATTGGACCGGTTGGCCCGGTACTACGGTGTCCTGGGGTTCAAGATCAAAGAAATTTTCAAGGGGGATGTCTGCGAAGGTGGTCTCAAAAAATTTGGGTGCAGGGTGAAACTGAGAGACCACTTGCTTTATCTCTTCGATTTTTGCAGGGGAAGCGAGATCTGTTTTATTTATAATAAAGGTACTGGAAGATGCAATTTGTTTTTCGATGGAAGCAAAGGCGCCATAGGCATCCAGAAAATGGGCCGCATCGATCACGCAAAATTGCTCGTTAAATTGAAAGCGGTCGTTGAATATGGGCAGCTTCAAATCTTTTTTCAAATCAGTGGGGTTGGCCACGCCCGTGGATTCGATCAGAAGGACATCCGGCTGTACTTTCGTATTCAACTCGTAAAGGCCTTTGATGAAATCAGTTTTAACACAGACACAAAAAATGGATCCCTTGCTGATTTCCAACATGTCGATGTCATCACCCTCAACCAGCGTGCCGTCTACACCGACTTCACCAAATTCGTTAACCAGGAGTGTAAGTTTTTTGTCTCGAGGAAACCGATTGATGATCCGGTTCAAAAAAGTGGTTTTACCGCTGCCCAAAAATCCGGTAATAAGATAGACACGGGTGACATCGGACATGTTCTACAATTTCTCCTCGATTTTCTGTTTGATTTCCTCTGCGGTCAGCACTTTTCCGACCGAAATTACTTCCCCGTCAATAAGAAGCCCCGGTGTCATAAAGACGCCCATTTTGGTGAAATAGTTCACATCGCTGACTTTGGTGATTTCAATGCCGGAAGACGGGTCGATTGCTGCAACGGCAGCTTTGGTATTTTCATAGAGCTGGTCACATCGCTGACAGCCGGGACCAAGGACTTCTACTTTCATATCTTGCCCCCTTTGGGTGAAAAATTTGAGCTATTCACATATCGGCTTGGCTTGACCGTTATTTGGAAGTGTTAAGGGGTTTTGACAAAATTTACAAACCGCCAGAGAGGTGTCAGGGTTTACCAATTCATCCCAAAAATGCTTATAGATGTCTAAATCCCGGGGGGGCATTTGGATCTGTAATGCATCCGGCACCTCCAATTTTCGGATGCGATCCGATTTGCCGCAATAGGGACACAGGACACCATAAAGCGCCATATCGGTTTTTGGCAAGCCGTGCTCGATAATAATTTTTTTTAATTCCTCGACCGCTGAACGTTTATCCACAATCTTACTGGCCGCAATAAAGTTAGCAGAGGGGTCCTGCGCAGGGCCCCTCTCCTGTGGTTAGGTTGAAGTATTATTTGACTTTTGAATCCGTACGAGTGGACAGACCGGCCCCTGCTCTCTGGAGATTTTCTTGAATCTTGTCAAATTCAAATCCGTGCTCACGCAGCGACTTGATTCTTTCTCGCATCTCCTCGTTGGGCGCCCGGGCGGCCATCTCGTCGATAAGCTCCTCGTATTGAGGGATGATGCTCTCAAATACGAGGTCTCTTTCGATGCAGATGGTCGGCAAGACCTTTCCTTGCAACTCCAGGAATTTACCGATGCCATCTTTGTTCTTTATCGACCATTCCTTGTATTCGATCATTTCTTGAACATCTTTCGGTAACGCAGCTATGGATTCCATCATGTAACCGCAAGCGGCGCACTGAACGCTGTCCAAGGTCAGAACATCAATGTTAATTTTATCTGCCATGATCCGAATCCTCCTTTCGTAGATTAAGTTTACCAAGATTCCGGATACTTGGCATAATATTGTTCATACCATTCCTTGGCCTCGATGGCTTGATCCATATGTTCCACCGGAACATCGTAGGGCATGTCTCAGCCAGGTGCGAATGTATAGCCTATATGCCCCCCGGCCGCCAAACTCACGATGGCATCCTCCCTGGGTGACAACAGGCCAAGGCTCAAAGCCAAAGTCAATTTCAGATTACCGCCAAAACCAACCTCGTGTTTCCGCGCCATGTCGCGCACGAAATTCATGTTGAGCTGCTCGTCGATGGCAAAGCCGTGGGTGCCGATCTTGCAGACATCTTCCATGACCTTGGTGCAATCGCCGCAAATGAAGAAAGATGAGGTCTTCTCGGCAGCATGTATCGCTTTGATGGCCGGTTGAGAATTCGGTGTCACGAACTCTTGGAAGGTTTCTGATTTAATCTGCGAAGCTACGGGATCCACAATGGCGATTATTTCAGATCCCATTTCGGCATAAAATCCCGCCGCCAGAGCACCCACCTCGCCGGCAAACTTGATCACCTCGTGGGCAAACTCTCTATTTTTATAGACATCGGTAAATATGCGCACACCCGCCAGATGCGATGCCAATGTCAGGGGTCCGCAAAAAAGACCCATCAACACGCAATCGAGTTCATCCAGCTGAGGTTTGGCAATTTTCGCAGCTTCGTAGAGAACCGGCCAGCGCCCGGATTCTTTGGTGGGCAGTTTAAGTCCGGCATCAGCAGGGGTCTTATCGGAGCAGGGGTGGGTGGTGACGGATGGGACATTGTCAGGCCACCATTTCAGTTCGCACCCCACAGAATTTGCTTCCACCGACAGATCAAAAACCAGAGGAATGCCATCGGCTTTGTACCGCTTGGCGGCATTGACCACCCCTTTCGCCAAAAGTTCAGGATCCTTGAGCATCTTATCCGCGGGTTCATTGATCAAAAAGGCACAATGAACACCGGCATAGGGCACCCAGGGGGGACTGGCTGTCCTTTTTCCCCGGTAGGCATCAATTAACAGTTGTTTGGCCATTGGTTGTCTCCTTTCTTTATAAATTACCGTTTAACGTCATAGTACCAGTGTACAAACGTTTCCCTATCACCTCCTTTCAAAGCATGCTCCCCAACCGGTTGCGTGGAATCACCCGTTGAGTGCCAGTACACGCCCAGATTATTTATTCACAATTTTTTTTATTCCACGCAAAACAGAAAAATAAGCTATCTGAGGGGTCGGGGTATTTTTTTCACGGCAAGCTGATCGCCCCGGGGCTTCCAAGGGACAGAGGGCTGTTGCCGCCGAGAAAGGCAAAACACGGCGTCGGTTCTTGTTGGAGTGATTCTTTTAAATAGCCGGCAGTAAAATGCAGGGCAGTTGCCGCTGTCAGGCCTGGCAGGCA
>JASFTQ010000434.1:0-3633 GCA_050053515.1 Desulfobacterales bacterium | reverse complement strand
CCGCTGCAGTTATTTAAAATAAATGTCTACCGCCTTCGTAAGCTTTCGCACGGAAAAATATAATGATTGTTAGATGGATCCGTCGGTCGTTAGATATTGGATATAAAGGCAGAGGGTATCAGCTGAGTGCTGTTCTGGATGGATGTTTACAGGGGGGGGAAGGATACAAGCCGAGCCATTTGGCAACCATTGAAGAACGATTTCTAAGTACCAAGGCACGTGATATGAGGGCTTTTCATCAGGGGCTGTTCTGGGTATCTGTCGACAAGAACCTTACCAATATCGAATTGAAAGCAGGTGAGAGACAAAAAATTGAAGAGCAAATCGCATTGACTGTCCCGAGGCCTTCCAGCGAATGGGCGCTCTGGGGCGTTGTATGTGTCCCGAAGTACGATAAACAGGACTGAGGCGGGACCCAAAAAGTCCGGTAACGTTTCAGTTATTTGGTAAAATCAAAAGCGGTTGAATGATTAAAGGTTCAATCGCTTTTTTTTTGAAAATTTTTTCCTCTATTGGCAGATCATAGACATATGTGGTAATGATGCCGGAGGCGTAAAAAATAAGCGCCATTCTATGTTGGTAAAATTATCTATGTTCGCGAGCTACGCGGATCCCAAAGAGATTTTGACTAGCGGATCAAATCGGTCATAAATCAAAGGGGGCCAATATGAATGAGAAGAAGCTGCATTATGGTTGGGTAGTCATTTTCATGGGATTTTTAACCACTGTTGCCGCCCATGGGTTTGGTCGCATGTCCTTCACCGCCATCTATTCATCTATGCAAAAAGGCCTGATGTTTAACAATTTTCAGATGGGGCTTTTGGGAAGTGGTAATTTTATCGGCTACTTAACTATGGCAATTATCGGTGGTTTCCTTTCCGCCCGATTCGGAACACGGATTGTCATCACCTTCGCCCTGATTCTCATGGGGACTACCATGATATTGACCGGTCTGGCCCACTCTTTCGGCTTTGCCTTCACGATGCGTCTTTTTACCGGTTTGGGAAACGGTGCTTCCTACGTTCCGGCTATGGCCTTGGGTTCGGCCTGGTTTGCCATGAAAAAAAGAGGCTTGGCCACAGGATTTGTGGCTGCTGGAATTGGAGCAGGTACGTTAATATCATCAAGGCTGGTGATTCCTCCCATCCTGGCCACATTTGGCCCTGATGGCTGGCGATTCACCTGGTATATTCTTGGAGCTGCGGTTGCTATCGTTGCCGGTTTTGTCTATATGTTCGTTCGCAACCGCCCGGAAGAAAAAGGTCTGCAGCAAGTGGGTGCAAATCTAGCAGAAATAGATTCAGGTGTTTCGGCAGAAACAAAAAAGGTGTCAACTCTGCAGTGGACTGAAGTCATTAAAATAGGCTCTGTTTGGTACTTGGGACTGGTGTACTTTTTTTACGGTCTCTCCTACGTTATTTACATGATATTTTTTGCCGCCCACCTGGTCGACATGGGTTTCACAGAGGAATGGGCCAGCGCTTTATGGGGATGGGTGGGTGCAATAAGCATTTTTTGCGGTGTGATCTGGGGGGGGATATCCGACCGAATTGGACGAAGTAAAGGAGCCGCCTTGGCCTATCTGGTCCTCGGACTATCCTACATTATCTATGCGCTAATTAAAGTGAAATTTGGAATTTATCTATCAGCGATATTTTTCGGGCTGACGGCGTGGAGCATACCGACGATTATGGCAGCAGCAGCAGGTGATTTTGTCGGACCACGCCTGGCACCAGCCGGATTAGGTTTTATCACCCTGTTTTTCGGCATTGGCCAGTTCTTAGGACCTGCTTTGGGGGGGTATCTGGCAGATGTCAGCCAATCGTTTACTATCCCCTTTCTGGTGGCTGGCGGAATTTCACTGCTGGGAATGATATCTTCCTTTTACCTCAAAAAACCGGCGACCTACTGAGCGTAGAAACGTGACAGCCGCCAGGAGACAAAATCATGATAGCTGAAACTCAAGGGATTCAGATAAATTACGAAATTACAGGCAAGTCACCTCGACCGGTTGTGGTTTTGAGTCATTCGTTGGGTACCAGTATGGAAATGTGGGACCCTCAAATAAAAGCCTTAACGTCCCGATGTCAGGTGCTTCGTTACGATACGCGCGGTCACGGTGGCAGTGAAGCACCGGCTGAAGCTTACAGCCTTGCCCAACTGGGCAACGATGTCATCGGTTTGCTGGACGCACTGGACATCGATAAAGTTCACTTTGTCGGTTTATCCATGGGGGGAATGATCGGCCAATTCCTTGCCTTGAACCATGGAAATCGATTGAGGAGTCTTGTGCTCTGCGATACGGCCGCGATCATTCCTCCGGAAGCTCAACCCGTATGGCAGGAGCGTATCGATACTGCCCGCACGAAGGGTCTGCAGGCGCTGGTGGAATCTACTTTGGAACGTTGGTTTACACCACCCTGTCTCGAAAAGAACCCGCCGGAAGTCCAGCACATTCGCAAACTGTTTTTGGCCACACCGCTGGCCGGTTACATCGGTTGCAGCGAAGCGATCAGGGATCTCAATTACCTTGAGCGACTTTCTGAAATTACAATACCAACCCTCATCATCGTCGGCCGGGACGATCCCGGAACTCCTGTGGAAGCCGCCCAATTAATGCAGCGGCACATTGCCGGTTCCGAGCTGGTGGTGCTCTCGACAGCCGCACACCTGTCCAACGTGGAGCAGCCTCATGCCTTTAACCAGGCATTAATGCAGTTTTTGGACCGCAATAGCTAACGCATACCCCGTGCAGCTTGCCGGAGGGTATGCTTCAATCAACCCTGACGAAGTCCTTCGAGCTCAGCACATTTGCGGCCAGGTTGGCGAAGTCTTACAGAATCATTGCTTTCCAGACATTTTTAGGGGTAACGGGTGACATTAAAGGGCACAAAATCTGCCATTTTTTGTCACCTCTGCTCGTGTTGCGACATGCACCAAAGCTTTAACCCATTGTAATTACTGTATAAGATATACCTTGTCGGTTGTGGTATGATATTTGCTCTCCTGGTTATATTCCAGTTAGAATTATATCGGAGCAGTTTCAAAGCGGACAGCTTGAATTTAAACAACCTGCTGAAATAATTTTTCCGACACCTTACTTCAATGAATCTCGCCAACATTTCCGTTGACCTTAACGTTGGAGTAACAAACCGATGGGGGGATGAAATGATTTGTGATAATTGTTACCATCATTTAGATTGTGACAGAGACTTGCCCGAGGACGATCGCTGTGCCTTCTATTTGAAAAACAAAAAAGTCGAAATCGATGACGGTGTAGAAGTTAATCCGATGGACACTGAACAATTCGATTACGATGACATCAAACGGCTCTTCGGAGAAGAGCTCATGGATAACCCAGGCGCTTCCTAAAAATAACCCATTTCTCTTTTAATATTCAGATCTTCTAGTGATACCCCCCAGCATATCTAACCCCGGAACGAGCTAACAATCTGAAATTATGTGAATTTCGATTTATCCATCTCAATTTATAATTTGTCACCGCTTGCATATCATCTGAAGCTGACACCATGGGACAAAAGCAGAGCCGGTCCCGACGATATTCTGAAAATTAAACCGACTGCCCGAAAAGCCATTTTATCATCTACAATAATATGTTAAAATTATTCTAAG
>JASFTQ010000433.1:0-3662 GCA_050053515.1 Desulfobacterales bacterium | reverse complement strand
ATCGGCAAAGAGCCCATCATGGTGAACCGGGATGTTGCCGGATTTGTTATCAACAGAATCAATTTACCGGCCAACATGGAGGCCATGAGACTCGTCGAGCAGGGCGTGGCAAGCGTCGAAGACATTGACAAGGGCTTGCGGCTGGCATCCGGAAGAAAAATGGGAATTTTTGAAACCGGCGACATGGTGGGTTTGGATGTTACCTACGGCGCCCTGTTGGCCATGTACCAAGAGACCGGTGATCCCCGCTGGTATCCGCCGTTGCTGTTGCGACGGAAGGTCAAAGCCGGTCATCTGGGACGCAAGACCGGCAAGGGCTGGTACGAATACGATACTGATGAAAATAAGAAAGAGTAAAACGGCTGCAGGATGTTCGAAACTGAGTCCCGGATCTTGATACGGATGCTGGATAAATTGCTCGGTGTCTGGAGGTATATAGTCAGTTAAAAACCTGCACAGGAAATTTTGGAGCACAGACACCCATCTACTGACAACTGACAAAGAGGAGTATTAATGAAAGAAGTCGTGATCGTCAGTGCGGTTCGTACCCCGGTGGGACGATATATGGGAGCGCTGAAGACGGTTGAAGCGTACGATCTTGCGGCGCTGGTATTGGATGAATCGATCGAGCGGACAAAGATTGAACCGCGTCAAGTTGATGAGGTGATCCTGGGCCAATCCTACCAGAACGGTGAATATGTCAATATTGCCCGTATGGCCTTGCTGAAAGCCGGGTGGCCTGAAAAAATACCCGGTATCACGTTGGACAGGCGCTGCTGTACCGGACTGGATGTGGTTCGTTTTGCCGCTGCGCTTATTCAATCGGAACAGGCCGATATCGTTGTCGCCGGTGGTGTGGAAAGCATGAGCAATGCCGAGTTTTATCTGCCCGGCCACATCAAATGGGGTGTGGGTGGCGATAAGGGCAGGCCTCGAGGACACGGCGACCTGTCCCTGTGGGGATTGCCCCTTTATGATAGAATTCAACGGGCCCGGGTAATGTCTCAACCGGAAGAGCGCTATGGTGTATTGCCGGCTATGATGACCTGGGCCGAGACGGCTGCCAAGCAAGAAGGTATTTCGCGCGAGGATTGCGACATATGGGCGCTGGGGAGTCATCGGAAAGCCTGTGAGGCGGCTGGGGCCGGAAAGTTCGAGGATGAAATAGTGCCGGTAGAGGTGCTTCAGCGGAAGGGAGATTCGTTTATTGTCGAACGCGATGAAAGCCCACGGCCCGATTCCACATTGGAAAAGCTTGGGCGTCTTAAACCGGTTTTGGGTGGCGTTTGTACTGCCGGCAACTCGGCGACCGAAAATGACGGTGCTGCCGCCGTGGTGGTTACGAGCGCCGAGAAAGCAGCCGATCTAAATATTGAGCCTTATGCCGCCGTGACATCTTTGGCCGTGGCGGGAGATGATCCCAGAAAAACATACAAAACCGTACCGAGGGCGGTTGAAATGGTTTTAAAGAAGGCGGGAGCCTCCCTTGCGGATATGGCGCTCATCGAGATCCAGGAGGCTTTTGCAGCTCAAGTTCTGGCGGATTTGAAGATTCTGGGAATTGGCGAACAAGACTATGAGAGGGTAAATGTTAACGGATCCGGGATTTCACTGGGTCATCCGATTGCATGCACCGGAACGCGGGTCCTGGTCACCTTGTTGTATGAGATGAAACGTCGTAATGCCCGTTATGGACTGGAATGCATTTGCGGTGGGGGAGGTCTGGGGATTGCGGCGGTTTTCGAAAGAAAATAGAGCCGGGCTGGATTCAGGTTTTTGAATAAATTATAGCAATTTTCCAACAAAATAAGCTCTCTACATAATGTAAAAATTTTATGATTCCTAACCGATGATTCTGCCTTATCCTTGACCTTAATATCAAGCCAAAAACCCGCCGTCACACGTTAAACATATACCGGTGGTGTAAGAAGCGGCTTCTGATACCAGATAAAGCACCGCTCCCGCCATCTCCTCGGGCTCCGCATAGCGTCCCAGGGGGATCATTTTAACGGCCTCTTCGTAAAACTCTTTGGTTTCTACAAGGATCTTGGAAAATTTGGTTTTGGTCAGACCCGGCAGCAGGGCGTTTACCCGGATGTTTTTGGCGGCCAGCTCCTTGGCATAAGCCTTGGTCATATTAATCAAACCGGCCTTGGTAATTGAATACATACCCTGCATGATTCCCGGCCGCACTCCGTTTATGGAGGCCACGTTGACAATTGCACCCCCTCCCGATTGAGTCATCAGGCGGGCGGCATGCTGAGTCATGAAAAAGGGACCTTTGAGATTAACATCGTGGGTTTTATCCCACACGGCCTCATCGGCCCCCAACATTTCTCCAAAATAGGGATTTGTGCCGGCATTGTTGACCAGAATATCCAGCCGGCCGAATTGTTCTTCGACCGTTTTGAAAAGAGGTTTGATTTGATTCACATAGCCGACATGGCAGGCAATGGCGGAGGCTTTCGCACCGGTTTCTTCGATTTTTCTCACTACCTGTTCGAGCGCTTCAACTTTTCTGCTGACCAGTATGCATTGAGCACCATGTTTCGCCAGAACCACAGCAATAGCCTCACCAATCCCCCGGCTGGCGCCGGTGATCAATGCAATTTTACCGTCAAGAGAGAAATTTGCCATTTTTTGCCTCCTTTATTTAAATGAAGGGTCGGGGCATTTTTTTCACGACAAGCTGATCGCTCCTGCGCTTCCAACTGGCAGGGGGCTATTGCCGCCGAGAAAGGCAAAACACGGAGTTGGTTCTTGGTGGAGTTAACCTTTTAAATGGCTGGCAGTAAAATGCGAGGCAGTTGCCGCTGTCAGACTTGGCAGGCAACAACCCGGCATCTTGCCGTGAATAAAATACCCCGACCCCTCATTTAAATTTTTTTTTAAAAATGTTTAATTCTAATCGGACGTCTGCCTTCTGTTTTCATAAGCCTCGAGCAAAGCGGGAATGAAGGTTGCCAGGTCTTCTGTAATACAGACATCGGCGAAGTTAAAGAAAGCGGCATGGGGGTCGGTGTTAATTGCTACAACAAATCCAGCCCCGCGCATACCGGAAATGTGTTGCATGGCCCCGGATACACCGCATGCCATATAAAGTTCAGGCGTGACGGTAGCGCCGGTAACACCCACCTGCTGCCCGTATTCCAGCCATCCCAGATCACATACCGGTCGCGATCCCCCTACAGCGGATTTGGGAAATAGTCTGGCCAGCCGATAAATGTGTTCGAGGTTTTCCTTTTTACCGATACCCCTTCCAGCCGTGATGATAATTTTTGCTTTTGCCAGGGAATCAAGCGGGATTTGAACGGATTTGATTCCCGCCGATTGCGACTGCCGTGGCTGCAAATTGATAGCGCGTACCTCGACTTTTTCTCGCAGGCTGCCTTCAGCGGGCCGGGGCTTGAATGATCCGGGTTGCAAGGTGAGGACGGTCATTTCGGTTTTCGAAAGTACCTTGGCAAACAGTTTTCCGCCAAACATGGAGCGGCCAAAGAACAGGCGGTCGGTATCATGAAAGATATGCTCTACACCCGTAATGCAAGCGGCACCTGTACGAAAGGCAACTGCCGGAGCAAAGTCCATACCCTGGGCTGTATGGGCTATACAAATATAAGCAGGTCGCAGTTCATCAATTATCTGCGTTAGAATGGCCCGGT
>JASFTQ010000432.1:0-3671 GCA_050053515.1 Desulfobacterales bacterium | reverse complement strand
CTTTATTGACGAAGGCAAGATTGCCGAACACGGATCGCCTGGCGACATCCTGGAGAGCCCTAAAAATGATCGCCTACGGTCCTTTTTAGGATTGTTATTGGGGGAATGAGAAATGTTGGATTTTCTTCCATTTGATCCTCACCAAGCGCTGAAGTTTGCCTTGATCCTGCTCAAAGGGGCCGTGATGACGGTGCAGATTACGGCGGGTGCGCTGGTAGTCGCCATTGTGTTCGGTCTGGTCCTGGCGATAATCAAAACCTCACGGTTTCGGGCTCTAAGATTCCTGGTGAATGTCTACATCGAAATCTTCCGCGACGTCCCTGCCCTTACCCTTCTTTTTATTCTTTATTTTGGGCTGGCCTACATGGGGGTTAAGCTTGATCCGGTGTCTGCGGCCATCATCGGTCTGGGGGCCGTCGGTGGTTCCATTTTAACGGAAGTTTTTCGATCAGGCTTTGAGGCTCTCCACCACGGTCAGCGTGAAGCGGCCCTGGCGGTCGGAATGACGCCCTCGATGACCATGCGCTATGTCATTTTTCCCCAAGCGATTCGAATTGTTCTGCCGCCGGTGGGCAATTACGCCATCGGTTTGCTCAAGGACACTGCCATCGTCTCGGCCATTGCCGCCCCTGAAATCATGTTCTGGGCGCGCAATCTGGTGACGTCGACCTTTGAAACCACCCTAGTCTACGTGCTGGCCGCCTCACTGTATTTTTGTATGAGCTTCCCCCTAGCCCAAGTTGTCAACAAATTGGAGGAAAAACGGAGGTCTTGGCAATAATGGGATTTTGGCAAGGGTATATTCAAAACTGGGACTATTGGTGGCCACAGCTTGCCGTTGCGTCCGGGAATACTATCGCCTTAACGGCGCTGTCCTATGTGTTAGCGCTCGTATTGGGAATATTTTTGGCCATAGGACGATTGAGTAAGGTTCCGTTAATACCAAAATTGTGCCGAGCTTACATCGAGTTTGTGCGCGGCATACCGGCTCTGGCGTTGCTCTTTCTGATCTACTTCGGACTGGTTCCGCTCGGAATTATTGTTGATTCCTTTTCAGCCGCAGTGATCGGCTTGGGAATGAATCAAGGTGCTTATCTGGCAGAGGTGTTCCGGGGCGGCATTGAAGCCTTGCATAAGGGCCAGCGTGAGGCGGCCCTGGCGGTCGGGATGACACCCGCCAAGGCCTATCGTCACATTATCATGCCCCAGGCGGTGCGAATCATTTTACCACCCCTTTTGAACATGCTGATTATTCTTCTCAAAGACAGCTCGGTGTGTTCATTGATATCCACACCAGAGCTGATGCTCAGAGCCAAGGACCTGGCATCCATGTCTTTTCTTCCCATGCATGCGTATCTATTGGCCGGGCTGATCTATTTTTTAATGGCCTGCCCCCTATCCCTGATGACCCGGCGTGTGGAGCGGCGCTTGCGCAGGGGGATGCGAACCGTAAACGTATAAATATCCCATGTTACCTTGCAACCTTTTAGAACCGGCAGTGCGAATTCTGACCAAGCCGGGATTTGACGCGATGCTTTGTAAAAAAAATGATCCTTTCTGCCAGGTTCATTCCACCGCTAAGCGCTGGGGTTGATATGCCAACTTTTGACTTCACTTTAGCCGCAGGCACCGAAGGGGCTAATTACGGGTCTTTTCCCTATGGAAACTCTTATGGAAAAACTATGGTACGCATTAAAGCAGAGAAATTTGATCCAAGGGCGCTAAATCTTCACTTCACTGCTACTAAGAGAAAATAAAGTTGATCGATCGATAGCCATATTTCTTGTGGTTCCGGTTCACACATCTATAGAAATTTTTAGATAGAAAACAAAACCGATTAATTTGGAAGGTATTACTAGCATGCGGATTGTTATGCTTGAACATGACCCCGTCGGCTTTTCTTTGAATGTCTTAAGCTGGGTGACAAAAAACAATCACCCCCTGCACCGGATAACCATCAGCGAAGCAGATCGTATGCCTTTATGCAAGGATTTTGATTGGTTGATTATTGCCGGTGGGTTTCAGCATTCATGGGATGAAAGACTTCATCCGTGGTTGCGAATTGAAAAGCGTCTAATCGCAAAGGCAGTAGAGCAAGAAAAATTCATCTTGGGCATCTGTCTAGGTGCCCAATTATTGGCTGAAATCCTTGGGGCAAGAGTGTTCCCCAATCCTAAAAAAGAACTGGGTTGGCATGAAGTAAGGCTGACACCTGCCGGTCGAGATTCTCCATTCTTTAATAATGTGCCCAAACGATTTACTATTTTTCATTGGCACAACGACCACTTTTCGCTTCCTCCTGGATGTCAACGACTGGCAGACAATGCCACGACAAAAAACCAGGCCTTTGTCGATAAAAATGGACGCTTCCTTGGCATTCAGTTTCATCCCGATTATGACTGTAAGTCAATCATACAAATTATCCAAAATTATGATGAAGAATGGCCAACAGGCCCCTTCGTTACAAAACGTGATGACTTGATTAGACAAACCCGCGATATGCGAGAGCCTGCGTGGCTGATGGCCCGATTGCTCAGTAATATTTCCCAGTTTGTATAGAATGTCTTCTGCGGTCTACAGAGAATAACCCAAGGGGCAAAGGAAAAAATGAACCCCCGTATTCCAGAGATCCTGAAAGTTTTCGGCTTGAACGCCAGTCGGATTCGCAAACCGCAGGACGCCAAGCTCGCCCAGGTTTACCTTGTGGAAGATCGTTACGTCCTGCGATCCAGACCTTTAGAAGCTGACACCCGCGCTCGATTTGCGGCCGAATGCGACCTGTACGGGCAGGTGGCGGAGCTTACCGGCTTCCGCTTCCCACAATATGAACGATGCGTGTCCGGGGCCTGCTTTGTTATCGATGAGGGCTGTTTTTGGACCCTCCACAAGCTAATTCCAGGGCGACCCCTGGGCAACTGGTTTGAACTTCACCGAGTTGATCCGTCTGTCAACCGTCAGGTCTTAAATGCTTTGCGCCGACTACATACGACGACTGCCGGCTGCTTCGACGACAAAATTATCGACCGAACACGTCTGCTCGAATTGGTGACGCCGGCGCTGGCTGAGGCCTCCGATTTTTTATGCGTTAACGCCCTAAAGCGCTTGCGGACGGCTTTCAGCAGAGTTACGCGATTCTGCAGCTCGTATCCATCACAAGCGGGCTGTTTTGTTCACGGCGATTTTCACCACGGCAACATTTTGGCGCACAAAGGCAGGATCGTTGGCTTCATCGATCTGGACTGGTGCCGGATCAGCAGTTTTTATGAGGATCTCGCGTTTACACTGATGATGCTGTTGAGGGACTATGAGAACTGGTCACCCACCTTTCGGTGGCCGGTCTATCGCGAGATGCTTGACTATTATGGTTTCAACGGTGATGCGGCGCTTTTGAACGATTACCTGATCCTCTATACCCTGTTCGATTGTTTTGTCTTTAGATACGCGCGCTTCGATGAGGCGGAGGCCTTTTTCGAGTACCAGAAGCGGTTTATGGAAACGGTATGCCGGAACTTGCCGGCTGTCTATCATTGAACCATCGGTTGCTAATCTGTAAATAAAAAGGGGGACGTTGGTGCAGAAAGTGCTTAGCGTTTGGTTTTGATCGTGAGACTCCTATTATTTTCCCAGATTAGCCAGATTGCATGCCTCCGCCAAACGATTGATCACGAAAT
>JASFTQ010000431.1:0-3678 GCA_050053515.1 Desulfobacterales bacterium | reverse complement strand
CCGGGGGCGGGGGGAGTTTTTCTATCCGCTATTTGCGATAGGCGCGCATGGGTCTCCGGCCCATAGGGGGTACCGGCCGCAGCCGGTCGCAACAAATCTTTCCCGTCCCTCGGAATAATTGAAATTTCACACAAAGGAGGCTTTATTGAAAGATCGTCGCGCATGGACTTCAGCTGTTCTGATTCTTTTTCTGACCTGGCTTTTGTTTGGAATGTATTACTTGACTCGGTTCAATTTCTCGGCGGTGATTCCCCTCTTGAAAACCGACCTTGGGATCTCAAATGCGCAGGCGGGCGGGTTAATGGCCTTCTTCTTTGTGACGTATACCGTTTTCCAACTGCCGGCCGGTTATCTGGGTGATCGCCTCGGACCGCGAAAAATTCTTACCTTCGGCGCACTGGTTTCGATAATCGGAAACCTTATTTTCAGCCAGGCATCCAGTTATATGGTTCTATCCATTGCGCAGCTCGTCAACGGAATGGGTCAGGCCATGGGATGGAGCTGCGCCGTTAAAATGATCGTGAGTTGGTTTCCCCGGTCGCGAAGGGGGACGGCTATCGGATGGTTTGCAACCTGTGTCACCGGCGGCAGTAGTGTCGGCATCCGGCTTTCCGGATTTTTGGGCGAGCATCTGGGATGGCGCAGTTCTTTTATCATCCCGCCCCTGTTGATGGCAGCGACCGCTATCATCTTCTGGATTTTGGTCAGGGATCATCCTCGAGAAAAGGGGCTGCCGGACTTTGAAGATGAAGTCCATCTCGAACAACAGATCGACAGTGATGCCAGGTCACGGCTCTTTGTTGTTCTGTCAAATCGCACATTGTGGGTGGTGGCCTTGGTCTATTTCTGCTTTGTCTATGTCCAGTTCGGATGCCTGGTATGGATCCCTTCTTTTCTGACGGAAACCTATGCGATGTCGGTTGACCTCGCCAGTACCGTATCTTTTCTCATCTTGCTGCCAGGTGTATTTGCTTCTCCGCTGGGCGGATTTCTATCAGACCGCATTTTCGATGGCAGGCGCAAGCCGCTTATCTTTTTAGGGTTGGCGGTGCTTTCAGGCTCGTCTTTTCTTTTGTCCCTCAGACTGAGTATCGCTCTGGCCGCCGTCATACTGGCCGTTGTCGGTCTGATGATCCTGATGCCCGATGTTCTCCTCGCAGCGTATCCATCGGACATCCTTTCACGAAAATTATCAGCAACCGCGATGGGATTTCTGGCAACATTTACGAGCGCATCCGGGATTATCTCAACACCTGTCTCAGGAAAAATTGCCGATCTTTTTCAGTCTTACAATGCGGTATTCTTTTCTTTCGGCGTGGTCGCGCTGGTGGGTATGATCATGACTTTTTTCATAAATGAAAAATGATTCTCGATAGAGAATCATTTACCAGATATATTTTTTTATGGAAGAGAGGCCTTTGGGGGCATAGATCATGACGGCAATCAGAAGCGCACCGTACATCACCAGGCGCCAGGCTCCCAGCTCCCGAAAGTATTCCTGAAACCCGATGAGCAGAAAGCCGGCAAGAATCGAACCCCACAATGTGCCCCGCCCCCCCACATAGGCGATGGTCAGGACCTCTACGGTTCTGGGAACGCCAAACTCGGTCGCATCCGGCGTGAGAATGCCGATGTAATGGGCGTAGAAGGCTCCGATCAGACCGGTGAAAAAGCAGGCGGTGGTGAAATTGATGAGTTTGTATTTGGTCGCACTGAGCCCCAGGGTTTCGGTGGCCAACTGGTCCTCGCGAATGGCCTTGAAGGAAAGGCCGATCTTGGAGCTGACCATCCAGGCCGCAATGGCAAAGATAATGACGACCAATATTAAAAGCAGATAGTAATATGGCAACAGCGCGACCCGTGAAAAGTCCAGACCAAACATATCCGGAAGTGGTTTGACGGCCAGCCCCAGCATGCCGCGGGTATATCCGGGGGTATTGGAAATCGTGAGTCGCAATACCTCGGCCAAAAACCAGGTGGCCAACCCGACAAAAATCCCTCTCAGCCTGAGGGTGACCACGCCCGTAAGAAATCCCAAAACCCCGGAAGCCGTCGCCCCGATGAGCAGGCAAAACCAGGGGTTGATCTCATAATGGTGAGCTGCCAGAGCAGATCCATAGGCGCCGGCACAAATAAATCCGGCAAAGCCAAAATTGATGAGTCCGCCGTAACCGATTTGCAGATCATACATGACCCCCCAGATGCCGAACATCAGGGCCGAAATAAAGACCGTGGTAATAAACCGATTGTCTCTCATTATCCAGGGGACGGCAATTAGAAAGGCCAGGATCAAGGCCACCTTCAAGTAACGGGATGTATTCATGCCCTTGTTCGGACTTGCAATCTGGTTCATGGCCGCTCTCCGGCCGGCGCAAAAAGCCCCGCTGGTTTGAAAATAAGGACGGCAATGACAATCGAGAAGACAATCACATTCTGCCAGCCGCCTGCCAGAAAAAACACGGCATAGGCCTCGAGGAGTCCTACCAGGATACCGGCTGCGATGGCCCCCTTGATGTTGCCCAGGCCCCCTAAAATGACGACCACAAAACTTTTCAGGACCGGTCCCATGCCGGCATTGGGATTGGCCGGAAAAAGGGTGATGAGTAAAGCTCCGGAAATCCCCGCCATAGCCGCCCCGATGCCAAAGGCAACCGAATACATCCGGTTGACATCGATACCCAGGGTCTGGGCGGCTTCCGAATGCTGGGATGTGGCCCGGATGGCTTTGCCCAAGTTGGTATATTTGA
This sequence comes from Desulfobacterales bacterium, assembly GCA_050053515.1. Taxonomy (GTDB): domain Bacteria; phylum Desulfobacterota; class Desulfobacteria; order Desulfobacterales. The sequence continues at coordinate 931 of JASFTQ010000431.1, read as the reverse complement.
CGAAGTACCAGAGCAGCCCCACCGTCAAAAGCGCAAAGCTCAAAATGACCATATGATCGTAGATAAAAACGACCTCCCCGAGTACGATTCGGCCGAAAACCAGGTTGGGGATTCCGCGTTGAACCGCCCCGAAGATGATCAGGGCCAGGTTCTGAAAGATCACCATCAGGCCAATGGTTAGCACAAAGGAATCCATGAGCCATTCGCGGCCCCCCTTTTTGCGAAGGGTCGAAATAAGGCCTTTTTCAAGGAGAATCCCGACAATCAAGAGACCTATCCCGGAGGCCAAAATGCCCAGCGGAAAGGGAAGCCCCAACATGGCGGCCACAAAATACATGATGTAGCAGCCGATCATGAAAAGTTCGCCGTGGGCAAAGTTGACAATTTCCATGATTCCGAAAATCATGGAAAGACCCACGCCCATCAGGGCGTACATCGAACCTCTAACCAGACCCAGAACGATGAGCTGTACAAATATGCTAAGTTCCATTGTAAATACTCGATATTATTTAACCCGGATCAAACTTGGGTGTAGAACCGGGTCGCTCAATAAAACGAGCGGTGTTCTCATATCCACTCTTTGATAATGTCCTCGATGGTGTCGACAAACTCCTCTTTCGGCCCGTGGTGGCTGTTTCGTCCCAGGCGAAGAACGTAGATATAGTCGACCACATCCACGGCCTTGTGAACCTTCTGATCCACGATCAAGATCGTGTATCCCAATTCTTTCAGTCTGACGATTTCCTCATAGACCGTGTCCACCAGGATGGGCATCAATCCCACGGAAGGTTCATCGATTAAGATGGTTCGAGGTTTTGTCATGGTGAGACGGGCAATTTCAAGGGTCCGCTGCTCACCCCCGGAAAGCGCACCGGCAACCATCCGGCGTTTGCTCTTGAGAACGGGGTAATTTGCATAAACCTCGTCCAGG
>JASFTQ010000430.1:0-3689 GCA_050053515.1 Desulfobacterales bacterium | reverse complement strand
TGCAGAAAGTGCTTAGCGTTTGGTTTTGATCGTGAGACTCCTATTATTTTCCCAGATTAGCCAGATTGCATGCCTCCGCCAAACGATTGATCACGAAATTAAAAAATATTTTTTATAAAATGCCGCCTTAGCGACTTTTTCAAAGATTCGCTTGGTAATTTATAAACAAGAAAGCGTTGAGGCCCAGAAAATAGTGGTATGGATACCAGTAAGAAAGTTATGCCGTTGTGAAGCTGATACAGCCCGGTTCTTTAGGGATTGTCGGAATCTGTATTTATCGGTTGACGCCAGCCCAAAACCGGCCCAGGCGAATGATGTATATAAAATAGTTTCGCACTTGCTGCACCCACGTCCTTTTTATCCCTTTTCCTCTAAGCACTTCCTGCTGAATTTGCGCAGTCCAATATTCTATCTGCGATTATCAGCGTCCGGTTAAGAACTATTTACGACAGATATTCTCCCGGTCGCTTAACCGATTACCGAAAAACTAGAATCTTTATTGATCTCACGCAAGCGTGAAAAAAAGCCGATATTGAGTGATCTTTTGACATACTTCAAAGGATATAGGACCGGATCTTTGTCGTGATCGTGGCCCGCCTCGACCTTTCCGATCAGGTAAGCCATCAGTGCACCGACCACCGGCGCATTTTTATACTGATTCCCTGATGTACCCACCGCCATGTAGAACCCGGACAAATCAGATTTATCATAGATTGGGATCCAGTCATCCGAACAGTCGTAAAGGTCAACAATGCCCTGAAGTTGATTCGGCACCGGCAAGCCGGATATGCGCTGCGCTTCGCGCATGACCTGTGTGTGTGCCTGTAAAGTTAAATTCCGGTTAAAGTTGTCCAGGTCGTCAATCCATTCCAACACATCACAATCTGGGTCCTCAGATCCGATCAAGACATTGTTGCCTACTTCTGGCCTCGAATAACACCCAATGTCACCGTCTGATATGAGGGGCGCCGCAGCCTGGTAATCCACTCCTTCAGGTGATGGGACATGGGCGACTTCCTGCCGCAAGGCTCTGGTCTTAATTGTCATGTTCTCTTCCACGCCCGCCAATCGGTTGATGATGAATGAGTGCGGCCCGGCAACATTGACTACAATGGGCGATTCTATCTCGGTTCCACCCTTGAGTCTGATCCCAGCCACACGGTCTGACTCTTTCAGAATATCAACAACTTCGGTATTGAATTGAAATTCCGCCCCTTTAGCTTCAGCTGCGACTTGTACATTGTGGGTGGAAAGGATCGGGTCGGAAATATAACCCGATTCTGGGATATAAACAGCACCTTCAATGGCGTCACCGGTCACTTTGCCGAAATCTTGATCGCCAAGTAATTTAGGGGGCCCATATTTTCGTGTATCAATAAACGGAAACTTTCTTTTAATGCCGGCAGCGTCTAACTCCTCATATTCGACATTCAGTTCGTCCAGGCTTTTGGTAACGTATTTTAAATATTTGTTCCGCTCGGTTCGAGTAACCAAACATCCGGTATTAATGTATTTGATCATCCCCCTGCTGTCGTTTGTTTCGAGGTAGTTTTCCCAGTTAAGCCAATAGAAATAGCTTTCACGGGCCAAAGCAACGCCATCCGGAGTTGAATAATGAAGGCGGATGACCGCACAGGAATTGGCGGTCGAGCCGTGTCCGGATTCCGGCAATTTATCGACATTCAGGGTAGCGTAGCCTTTTTTGGCGAGCTCAAAAGCAACACAACAACCAATAATTCCGGCACCGATAATAACAGCATCATACTTTCTTGACATTTTTAACGTCTCCCATAATCTTCGCTTCTTTTGGATTAGTAGGCCGTCGAATTATTTTTACGGGGGATTAAATTGAAGTCATCCTCCATCACTCCGTGCGAAAAGCCCGTGCATACGGAAATCTAAAATTTATCCCTCCGGCTATTTTTTTCTTGACAGAGTGATGTATTGATGTCATCACTCCATCTGTGCATGCTATTTACTTTATCAGCAAACAACTGTCAACAAAAATATAACTACTTGAAAATGTTTGAAAAATTATCAAAACCAATTCGAATTTATCAGGAAGCAGCAGCAAAAATTGAAGATGTCATCGTTTCCGGTAAACTGAAACAAGGGGACAAACTGCCCAGCGAGCGTGAACTCGCCAAAACGTTTGGCATCAGTCAGAGAACCCTTCGGGAAGCCTTGCGGGTGGTAGAGGAAAAAGGGCTTATCGAAACCTCTCAACGCGGAAATATAGTCAAAACGATTACCACGGGGGTCATCTCCAAGAATTTGGACCTGCTGGTGCGTTTCAAGAAGATCTCCTGGAATGATATGTACCAATTTCGCCTTGACCTGGATACGATGATAACAGTCAGGGCTGCGGAAATGGCAACCCAAAAAGACGTGCAAGAAATCGAGCAGATCATCGCTGAACTGATGCGGCGGGATGAAGCAGAAGCGCTGGACTGGGACACCTTTCAATCACTGGATCGGAAGTTCCACTTGACGATAGCGCGCATTACCGGAAACCCGATGCACGAGTGGGTTCTGAGGACGGTTATTGACTATTTCGGCCGATACTACGAGCAGTTCAGGATGACCGGGAATAGTTACATCCGGGAAAACCTCCCAACGTACAAAGTGCTCTTGCAGGCAATCAGAGCGAATGACAGCGAAGCGGCCGGCCAGGCGGCCAGAGAGCACGTGATTTTAGCGACACGCAATCTCGGCAATCGAAAATTGGAGGCCATCCAGGCGGACGCAGAGGAGGCATCTGGTGAAGCCGAATAGCTTTGTTTTGGCAGAATCAAATAAAAGGTACCCAAAATGACTAGAGATGAACGCAGACAGGGTTTTATGTATTTTCCAGGCCAACTTGATGCCGAAGTCAGAATCCCCGAGGGTCGAGCAATTTCAGGCGCATCCATCGGTATCCTGGTGTTGGATCTCGGATATCCATACCTTCCGGGCAACGTGGCCAACGCAAGCACCTACAGATTTCCGGTGCGTTTCAATATCCTGAGAGGAAGCACTATCCCGCAGATTTTAAGCCATGATCGGTCTCTATTGGATATGATCGTCGCGGGCGGCAGGGAATTGATAAAGGACGGTGTGCGGGCAATCGTAGGGGCCTGCGGCTATTTTGGTTATTACCAGAAAGAAGCAGCCGCCGCCCTGGAGGTTCCGGTTTTTCTCTCCAGCCTGCTGCAGATATCGATCATCAAACAAACCTTGAAAGCCGACCAGCAGGTGGGGGTCATCTGTGCGCATTATGAATCGTTATCAAAAGAAACGCTCGCTGCCTGCGGGGTTGACGACCCATCCGAACTGGTGATCGTTGGTGCGCAGGATTTGCCGGAGTTTAAAAATATCATCAACTGTACGCTCCACTATAATCCGGCACAGCTTGAAAAGGAGTTGACGGAGCTGGCCGTGAAACTGGCCAGGGATAACCCCCAGATCGGCGCGTTCCTGTTGGAGTGCAGCGATATGCCGCCTTTTTCGTGGGCCATTCAAAACGCGACGGGCTTGCCGGTTTTTGACTTTATTACGATGATCAAATGGATCCATTCGGCGGTAGTGCAAACGCCATACCATGGTTTTATGTAGTTCAGGGCAAAGGGTGCGCCCCGAAACGGATATATACGGAGAAAGCCGCCATGAAAATAACGGATCTTAAAACCACTATCCTTTCGGTACCTTTC
>JASFTQ010000429.1:0-3697 GCA_050053515.1 Desulfobacterales bacterium | reverse complement strand
AGGATCTATCTGTGATTGATTCAGCATTCAGCAAGATATCCTGTCCAGGATCGTACGTTAACGGCATTGGAGAGCGGTTGCTGCCTTCTCCGGTGATTGGATTAACAGCCGCAAAAACGATCAAACCAAAAAACAGGGCATGCAAGACAATCAAGGCTCTCCTTTTCCGAAAGATGTCGAAAAATGGATGCGCTGTCTTCATCCCGAATAAAAAGCGGAACAGCTCAAGTTTCCGAACAAATAGGGTGTAAAGTGTTATGATGACGATGAAGGAACTGATAAAAACGATCGCCCATTTTATGGCATCATGAATTTCCCAGATCATTACGAAATAGCCGATACCCAACAAGACGGTCTGGTGCAGAATAAAAAAGGGTAGCACACCTTCATTGGCATATCGCAGCGAAGGACGATCAAAAGCCAGAAACCGCATACCAAATCCGAGAATGGCAAATAACCAACTCCAGGCGCTGAAAAAGGAGAGCAGGGCAAAAATCCAATCGTTGATCCAGGCCGGGAAGACCACACGTGAGGGAGTAAACAACAGGTATAGGTAAACGGCGGATAAAACCACGCCCAGCAAAAGAGAAATCCAACGCTGATTCTTTATATGCTGCTGGAGTCGGTCACTGGACACAATCATGAAGCCGGAGATCAGAAACCAGAAATAATACAGAAACCCCCAACCGCCGGAGCCAACATCCAGAACGGCCTGTGGAATAAGCGCTTTCATAATCAATAGCGGAATCGAAAACCCTAGATAAATCAATCCCGGCATGGCAAACAGCGTCGTGATTCGATCCAGAATCTCCCGCCCACTTCCTTTTAACCAGACAAATAGGCGATAGCAGATCAGACCGTAGACAAACAAGAAGAACAGATACCATAGATGCATACCGTGGTATGCAAAATTCCCCGGCATGCCTATCCCCAAATAAACACCGTTGAAATATTCGGGTAAAAATGAAAAGAAGGATCCTGAGAATTGACCATGTGTTAATCGCTCCAGGTATACTTGCAAGGCGCTGTGCGTGACCGACGCGAACAGAACCGGAATCATCAATCTCAGAAACTTATCGACATAGAATCTCGGCCAGCCGCCGGATTTGCCGATTGCATAGAACAAACTCGCACCGGAGATGACGAAAAAGAGTGGCATCATCCATCGGGTGGCAAAAACGTTCCATATCTCCACCCAGACAAAGGTATTGACATTCTTAACATGCCAATCGCCCAGATTGAAGAATCGTGTACTGTGATAAATGAGGACGATCAAAATGGCCCATGCGCGAAGCCAGTCTAGTTCATATCTTCTATTAGGCGTATCTGAAATCATCGGAAACCTCCTAGGCACGTTTTTTAAATTCCTGCACAACAAACTTGCCAAGGCAACCTGTTGAGCCGGCAACCAATACTTTTTGCATTATCGCCAAACCTTTGCCATTCACAATGAAAAGTATTTGTTATGGATTTCTATCCATATACTATGATTCACCAAACCAAACGCCTTTAAAGCAGAAGCAAGACGCAAACCCAGCTGGCTCCCATTGTTATCCACTTTGTTTGAATCGTGCAAAATATGAATACAAAAATCGGTATCTATTAACACGCGGCGATAAGCCATAATGACCTGGTGTTTTCTTTGCTTGTCCACGCTGTGAATCAATTTTTGCAGTTCAGATTTCAACATGTCCCGATTTTTGTCTATTGATCTAAGCTCTATCAACTCTACCCATTTCATATGTTTTTGTCTCTCATTTTAGATTTTGCATGGTTTCTAGTGCTTATTTTATGCCAAAATTATTTTCGCAAAAATATCTGTAAGTTATAAAATTCATTGCAAGATAATTGCCACATTCGGTAAAATTAGCTTGCCATGCTCGATAAAATTGTCGCTAATTACCATATTAGGTAATAGCATGGTAAAAACGAAAAGGATAACAATATGGACAAAAATGAATTCTTTCGAGAGGCGACTTTGAGGATATGCGGAAATCTGGAGATTGAAGAAGCACTGTATACGCTAATTCAATTTCTGAAAGCGTTTATGCCGGTAACAAAGATCTTTCTACAACATTACGAGCGCGACTTCCAGGCTATGCGATCAATAGCATATGCCGATGAAAAAGAATGCAACAAACTGGATTTGCTAACCCCATTATCCAAAACTGCCGGGGAAATGGCTGGAAATGCTCCAACTGAACAGGATGCCTTTCTTCTCGAAGATCCTCTGGCGTTTCCTGTTAGTCGCGAAATGACTGAGTTTCACGGTTTACCACCCACATCTGTCATTCTTCTGGTTCTCAGGGCAAAAGGTGATACGCTGGGTTACCTGGTTCTCATTTCCGAAGGAGAAGAAAAGTTCAAGGAAGAACATCTAGAATGGGTACTTTTGTTGAGGGAGCCTCTTGTCATCGCAATGTCAAATACGCTGAAGCACAGGGAAGTTCTCAAACTTAATGACTTACTGGCTGATGATAACCGCTACCTTCATAGTGAACTGCGACGTTTGTCCGGCGATGAAATCGTCGGAGCTAATTTTGGGCTAAAAAATGTAATGCTCAAAGTACAACAGGTGGCATCACTAGACAGCCCGGTATTACTCCTGGGAGAAACAGGCACAGGCAAAGATGTGATTGCCAATTCTATTCATTATTCATCTTCCCGCAGCACGGGCCCATTTGTGAGTGTCAATTGCGGTGCCATTCCCGACACGCTGATCGACAGCGAGCTTTTCGGCCATGAAAAGGGTGCCTTTACCGGGGCACTCTCTCAAAAACGTGGACGCTTTGAACGGGCCAATAAAGGAACGATATTTCTGGATGAAATTGGAGAACTGCCGCTCCAAGCCCAGGTACGACTATTAAAGGTATTACAAAGCAGAGAGATCGAACGTGTCGGAGGGGTGAAAACAATCCACCTGGACATCCGCATTATTGCAGCTACCAATCGGAACCTAGAAGAAATGGTGAATGATCAACTATTTCGTGAAGACTTATGGTTCCGGCTTAATGTCTTCCCCATATGGATACCGCCACTTCGTGACAGGCAAATGGATATTCCCTCACTGATTCAACATTTTATTAACCTGAAAGCTAGAGAATTGAAACTAACCACCATTCCGACACTTTCACCTGGCGCCATTGACCCTCTATTGACATACCATTGGCCGGGTAATGTAAGGGAGTTAGAAAATGTCATTGAACGAGCTTTGATACTCAATCCATCCGGGCCGCTGTCATTTGAACATTTGAATGTAAAGCATCCAAAAAGAGTCATGGATGTGCTGGGAGATAGCGAAGAAATGGATAATCTGGATGAGCTCACTTCCCGGCATATCCGCCGCGTATTGTCCAAAACAAAAGGCAAGGTTAACGGGGCGGACGGTGCTGCCGCTCTCCTCGGTATCAATCCAAGCACGCTTAGGAATCGGATGAAAAAACTGGGGATTCCCTACGGACGGAATATCAACCCAAAGAAATAACAGCGTTGAAACGGCAGCTTCATATCAGCGGGTAACCGCTTCAGCCCCTCGAACATTGAGAAACCTAGAAGATCGATTTAGACCGGCAAACGCATTCTATAAAATGCCACTTTGGTGGTATGCCTTCGGTATTGTTTAAGACATAAACGATCGACTCCTTATTCCACAATAGATATCTGATGCTGGAATTTGGCCGAACCGAGACATACTGCG
>JASFTQ010000428.1:0-3702 GCA_050053515.1 Desulfobacterales bacterium | reverse complement strand
TATGTGGCAAACTTCACAATCCAAGGCTTTTTCGACTAATAGGGTTAAAAGTGACTGGCGGCCGAGGAATTGGTTTTCGTTTGATATCATTACATATTTTTTGCCTTAAAATAAAAATTTTTGGACAAGCCGTTAAAAGGTATAAATTTTGCATAAAGCTAAATCAGATCGATTTTGGAGGGGGGTGTAAGTTACCACCCGATTTTATTAGCAACGGTGGCAACCCGAACCATGAGTAGCATATTTTTATTATTAGTCATTGGTGTCTCCTTATTTTGTTTGTACTTTGCAGTCATGTGCTTGATAGTATCATGCCGAGAAAATGACCTGCCGGATATCGAAGATTTGGAATCGCATCAAGATAGCTAAAGTAATCGCCGCTGACGTTGCCCATGATAATCGTGAAGCGAACAGATAAGGGGGGGATCACCCGGAAAATACCCCTTACTGGGAGAAATGGTATCTGCAGACCAATAGTGTCTTAAGGCTGGCACCTCCTGAAAGGATGCCGGACTGTTGGAATGGCGATATCCGGAACCAATCAAAAAGCGTTTCCCACTGACCGCTAGCATTGCTTGCCTGATATTCTGCAGTTTCAGTAATCGACCGGTTTTCTTCCCGGCAAACCCCGCGCTACAGTTGGGAGAGCTTCACGACGCATCCATGCGTTCGTCCACTGAATCACCCACGAATTGCCGCTCAAACCCGATCGATGAGTTAAACCTTTTACCGTTCAAATAGCCCTCTCTTTTTCACAAAATTACCTATTTAATCATCAATATATTGACAGAAAAAAATCCCTAAGATATCTTCAATTTGGTCTACAATAATGTTTTCAATTGGTTCTTATATTTAATTGAACCGTGAAAGTGAGCGCATTCCCCGCAGCTTGCTGCGGGGTTAGCGAGCGAATCAGAAAATAGATAGAATTCCTCTCTGGGAAGATTCCCTGCAGCTTGCTGCAGGGTACGCTTCAATATGGAAATGCTATGACTGCAAAAAAAAACAACCGACGGCATAAACGGAATCGACGGGCATTCGTGCTCAAAACACTCAGAGGGCGAATTGTCGATGGTTTTTATCCACAGGGAATGAAACTTGTCGAACAGGAACTGGCCGAAGAATTCAAAATGAGCCGACCCATGTTAAGAGAGATACTGGCTGATCTGGACAGTCAGGGTCTTGTAGAAAAGAAGGCGAATCGCGGTACCATGGTCCGGAGAATAGATTCTCAATCCCTTCTGGAGATCATGGAGATACGAGAGGTCCTGGAAGGTTTGGCCGCCCGACTTGCCGCCCAGAAAACCGACCCCCAGGATTGGCAAGATCTTGAGGCGGCCTTCGGTGATCCTGCCGGAAAAATGGTCGAGGACCTGGAATTTGAGAAATACCTGGAACTCGTCGCTAAACTCCGGGAACGCATGGTTGACTCCGCCGGGAACACTGAACTTTCCAAGTTGATTTACTCGTTGTTTGCCAAAATAACTGTTGTCCAGCGTCGCATCGTAATTTTACCGGGTCGCATTGAGCAGGCCATCAATGAACATCGCCAAGTGCTCAAAGCCCTCATCGCCGGTGATCCGGACAAGGCCGAGAAAATGAAGCGTCTCAATCTCAGGAATGCCCGCAAATGTCTTGAGAAGTATAAAAGCTATGTCTCGTGATTTGACGACTTCGAACCAAGGTCCGCATTGGATGCAATATGAGTGACTTCGGTTTCTTTAGGCGGTTGTTTAGCCCCGGTTTCGGCAAAAACACCCGATGGCTCCCGGGCGGGAGGCCCAAGGAGGGAATAGGTATGAGTTGGGAACCTGAACTCAAAGATATTTATCTGCGCCGTCAATTGTCCACCGAGTTGGGTGGACCGGAACGTGTGAACCGCCATCATCAGCAGGGAAAACTGACGGTTAGAGAAAGAATTGACGCCCTGCTCGATAAAGATTCCTTTCTCGAAATAGGCCAGCTTACCGGAGACGCGGTATGGCAAGACGGAAAGTTTATATCCATCACACCGGCACCCTATGTCATGGGTTTGGGAAAAATTAAAGATCGTTATGTGGCGGTTGGCGGTGAAGATTTTACGGTGCGGGGCGGATCGAGTGCCGGGCTGGCGCGGCGCAAAGGCGGTCAGGGCGGCTTTATAGAGGACATGGCCAAGGAGTACCGCATTCCGTTGATCAATCTTATTGACGGCGTTGGCGCCAACGTTGCGTCAGCCATCAAAGCCAAGTTTAAGCGGCTTCCGGCCAAAGACGGATACGAGCGCTGCCTGGAACTGCTGGGGATTGTTCCGGTGGTCTCGGCCGTGGTGGGCTCAGTGGCTGGCGGGCCGGCCGGCCGGGCCATATTGTCGCATTTTTCGGTCATGGTGCGGGGCACTTCCCAGTTGTTCGCCGCCGGGCCACCGGTTGTGGAGCGGGCCCTGTCCAAGAAAGTCAATAAAGAAGAACTTGGCGGAGCGCACATCGCTTGCGATATGGCCGGTGCAATTGACAATGCCGCTGATTCTGAAGTCGAGGCCTTCAGCCTGATCAGGCGCTTTCTAAGCTATATGCCTCAAAACGTCTGGCAGCTGCCACCGGTGGTAAAAACCGATGATCCGCCGGATCGCGCCGAAGAGGAGCTTCGCTCAATTGTACCGCGTAATCGCATGAAGCCTTATGATATGAAGCGTATTATCGAACTTGTATTCGATAGGAACAGTTTTTTCGAGATCCAACCGACTTTTGGTCCGGGTATGATCGTGGGTCTGGCCCGCTTGAATGGTTACCCCATCGGGGTGATTGCCAACAACCCCAAATATAACGCCGGCGCACCCGACGCACATGATTCCGTCAAGATGGGCCATTTCACGGCCCTTTGTGATCAATTCCACATCCCTTTGTGTCATCTGGTGGACGTACCCGGTTTTATGATCGGCGTGGAAGCCGAAAGCATGGGTACGCTGAGATTCGGCATGTCGGCCATGTGCCGGGTGATGCAGGCCACTGTGCCGCGCTTTACGGTCATTGTTCGAAAGTGTTACGGAATGGCAGGTGCGCTAAACTATGTCAACAACACCCTCTGCTACCGTATGGCCTGGCCGTCGGCCGAATTTGGGTCCATTCCAATCGAAGGCGGCGTGGCTGCAGCGTTTCGAAGGGAGATCGACGCCAGCAAGGACCCCAACAAGCGCAGGCGCGAGATTGAGACCGAAATTCACTCCTACGAATCGCCTTTCAGAACAGCTGAAAAATTTGGTGTCGAGGACATCATCGATCCCCGGGAAACGAGGGCGAGGCTCTGTCGTCTGATAGACGCTGCCCAGCATTATATCAAAACCGAGCTGGGACCCAAGCCAAGGTATGGCACCCTGCCTTGAGCCGGGCCGGCCATGGAGACTCCGCGATACTCGTTTCGGCGCATCGCTGTTTTATGAGCGCCCGGGAGGATATTGGTGATGGATTTTCAATACTTGTGGTTGTTTTGCCTGCTGGTCGTTTTTGGGTCCTTCACTCAAGGATTCACCGGCATCGGGTTCGGAATAATAATTCTGGCCGGTATCGCTTTTACACCCTGGGACTTTGAACGCAGCACGGTAGTCGTCAGCCTGCTTATTTTGGTTCTTCATTCGAGTGTAATTTTTTTCAGTACCAGAGAAGCGAAGATCGTATGGAAACTGGTCGGATATGTACTCGCCGGCTTAGCCTTCGGTGTTCCGCT
>JASFTQ010000427.1:0-3729 GCA_050053515.1 Desulfobacterales bacterium | reverse complement strand
GCGGGGCTTGGCAGGGTAGCGAACCGGTCAAATACATCGGTTTTAGGCTTAAAATACACGATACTGCGTATTTTTATTTAAGCCGGTCTATTTAAATATTTGAGTGAAGGAGAAAACGTTTAATGGAAAACTCTTTTCCCAAATCAGTTCCGTCCACGGAGAGACTCAAAAAATTATTCGAGGTGGTCAACGCGGAGGACATCGTTGCAGTTCTGATAAAAGCTGACCCCGATGCCATGGCCAGCGCATATGCATTGAAAAGACTATTTTGGCGCAAGGTCAAAAGAGTGGATATTGTTCGCATCAACAAAATCAAAAGGGCGGACAATCTGGCTTTCGCAAATATAATCAAACTGAACCAACGGCATATCAGAAATTACAAGCGCTCGGAGGCCACGAAATGGGCCCTTTTAGATTCCCAGCCGACGCATGATGAGGAATTCGGCAAATATGACTTCGACATTATCATCGATCATCATCCGACCTCCACACCCCTTAAAGCCGCTTTTATAGATATCCGGGAAAAATACGGCGCCAATTCGACAATATTGAGCGAATACCTCCGGACCGCAAAGATCAAACCATCACCAAAATTAGCAACGGCACTGTTCTACGGAATCAAAACAGACACCGACAATTTCGTCAGGAATACGGTTTCCAACGACATCAAAGCCTTCCGGTATCTGTATGAATTTACCAATCTCAATATCATTAAAAAAATCGAGTCCTCCGAAATGACCAAAAAAAACATTCCCGACTTCAAAGTCGCCATGGAAAAACTAACCTTTGTTGATCACACCGCGTTTATCCACATGGGGAATGTGGACAATGCCGACACGCTGGTGATCCTGGCTGATTTTTTTATGAAAATGGCGGAGGCAACCTGGAGTGTCGTATCCGGCGTACTGGATAAGAAACTGGTGGTTATATATCGAAATGCCGGCTTTCGCCGCAGTGCCGGAAAACTGGCAAATAATATGTTCGGCGATATGGGATCGGCCGGCGGTCACAAAAGCATGGCCCGTGCTGAAATTCCCATTGAATATTTGGATCTTAAATCCAAGAAGCAGACCGATTTTGCGCAATACATGCTGAAACGCATCAAAAATGCCAGAAAGGATTTGATCTGAACTATGAAATGTTTCCTGATCGACCGTCGTCACAGGGTTGATCGGTATCTTCAAGTCTTGCGTGCTCCGCCCATTCCGGTGCTTTTTGACAGGCTTCGATTACCTCCGGATCTTCTGTCTCGGTTGTCACCATCCCGGCCCCGGATTCTTTCATCTTGGACATGGCTTGGCGGCCGTCATCATCGTTTACGGCACGGGTGGCATCCGCGATGACCTGCACCTCGAAACCGGCTTTGCGGGCGTCAAGCACGGAGGCCAAAACGCAAACCTCCAGCGCCAAACCGCCGACGAAAAGCCGTTGCACGCCGTCGCGCTTCAAGCGCTCAGTCAGACCGGTTTCATTAAAAACCGAATTTTGATCATGATCGAAGCGCACCCCTTTGGTAATCTTGACGGTGTAATCCGGCAGATGCAAAGCGGGATGGAATTCGGCACCTTCACTGTCCTGGATGCAATGCGGCGGCCACAGCCCTCCTTGCTCCTTGAAGCTGATGTGTCCGTAAGGATGCCAGTCCCGTGAGGCATAAACAGGCACACGCATCTCTCGAGCTTTTTGAATCCAGTAATTTAGGACGGGGATGATCCGATCCCCTGCCTTTATGGCCAGAGCTCCGCCGGGGCAAAAATCATTTTGCACATCTATAATGAGTAATCCGTCACCTTTTTGAAATGTGTTCATCGGTAAAACCCTGTCTCCCTTCCGCTGTAGTTGTCTGGTAACTATTTCTTTTTGGGTTGCCGAACCGTTAGAACCGGGCACGAGGCCATGCGGACCACTTTTTCGGTGACCGAACCGAACAATAATTTCTGCCAGCCGGATTCACCGTGGGTGGCAATTACGATCATATCGGCATCTATCTTGTCGGAGAGGCTTATAATTTCATCGGCCGGCCTTCCCTGGACGACAATTGATCGGGCCTGCACAGCATTCGGAATTTTTTCCGCTATCAAATTAAGTATTGACTTCTCCGCCGCCGCCTGCCTCTCGTTCATGACAGTCGGTATATGAAAACCTGCCGGCGCGGCGGTGCCCGAGACGGCCGGAACCGGTGAAACCACGTTCAGCAGAATGAGTTCGGCTTGAACAAGTTCAGCCAGCTCTATGGCCGCTTTGAGTCCCTCGTAAGACGGTTCACTGAAATCCGTCGGGCAAACTATTTTATTGATCGGTAACATCACCGGACCTCCCCCCTTGTATTCTGCCAAAGGCAGATGGGCTGCAATTCGGCAGTATGAACTCACAGATTGTGGCGGGCAAAAGTGAGACTCGCTTTGCAGGGCCGAGATGGCATGTGCGGCGGTTTCACCGAATGCCCCCTTCCTTAAATTCTGCGGAAGGACTATGATCAAGTATGTAGTCCAGAAGAGCACCCTCAATTATTTCCCAACCTTCACTACCGACCACACAGTCGATCCTGTCCTCTCGGAAGTTGTATTTCTGACACAATTCCTTGAATTCCGGGCGCTCTTCTTTCAATGACTCCCAGATACGTTCAGCTTCGTCCAGCGCACTCAACGCCCTGATGGCATCCACAACGGCAATCCTGCCATCGGGGGTGAACCTGACCCGGTCTCCGTCCAGCTGCATCATATAGTGTTTCAATGACCTTCTCCTGTCGTTTGATTGATGTTTTGGAATTCCGCAATTTCACTTGAATCATTTATTTTCTTTTAGCTATGGGCTGAGCAAAACTTAAAAAGCCGGAACAACAATAAGCGAAAGTTTAAAGAAAACAAATACCGTCAATCCTGTATTCTGCGGTTAAAAGAACCTGAATTGAACCGTTGAATTATAAAATTGATCACCGGGCTGATTCTCAAAATAATATTCCGATTGACACAAAATTGGCATCGGAAAGCAGGACCCGCCGCTCGATATCACTTGGTCATTTCCAGGTCGACACAAAGCGGCAGGCGGTCTGAGGCCAATCGCGAATTCTCATTGATGGGGACAATCGTATTCAGGGTCCTGAAATGCTCGGAGATAAAAATGTGATCAACCGGATACCGGATTTTCCCGGTATTTTACAGGTTCCAGCGGCTTTACCAGCCCCTTGCGGTTTCAAATTATCCATCACCCCCTCGTACCGCCCGGATCCAAAACACCGCCTGCCTTTTGTGGCCGATACCCACTGTGCCATCTTGCATGCAGACAACCCGGGCATAACGGGGTTCATAAACACTCGTGGGGGACGACCAGCAACCCCCGGGTACGCGACCGAAAACATGATGGCCGGCAAGCGCCTGGGGGTGGCGTCTGATAATGACATCCCATTTTATTTGTTCGTCAGACCGTGTCATATTATTCCTCCTCATCTTTCGATGGCCGGATCGTCAAAACCGGTCAATCCGCAATCCTGACAACCCTTTCGGCCACAGAGCCGAACACAAACCGTTGCCAGCCGGATTCGCCCTGGGGGGCCATAACGATGATGTCGGCCTTTTCCCGCGCTGCCAAACTCACAATCTCATTAGCCGGATTGCCATGGGTTACAAATGAGCGGACTTGAATGACGGCCGGTATCCTTTCACGCCGGATTTCTTCAAGGGTTTTTTTGGCCGACGCTTCAATTTCCTGCAGAACGGAGGACATATGAAT
>JASFTQ010000426.1:0-3741 GCA_050053515.1 Desulfobacterales bacterium | reverse complement strand
ATAACCGACGCCGTGTTTTGCCTTTCTCGGCGGCAATCGCCCTCTGCCCCTTAGAGGCAGCGGGGCGATCATCTTGTCGTGAAAAAAACACCCCGACCCCTCAAATATCTGTTTTTCTCGGGTCCACACCCATTACGGGGAAAATGTTTAGCAATCTCGGGCTGTCTTGTCAATGATTTCAGATTGACATGCAGTGCTGCAATTGATAGTAAAATCTACTTGCGTTCTTGATTTCTTACCTATATTTGCAGTTCGTTTGACTCAAAAACGACCTCAATGCAGTAGTATCTGAATCGGTCACAATCCGGCAGACAATGGTTAAGGCAGAATACGCACTTTCCAAAGAGGTGACCATCATCAATGAACTCGGACTGCATGCCAGGGCCGCAGCCAAAATTGCAGCGCTGGCGCAACAGGCTAAAGCATCAATATGGATCTTGAAACACGAAGAAAAAGTGGATGCTTCCAGTATCTTGGACATCCTTACGCTAATCTGCCCCAAAGGAGCGAAGATCACCCTAGCTGCCGAGAAAAAATCAGACCGCAAAATTCTGGACGGGATTGCAGCACTGGTTGAAAAGGGCTTCGGAGAATAATTACAAATGACGGAAATGGAAGGCACTGAGATCAAACTTAGCGGGATAAGTGTATCTCCGGGCATTTGCATCGGCAAGGCATATCTGGTCGATAATGAAGGGGTTGATGTTGTCGAAAGATATTTGGTTGCACCATCAGAAATTAAAAACGAGGTAAAACGCTTCAAGTCAGCAGTCAAGCGAGTAAAAGACGAGTTGCGGGCGATTATTGACAACACCCCTGAGGATTTTCGCCGACAATCCAGGATTCTCGAAACCCAGGAAGTACTGCTCAAGGACAAGATGTTGTACGGACGCACCATAGCGACCATAGAAAAGGAATCTGTCAATGCGGAATGGGCCCTCAAATCAGTTGTATCCGGTATAAAATCAATATTTCAAAATATGACGGACCCCTACCTGAAAGACAGAGAAAGCGATGTGGTTCAATTATCCGATCGCATTATGGGAAACCTGATGGGAGCGGATCAGGTCAATATCGGCAAAATTGACAAACGGGTCATTCTGGTTGCCCCGGATCTTTCCCCGGCGGATACCAGCCAGATAAATCTGGAAAGAATAAAAGGATTTGTCACCGAAAAAGGGAGCAAAGCGTCTCACACCGGCATCATTGCCCGAACGCTTCAGATACCGGCCGTTTTAGGGTTGGAAAATGCCACCTCCTTTATACACGACGACGACATCATTATCGTAGATGGCAAATCCGGCCATGTGATCATCAATCCGGCCGATGAAACGTTGGTAGAATACGAGGAGCGTAAAGAGGAGTACGATAAACGCAGGGCCATCATTAATCGCAAGGGAAGGCTTCCGGCTAAGACGATCGACGGGTTTAGCATCGGTGTCCTGGGCAATATGGAGCTGAGCGAAGAGGTCGTATCCGTCCACAGTTCCGGTGGTGAAGGCGTCGGCCTGTACCGTACCGAGTTTGAATTTATGAACCGCGACGGCTTTCCCGGCGAAAAAGAGTTGTTTGAATCATACAGTGATGTTGTCTCCGTAATGGCGCCCCTGCCGGTGACCATCCGTACCCTTGATATAAACGGAGACAAGGCCCTTGGCCCCGGTTTCACAACCGACGAAATAAACCCGGCCCTGGGACTCAGAGGTATCCGTTATTGTCTGAGACGGCCCGATGTATTCAAAACGCAGCTTCGTGCGATTTTAAGGGCCTCGGCTTTCGGGAATGTCAAAATCATGTTTCCCATGGTGTCGACTTACACGGAAGTTATCGAATCTAAAAAGATTTTAGCAGAGGTCGCAGATTCGCTTGAAAAAGACAATGTATCCTATGACCGGGATATTAAAATCGGAGTCCTGATCGAAGTCCCATCCGCAGTAATCATGGCGGACCTGCTGGCAAGCGCGGTTGATTTTTTCAGCATCGGCACCAACGACCTTATCCAGTATTCCCTTGCCATCGATCGGGGCAACAAAGATGTCCTTCATCTTTTCCAGCCTTTAGATCCTGCTGTTTTGAGGATGCTGAAGCACCTTGCCGAGGTGGCCAGAGACAAGGGAATCCGTATAGGGGTGTGCGGCGAAATGGCCAGTTACCCGATTCACGCCCCGATTCTTCTCGGTATCGGAATGGATGAGTTGAGCATGAATCCGCAATCCATACCTGCCGTTAAAGGCATGATAAGATCCCTTAAAATGGAAGACACCCGCCATTTTATCCAGACTGCCCTCGAACAAACATCTGCCACCAACGTATACAAATTGTTGCTGGATACCTATGGCCACCTGTTACCGGAAAAGTTTGACACCATCAATAATGATGAATAAGAAGGGGGAGGCGTCAGTTCACAACGGGCTGTTGTCCGATTATTTTTGAGCAACAGCCAATTTAAACCTGAAGCCTTTGATATTATTGAACAAGCCGCATATCAAAATCATCGCCGAGAACCGTAAGGCGCGCTATAATTATTTCATTGACGAAGAACTGGAGGCCGGCCTAATTCTCAAGGGCACCGAAGTGAAGTCACTGCGCATCGGCAGGGCGAACTTGAAAGATGCCTATGCCAGAGTGAAAAACGGCGAGGTGTTTGTATATCAGATGCACATCGGTCCCTACCCCTTTGCCTACTACGACAATCATGAGCCGTTGCGGCCCAGAAAATTGCTGCTGCACAAACGTGAAATCAAAAGGTTATACGGCAAGGTCAATGAAAAGGGATTCACCCTGATACCCTTAAAATTATATTTTAAACAGGGAAAAGCCAAAATTACGCTGGCCCTTGTCAGGGGCAAACGCAAGTATGACAAACGGGAGACCATCCGCCGGCGGGATGAAAAACGGGATATGGAACGCGCCCGCAAAGAAGGTTTCAGATAGACTTAACCGCGGACAACTGCAAACGGCCACTGAACTTTCAGCCCAAAGTTGCCTCGCTCGGCTGAAACCCCCGTAAGTTTGATACGACCCTGATATCGGCAATGATGACGGTTATTTAAAAAATAAAGAGGGTTTGATATGAATTTAGCCCAATTTCCCCGCAGGCGCTACACCGATTTTCCAACACCGATCGAAAAGCTTGAGCGGCTGTCGTCGGAACTGGCGGGCCCCACCATTTATATAAAAAGAGACGACCTGTTGGGCCTGGCCGGTGGGGGCAACAAAACCAGAAAACTGGAGTTTCTGGTGGCCGAAGCGTTATCCCAGGGTGCCGACACCCTGATTACCTGCGGTGCGGTTCAATCCAACCATTGCCGCCTGACACTGGCCGCTGCAGTGAAAGAAGGATTAAAATGTCGCTTGGTTTTGGAAGAGCGTGTCCCCGGCAGTTATCATCCGGAAGCCGGTGGCAACAATTTTCTGTTTCGTTTGCTGGGGGTCGAGGACATTACCGTAGTTCCGGCAGGATCGGATATGACGGCGGAAATGCAAACGGTGGCCGATAAATTGGCAGCTGAAGGGCGCAAAGCCTATGTCGTTGCCGGGGGGGGGTCCACCCCGGTGGGTGCCACCGGCTATGTTGCCTGCACCGAAGAAATTCTAAACCAGACCTTTGAAAGGGGTCTTTGCATAGACCGCGTCGTTTGCGCCAGCGGAAGTAGCGGAACCCACGCCGGCCTGGTCACCGGATTTTTCGGAAACAGCAGCCGCATCCCTGTCATCGGCATCAATGTCAGCCGTAAAAAG
>JASFTQ010000425.1:0-3763 GCA_050053515.1 Desulfobacterales bacterium | reverse complement strand
CCAGACCAGTGCAATTATGCTAAACGCGGTAATACCCGCAGAAACCATACCGATGGCGGCTATGCCGCCGAATGACCAGATAAAACCGCCCATCGACACGCCGATGATCCTTCCCAAACCACCTGAAGCCGCAAAAAATGACATCATCGTGGCACGCAAATCCGGCATTATTTCCGTGCAAAGGGAGAGAAACACGACAATGGCAAATTCGAATGCTATAAAAATAAAGAAAAGTCCGGCCAGCGCCGGTGAAAGCGACTTACCGATAAACGGCAACAGCAAGAAACCTATCAAGGTCAGTAAGACACCGATGATAACGGCCCGTTTCAATCCTATTCTGTCAGCCAAAAGCGCTGTGAGCAACTCCCCCAAAAACTCGGCGATACCGATCACGCTGACACCCAACCCAAGCGCAATAATACTCAATCCAAAATATTCTTCCAACCAAACGCCATACACAACGAAAAAATTATCGATAGCGATGCTTATCAATACACCGAAAGACAAGGCCCCCACAGCCGCACGTTTTCGAACCAATTGTTTCCAGGAGACCCAAATGCTGGCGCTTGAGCCAGCCAAATTATGTTTTCCATCTCCGGGTATCAGTATGCTCAGGGCCATCATACATATCAATCCCGGTCCGGCCAGAAAGAAAAAGGGAGCGCGCCATCCCCACTGGTCGATAAGAAAACCAATAATGGGTATGCCGATCAGTGTGCTCCCCGCCCAGCTAAACTCGAGCAAGCCAATTACCAAACCTCGCCGACCATAGGGTACGCGTTGACCCGTATATGCCAGTACGGCCGGATCAAAAATGGTTTTTGCCAAACCGGCAAGGAATATGGCTGCCAAAACAACGAAGTAAAACGGCAAAAACCCGGCGGCAAACATACCCAGGACCAAAATGCCCATACCGCCCATCATCATTATCCGGTAGCCAAAACGGTCCGCCAGGGGCCCAAAAAACAATCCAAAAAAGGAGGTGGCCCAATTGGCCGCAATCAGTGAAGTCACCGCAGTCAAAGGCACTCCCATCCCGCGACTCAAGACAGGAGCAAACGGATAGGCAAACCTTCGGGCGGTGGAAAGGAGTAAGCGACTCAGCGAGGCGACGACAATTTGAGATGTCAAAAACGCTGTTGACTTGTTTTGCTGGATGCCATTGGCATATTCAGGCATAGTAAAGGTTCCGGTCTGATCGCGGCTGGAAGCCGCTCCCACAGATCGATGATGAAAATGTGGGAGCGGCTTCCAGCCGCGATCGAAAGGAATTCATCCGATGTCGGTTACTTTATGAACTCATTAGTAAGTGCTTTCAACGGTGCACTTGCAACCGCTGGCATAAAGCAATATTGCTAATACAAATCACTGCCAATAGCAAAGCTTTATTTATCGAATAAGCCGGGTCTATACGCGCTGTTGCCCAAATCATTTTGAGCGGTCGTTAAAACGTTTTTGTCCCTCAATCTTATCCCGCTGAAAACGGGACTGACATCCCGCCGAGGGAGGGGAATTCGAAGGGTGCCACCATGTCGGGGCGAAGACTGATCATCCCCTTGCCAGAACAAATGGCATTCTGGCATGTCTTGGTAAACGAAGCGTGAAATGATCGTGGAAGATTTTTTCGAGAAAAAGCTTCTCAACAAAAAACCAAGATTGAAGATTTTGGAAGTTTGGAATTGGAGGGCTTCGCCCAGCGCCTATGATTGTATTTCATCGGCTAGCCAGTTTAGGCCTAGCCGCTCTAAAGTCGATCGTTCGGGAACTCCGGATTTTTCATCCCAGCCGGCCTGGCGATAGTACTCGCTTAATCCATTTTCAAATTGTAACTTATCCAGGCGCCAGCCATCGGTCGGACCTCCTTTTAAGCTTGAATCAAAGAACTTTTGCGGTAATCGATCCTGTTGCCAGGTGATGGCTTCCCGGGCATTAAAACAACGCATCATATTTAAGCGCCGCGCACCAACATTTAGAAGTTCTTCGAGGGTCACGTCCCACCCGCTAACCGACCGGACGAGCCTCACAATTTCCTCAGGTCCGTAAAGCTGCCAGGCGGGTCCGTAAACAAACTGACACAGACACAGGCTGTCCATTAAACTATACAAATGCTGCGTTTTAAGCAAAAAATTTATCTTCTCGGCGTTTAAGCTCTGAGGTTCCTGGGGGTCGGCCAGGTCTAATGCTGCGAGTCTATCTTTGAAGAATTTAAAATCCGCTTCATAAGCAGGATCGTGTTCAACGCTTTGATGATCCGCACCGAAAGGGTTTATAGCGTATATGAGTGCCAAGCCACGCTTAACTTGGGGCATGTGAGCCGGGGCCTCTTGACCCTTGCTGGTGATGAGGAATTCGGCGCCGCGGCCGATTTGTTTGGCTGCTCGAGCTGATCCTTGTGCTAAAATTTGCCCGAATCCCTCCCCTTTTGCGATCATCTCCACCAGCTTCACCATGGCCTCGGCACTGCCGAATTTGAGTTTTAAGCCCCCGGTATCTTGTGCATCGAGAACACCGTTTTCAAAGGCTTCCATGGCCCATGCAATCGTCGCACCGCAAGATATCGTGTCCAACCCGTATTTGTTGCATATCTCGTTGGCTTTGGCGATGGCCGGTAAATTATCGACACCGCAATAACTGCCGAAAGTACCGATGGTTTCATATTCCGGACCGCCATAAAGCGGATCTACTTGAAAAAACCCTTGTTTGATTTCAACAACCCGTTTGCATCGAATAATGCATCCGAAACAAGTGTCTCGCCCGCGTTGGTCTTGTTTTCCCTCTGGGCATCCTTTTAAAATGGTTTTGTACATTGTAGGGCCGTCGATGGCTTTCCAGCCGTCAAATACACCGCTGCTGTAATTATAGCTGGGCAATCCTCCCATCTGCTGCTGGAGGCTGATGACTTCAGAAGTTCCGAATTTACCCAAACCGGCCACAGCTGAGGTTGGAAAGGCCTGGGCACCCTCTTTGACCAGATCTCTGAAGGCATTTTTATCTGCCGGTTTTAGTTTTTGACTTCCCTGAACAGCGATCGCTTTCAAATTCTTGCTGCCCATCACCGCACCCATACCCGTGCGTCCATTGGCTCGGTTGCACATGTTGATGATAGCGGCGAAACGGGCCTTTTTCTCCCCGGCCGGCCCTATCTGCAATACCTCAACCTTTTGATCGCCGAGTTCTTCTCGGATAGCCGCCTGGGTATCGCCGGTCAGCTTACCCCATATATGGGAGGCATCGCGCAGTTCGGCTTCTCCATCGTGGACCCATAAATATACGGGTGATGCTGCCCGCCCTTTTACAATGACGGCGTCAAAGCCTGCAAATTTGAGTTTTGCCGGCCAGAATCCCCCGCATTGGGAATCCCCAATGGCTCCGGTGAGGGGCGATTTGGCACTGGCCGTCATTCGACTCTGGCCGGAAATGGGCGCTCCCGTCGTTACGCCCGCACTGAGGGCCAACATATTATCGGGCCCCAGGGGATCAACACCTGCAGGCATTTCTTTGAGAAGATAGTAAAGATTCAAAGCGCTCCCACCGAGGTGCTTTCGGTAAAAATCTTCCTTTGGATTCTCAACCTCAAGGGTTTCATTGGACAAATGGACGCGAAGTATTTTCCCGTTGTATCCGTGCGGCATGATATCCTCCAGCGTATGTATCTTTCAAGACAATTGGACGATGATCTAAACTATCACTTGATAATTTGAAGCTGCTTTTAGACTTTATCAAAAAGGTTGTTTTCGATAATTTGGTTTTTATTAAATTTTTC
>JASFTQ010000424.1:0-3787 GCA_050053515.1 Desulfobacterales bacterium | reverse complement strand
CGCTCCAACAAAGCGAATGACCGCAGATGAAGCCGAGACCTATCATGCTGAGCAGATGGAGACCTTATCGCAGACCGATGCCGATTTGGTCAGCGCCTTTACCCTCTGCTACCCGGAAGAAGCCATCGGCATCGTTCGTGCCGGGAAGCGATTTGAAATGCCTGTCGCTATAGCATTCACGGTGGAGACAGATGGACGCTTGCCGACCGGCATGTCTTTAAAGGAAGCAATCGAAACCGTGGACGACGCTGCAGGCGGCGCTGCTGCCTATTTTCTGATAAACTGTGCGCATCCGGAT
Organism: Desulfobacterales bacterium; assembly: GCA_050053515.1. Classification (GTDB taxonomy): domain Bacteria; phylum Desulfobacterota; class Desulfobacteria; order Desulfobacterales. Next base: position 3,489 of record JASFTQ010000424.1, on the reverse strand, counting down.
CATTTCAGTGGCGTGCTGGCAGATGAGCCGTGGATACAGCGTTTGCGGGGTGTCGTTGCCAATGCTTCCCGATGCAGTCATGCGGAATTGGACGGGTCGGAAGAGCTTGATGAAGGCGATCCCGGGGAACTTGGCGATTTGGTCGGTGCTCTTTGCAAGAAATTCCCTCATTTCACTGTCGTAGGCGGATGCTGCGGCACGGATATGCGCCACTTGCAAAGAATCGTGGAACAGGTCCAGACTACTCTGGCTTAATTTTCGTATTGGATCAATTCTCTCTGTTGGCGCCGTGACCTTCGAACCTTCTTTCCTTGATCATAAATAAACTGTGTAACCACTGATTATGTTTCGGGAGGAAAACAAATGGAAATATCCTTATACCAGATAGATGCATTTGCATCTGAGTTATTTGATGGTAATCCGGCAGCGGTTTGTCCATTAGATGAATGGCTAGCTGATGAATTAATGCAATCTATTGCGACAGAGAACAATTTATCGGAAAAGCTAATATGCTGTTCTAAAACTTGCAATACCAACATATCTATACTTTTGAATCCGCAAAAAGCTTGAGATATACATCACGTATCTGTAACCCCACTGCTCGATATTGGCTAAAGGGACGTATTGGCTAAAGGGACGTTCGTGCTGAGCGTGCCTCGCGCAGGCAGGCGTTCAATTTAAAATGGGAGTATGTTGACCTTAGAAATGGCTGGATTTACCTGTCTGATACAAAGGGTGGCAACGTATTAACCTCTAGGCTGGTTCATTCTCATAAGGGGGTAATGCACAGTAATAAATTTGATTCCACAGTGAAACCGCTTCTCTAAGGCTTTGGCAGATAGGTGTTTGGTTGCCACAAACCGTACAACCTATCACAAATTCGTTATGCTCATTAATTTCATAGGTAACCTGTGCGATGCCGCCACAGTCACAATCTTGTAGTTTCATGGTGCACCTATATCATCTTGAATCATCTTGATGATCTACACATAATATAAGACATTTACTATTGATTACAAGAGGTTACTCTTTGTAAAGTGAATCGTTAAGCAGGTACACCAACAGTTTGGACAGGCCCGGCATATCAATCACCGGGCCGGGGGGACGCCGGTGCAGCATTAAAGCTGTGCCAAAATTATATGGTAATTTCCGGCCTATTTTTTCCGTTAAAACCTTTACAATGTAATTGTAATGGTAAAATTAATAATGTGAGCAACAAACAAATACTTTGGCTTGTAATTGCCAGACGATGAGCTTCTTCTGCTTTCAAAAGGGTGGTTCATTCTTGGGAATCACCCGACTAATGGCAACCGAAAAGGAAGGCTGCATTTGCTCTTATGTGTCCTCCTTTCGTCAGGGGCAGTTCCTTTGGGGCTGCCCTTCTTGTTTTGTCAGTTTGAAACCCCAGTACCGTTCAAACTGCTCCCCTTGAAAAAAATTGCCACACACACTTGCACTTAGAAAAAATTGCATTACTATATCAAGCGACATCTGGGATGTTCGTGCATTTTTCTGAAGGGAAATTAACAACGGCATCTTGGAAGCCACATCTTTTAAGGGGTAGTTCAAATTGAACCGCCCCTTTTTTGTTGTTTGAAATCCATTGACACTTCCCGAAAGATGTTATACATTGTATAACAAAATCGAAGGGAGTGCAAAATGTTGGCGATCCGTTTAAATAAGGAACTTGAGAAGGAGATCGATTTGCTCGCCAAAACTCGCGGTAGCAATCGAAGTGCAGTGGTTCGGGAGGCCATCATTCAATATCTGGAAGACAACGAAGACTTACAGCTTGCTAAAGATTCTCTATCCAAAATGAGCAGCACCAAATCGCTGAAACAGTTGAGGAAAGAGCTTGGCCTGGACAGTTAGAATCAGCAATGTTGCAGAACAGCAGTTGCGAAAGCTTGAGCGACCTGTCCAAAGTCGCATACTCGATTGGCTGAACGACCGGATTGAAGGCTGTAAGAACCCGCGGCATTTTGGGGAGCCATTAAAAGGAGGCCATGCTGGGTTATGGCGCTATCGAGTCGGGGACTATCGCATCCTATGTGAGATCCAGGATCAGAAGATAATCATCCTGGTTCTCGCGATTGGGCATAGACGATAGATTTATCATCGCTGATCTTTAATATAAAGAATTTCAAGGGTTTATGGTCTTAGAACTTTAACCCTTTTTCTTTAGTGTGGGCATTGTTTGGGGAAATTCACCGAAACCCTCACTCAAAACATCCATTGCAAGACGTTCTGAATCACCTATGGAATATTTCGAGTATTTATTTGCAATCCTGTCCACGACTTTAATCGTCTTATTTACTTTGATATTGGAAATCTTGGAAACCAAGGGCCTTTGAATATGGTTTAATCCCTATGTTGCATAAAACCCCCCGTCAATGATCATCTCCGCTCCGGTCATGTAAGAGGATTCATCGCTCGCCAGAAAGAGGGCGGCGTAGGCGATATCTTTGGGTTCCCCGAACCGGCCTAAAGGTATACTATCCACCACCGCTTTGAGCCAGTCCGTGTTTTGCATATAGTTGTGCTGCATGGGTGTATTAATCATACCCGGATGGATGATGTTGCACCGTATATTGTCCTTTGCAAACTGTACAGCGAGTGATTTTGTAAGAATGATTAAAGCACCTTTTGATGCCATGTAGGCATCCTGGGGGATCGTCGATCCCGTGAGTGCGGATATCGATCCGATATTGATGATGGAGCCACCGCCCGCTTCCTTAAGGACGGGGATGCCATACCTGCAGATGTATACGGTTCCCATGAGGCAGATATTCATAATGGAAATCCAGGCCTCATTATCGATGTCGACCAGTGAGACATCCTTGTCTTTCCAGAGTACACCGGCATTGTTGTACAGGATATTGAGTCCTCCATAGCTATCGCTAGCGGTCTGTACGAGTTTTTTGCAGTCATTTTCCTTTGCAACATCGCAGTGTTCAAAAACGGCCTTTCCACCGGCCGCTTCAATCAACGAGACGGTATCCTTGCCGGCATCATCGTCTATGTCTCCGCAAACGACTTTTGCCCCGTTCTTTGCGAATAGCAACGCCGCTTCGCGGCCCTGTCCCATGCCGGCACCGGTGATCAGGGCTACTTTATCCTTGAGTCGCATTTCGTCCTCCATTATTTCCAACACAGTGTCTGTGGAATAGGCTTGGGTGATCAGAACAGGCAATTCCTTACACTTCACATGCCAGCCAAATACAGATTAGCTGCCGATGGTTCAGTGTTGAACAGACGGCAAGTTCCGGCATACCGTTTCCATAAATTGCTTTTGGTATTCGAAAAAGGCCTCCGCATCATCGAAGCGCGCGTATCGAAAGACAAGACAATCGAACAGGGTGTAGAGGATCAGGTAATCGTTCAAAAGCGCCGCATCACCGTTGAAACCATAATAGTCAAGCATCTCGCGATAGACCGGCCACCGAAAGGTGGGTGACCAGTTCTCATAGTCCCTCAACAGCATCATCA
>JASFTQ010000423.1:0-3787 GCA_050053515.1 Desulfobacterales bacterium | reverse complement strand
CATTGAGCGGATGCAAAGCAAAAAGCGATGCCACAACAGCGCTGGGCCACAAAGCATCGGTTGTGCTTCTGAGTAACGCAAACAGTAAAATCGAGTTGATGATGTGCAAAAGTACGTTGGTGAACAAATGGCGGCCGGCATCCATACCGTATAGGTGCACGTCCAGCATATGGGATATCCACGTTAGCGGATGCCAGTAAGTTTTATCTTTGTTTTCCAAGCTAAAGGCCCAGCCGAGTCCTTCCAGGGTCAGGCCTTTCTTAACAAAAGCGTTTTTGGTAACATAGGCCGGATCGTCAAAATTGAGAAATTCGTGTCTGCCCACCTGCCCGTAGACTGCCAATACGGCAATGCACAGAAACAGGCAGACACCGAGATACCGCTGATCCAGCTTTTTGTAATTGTTTGTGACCCTGATCTCCATCGGTTAAAAATCTAAAATCTCTTAGGCGGATATTTTCAGCTGATACAAACCATAACCGCCTTTGGAAAACAGTAGCTTCAAGTTCGCTTTGAAAAAATCACGGATTTTTTCTCTTTCCGACCCATTGAAAACCGCCTGGGCCCAGTTATTAAAGATATCATAGCGAACAAGCAGATGCGTAACACCGGCTCTGTGAAAATCCAGGGCAACCATGTCAGCCGATGGTGCGGTGCTTAGCACCTGCCGGAACAAGTCCGTATCAAAGATGATTTCTCTATCGCTGTAGTAACGCCTTTTGCCGATGAATAAACCCAAAATTTTATCTTTGTAATCCAGATGGCTATTGGCATATTGAAGTACGGGATATTCCGGACGATGTTTTTCAATATAGGCCTCCCGGCTCAAACGACCGCCGATATAGCTGAATGGATCTACAACGTCAAACAACCGGTATACATAAAAAGCATTCGGCAAGAACGACAAAACGCATACCGCAACTACACCGCTAACACCCCACCTGGCAGTCCGCGGTGAATACCTGGACGTTATGAATGCAACGACGCCATGCACTCCGTAAACGGACAGTATCACGAGCGGCGGGATAATCGGGGCAATATAACGCATACGCATATCCGCTTTGAACAGGGTAAAAATTAAATAAAGCACGGCAAAGGCAAGCAGATTCAGCTTTTCGGTTTTCACGGCGGAAGTATCTTTTGAAAAAAAACACAAGGCTAAAAGGGGAAATATGAATAGATAAGGATTGAGCTTGCCGTCAAAAAATTGGGGATTATCATCCTTTCCCTGAAAAAAAATCCTGACCGGAACCAGCATGGCCTGCCACCATGATTCATTAAAAAGGACTTTGCGTTTCACCAGTGGCGAAAGCGAACGCTTTGGTTTTCTGATCCCATCTGAGGCATGTTCCCCGACGGTTTCAAAGACGTTCCCGGCGGCATCAATTTGTTCTGAATTGAAATAAGACCGGTACAACGGATAGACCGGGTTGTTGGTCCATAGCCAATTTCTAATCATCCAGGGGGAGTAAATCAGAAGGGAAATGAAGATAAACAATCCTGCATAACCCAGTGCCCGGATGGTTGTTACGTTTTTGCGGCCGGATCCCTTGTGATGAATGGCGCCGGTCCCTGCTTCTTTTCTCGAATAGTTGAAGGGCACAAAAAGCGCCAGAAGAAAAAATACCACCAAACCATTGTATTTTGTGCCGAGAGCCAGTCCGCAAAATAGCGCCGCGAGGATCAGATATTTTAAGCGATACTGCTTTTCAATCCAGCACAGATAAAAAAGCAAAGAGGCCGTAGAAAAAAAAATGAGACCTAAATCAACATACGCCGTGATTGAAAGTTTGACGATAACCGGAAGGCCCAGAAACATCAGCCCGCCCAGCAGGCCCCAGACGGAGCCCAGCCGTCTCTTCAGGTGCCAAAAGACCAGCCAGGCGGTGAGAAGTGCGAATGAAAAGTGCACATATTTGGCCGCGATATCACTGCCCAAGTGAAGGGCGGCCATATACAAAAGATCCAAATTCATGGGATAGTAGGAAAAAATAATCGATGGAATTTCATAAATTCCGCCATGCTCCAGGTAAAGTTTGGGCACGGCCAGATGGTGGGTCAGTGCGTCCCGGCTGACCGGCGGCACCCAGCAGAGTAGAATGACGGCAACAAGATATGCCGATAAAAGACCGGCTAGGATAACCTTCAAAAAAGCAGCCGGTTGGAACTTGGGCCGGCTTTGATAAACATCACCTGTCATTTGACTGTAGCGGAGCTCCTCATCGCTTGAATATCGATAGCACGGTTTACTTATCTTATGAGAACGTTGCTCTCCACCGATGACTAGGGCAGCAATCGATAAATGCCGCTAATCCAGTATCTTTGCCAGTATCTGGGCCGGAATCTGCCCCTTGTACACCGTACCGTTTACGATAAAGGTCGGCGTACCCCTGACGCCCAATTTGAGACCATCTGCAATATCTTGGCCGAGCTTGGATCGAATGCGACGATCCCGAACCGCTCGCGACAACGCCCTGGCATCCAGGCCGGTTCTTTCCGCTAAAAATCTGGTGTCGATTTTTTGCATTTGCCGGGCAATGCTGAACAACAGATCGCTCATTTGCCAAAATTTATCCTGGGTCCCGGCATAGATGGCCAACAGGGCTAAAACACCCGAACCGACGTGAACCGGTCTTTTTACGAGCGGATTGACGGTGTGATCCATTGGAAAGTGACGATGCACCACCCGTACCTTACCGGGATGATCCACCATCAATTGCCGCAGGTAAAAATGCATTTTATTACACTGAAAACATTGGTAGTCGGTAAATTCGGTGATAATCACCCGCGGATTTTCCGCACCCACCCAAGGGTGCCCGTCCTCTGTCACCCCGACGGGCATATCGGCTGAAAGACGCGGCGGCTCAAAACTCCAGTACTTTGGGAAAATGATGATCGTGACCAGGACCGCCGAGAAAAATGGAAGGAGCACGAACGAGCGGTGGGCCGTGTGTTGCCAGAAGAATTTGAAATCATTTTTCAACCCCGGCATGATCGGGTCACCGCTAAACCGTCTGCGGGCGATCCAGGTATAGTACAACAGCAGGAAATTAATCCCATAGCTCACAATACACATGATGCATAGGCTTTGGATCAAAAATGTCGAAATGACGGCCAGAATAATGCTGTAGATGCTGAACAGCATCGATAGGAAAAACAGGGTCGGCCAGACCCGAATCCGCTCCGCCTCACTGAGCCTTGCTTGAACCAGAAGGAGTAAAAAGAAAAAATAGCCGATAACTCCCCAGATGGGAACCGGAATCCCCATAAAAACCGAGAAAGGGCTCTGGGACACGGTATCGCAGTTGATTGAACGGGAAATAGCACAGAAACTTTTGTAGGCGACATCGGTGTAAACCCGATAATGGGAGATGGAAAGATAGACTGCGACCAGCAAACCGGCCAAAGATAAAACAACCGTTGTCCAGAAATAAATGTGGAAGGGAAGCCTCTTGCTTTGTTGCTGCTGCCTTTTTAAGCAAAGGATTTCCATAAGCGTATAATTTGCGCCTATACATCAGGCTCGACTTGAGGATACATACTATTGCGCAGCGTCTGTCAGTTCTTTTTCCAATCGGAAGATGGTTTCGGATCTCTTCTTTAAGGTGTCCGCGATTTTCTGATACAACGCCCTGGAGTTTGGGAATAGTATAAAATTGTCTTCGGAGCGCTTTTCAAGAGTTGCCACCAAATCATCCACATCCTCGATCTCAAAAAGACGGTTCAGGTAATGGTCGGTGTCGATGTCATCACCGGTTTTTTGATTGGAATCGATAAGCCACAGAAC
>JASFTQ010000422.1:0-3800 GCA_050053515.1 Desulfobacterales bacterium | reverse complement strand
ATTATTCGGGTTGTTTCGTATGAAGAATAGAAACTATCTCAAAAATCCGTCTGAGGCCCGGATGCTTTTTGGACTTGATGCGGCCTGTGGAAAGATGAAAAAACCATGTCTATCCGGATGATTGCAAAAGAACTTTATCTGCTGCACCGGAAGGTAGAGACGTTGGAGCAACAGATCGAAAACTCGCCACCACAGGATCGGGATGAATTAGAAGATCGGCTGCGGAAGTTGAAGGCTGAGCGAAACCGTATGCGCGAGGCTTTAGATGGCATGAAGGATTGATGCTGCCTGATTCACCGGCCGGAAGTATCGGCAGCCAATGCATTTTCTAGCCGGATTCAAGACTGGACTGTTCCAGCAGGTTTTGAATGGTGGTATTATCCAGCACATCAATCATGGCTTTGTGGGCCTTTGTCCACATGGATAAAAATATGCCATCACCCGAATACTTGTTATCATCCCTGACGATTCCCGTCATACGGTAGAGCGATTCGGAAGATCGATCCATCAGCCTTACAATCTCTCCAACCGTAATCTCAGACGGGGGCCGAATCAGCGTATACCCGCCATAAAACCCGCGTTTAGACTCCAGCAGCCCCCCATGTTTCAGCTGGTTCAGTATAATTTCGAGAAACCGGGTGGGGATTTTCTGGGCCTGGGCAATCACGTGAATCTTGATCGGACCCTGGCCCCGGTGTTTTGCAAGTTCAAAAACAGCCCGGATGGCATATTGATTTTTTTGAGTGTTAATCATTGGATTATTAATCCTCAACGACGCTTCGGATCTGGCGCATTCTCGACTTTCGCTCAATTACGGTAAAACTATCTATATCGTGGACAGCGCTTTTATTCCCAACTATTGCTCTTACCATAATTTGAGTTTATTGAACATAATCAACAGGAATTTAATCGATATATAATCCCCATATCGAGTTGCCTCAATTACCGTCTTTTTGGGTTGACACCCACAACCTATTCTGACTAGGTGGTTCGGGGAAGCATCCGCTTTCTCTGTATCCCCGGATACGATGGTTATCTCCACAAATTAGCGCTATTGGTTGTATTTACCGATATATCTGATGGTTGCAAACAACAATTCCTGTCTTTGATTATCATCAACCCCTGTCTTATCAACCTTCAAACAGAAGGAGGTATAAAATGCATTTTCAGTGCTGGCGGATGACGTTTGGCGGCCTGCTGCTTGTGTGCGGCTTGTTTTTTTTCATTGCAACGAGTGCGTCAATCGGCGCTGATACCTCACTGAAAGACATGGACCCTATGGGTTACCCGGCACCCTCTGTGGGGTGCCTGGCACCGGGAAAATGCCATGCCGGCATCGAACCGATCCGGGCCCACAATTCCGAGATGGCCCGGCAAATTTATCAGACGGGGGCCAAACTGGGCGATCCCAACGGCTGTGTGGTCTGCCATGGCGGAGATCCGACCGAGGAAAAAGATGCCAAAAAGGCGCACACCGGCGCCCCGCAGGGAAGTCCGCTGGACACCTTTGTGCTCCATTCTGCTTCGGTGTGGGTCAATCAGAAGATTTGCGGCCAGTGCCACAAACCCTGGGTGTATGCCCAATACCGTTCCATCATGCAGACCGAGGCGGGTAAAATTCAAGGAGCAATCTGGGGGTGGGGGCCTGCGGCAACGGGCTACGCTAAAAAATTCGGCAATTATGATGTGGATGATCCTGACGGCCCCGAGCCGGTGTTCGGGACAAAAACCTATAAGCAGTATACCCAGGATCTCATGAAGGCCCACCCGGAAAATTTCCCATCCCAACTGGTACAGGTTCCTGAAACTGATTTGGAGACACTCAAAGAAAACCCCTGGCAGGCCATCTATACATATGTCCGCACAGATTGTCAGCGCTGTCATGTGGGCGTCAAAGGCCGCAACCGGCGCGGTGACTTCCGCGGAATGGGCTGTGCCGCCTGCCATATCCCGTATAACAATGCCGGACTTTATGAGGGCGGCGACCAAACGGTGAAGCGTGATGAATCCGGTCACGCCATGGTCCACTCGATTCAGTCGACGCGCAAAACCAAAGTGGTGGTCAACGACACCGTCTATTCCGGAATACCCCATGAGACCTGTGTTTCCTGCCACAACCGCGGCAAGCGCATCGGGGTCTCTTTTCAGGGCCTGATGGAGTTTCCATACGGAAGCCCCTATACCGCGACCGGCAAAAAGCAACCCAAGCTGCACACCAAGTTTTACCAGTTCATCAAGGACGATGTTCACCACCGGCTCAAATCCCGCGATGGCAATCCCGAAGGCGGGCTGCTGTGCCAGGACTGCCATACTTCCACATCCATGCACGGCAACGGTAACATTACCGGAACACTGCTGGCCAATGTGGAAATCGAATGTTCCGATTGCCACGGCACGGTGCAAAAATTCCCCTGGGAACTGCCGCTGGGTTGGGGGGACGAGTTCGGTCGCGAACTCGAAGATAATGAACGCGGACTGGCACAATCCCTTTTGGATACACAACAACAATACAACACTGTCTATCCGGCTCAAGATGGCTACTTGTTGACCGCCCGGGGCAACCCTTTCGGCAATGTCATCCGCAAGGGCGAAAAGGTCATCGTCCATTCGGCTTCCGGACTCGATTTCGAAGTCCCTTCCCTGAAATCGCTGGCCAACTCCGGCAAATGGCAGAATCCCGCCAGCGCCATCGCCGCCAAGATCCGCACACCGGGGCATATCGAAAAAATCGAGTGCTACGGCTGCCATTCAGCCTGGGCGCCCCAGTGCTACGGATGCCACGTCAAAGTGGATTTTTCAGGCAAAAAGACTGCCACGGACTGGGTGGCTGCCGGCAACACCCACTTTCCGGACGGCCACACGGCAGAATCCATGCGCAACGCCAAGCCGCCTGTGGCACCGGGAGTGGCTTTCGGCAAAACCTCTGAAAACCGCTCCTATCTGAGATGGGAAAATCCGGTGCTGGGTATCAACGGCGAAGGGCGGGTAAGCCCGATCATACCGGGATGCCAGCAAATCACCTCGGTTGTCGCGCCGGATGGTCAATTGCTGATTCACAACAAAATCTGGCGAACACCGCTGGGCACGGAAGGCGGCGGTGGTCAGGGGCAGCGTGGTCTCGACATGGCCCCGGCAGCACCGCACACGACCGACCGCCAGGCCCGTGAGTGTACCTCCTGCCACGCCACTGCCAAGGCTCTGGGATATGGGACCCACGACGGCCGGTACCTTCTGGGGTACACGAGTGGCATCTATGTGGACATCATGAACGAAAATGGTCAACTGGTCACCAAAACCGCACAATTCCAGATCAATCCCATACCCGATTTACCCATGGATCTGGACCAGGTGGTCACCCGTGAGGATGTCCAGCTGCAGACCGTCGGGCATCATTGGCCGCTGGATGGTCCCTTGACGAAAGATATGCGCGATCACATGGAAAGAGTGGGTGTCTGCTTATCCTGCCACAAGGACATTCCTTCGGGTAAGTTTATCTATCGTTTTGTCTCCAAGGCGGGCAGTATTCTGGGTCTGATTCCCAAGACCGACGCCGAGCATCAGAAGCTCATTGCTCGTGCAATGTTCGTTGCAGCCAATGTGGAAGTTTTCGGTACGATATTTGCGGTGTTGGCTGTGGCGGCTGCAATGATCTATCTCATTCGACGTAAAAAAACAGCCTAAAAAAACAAGGAGTTACTTCTAAACGGGCTGTTGCCCAAATCCTTTTTCACTTTGTCTAAAACGTTTTTGATCAATCTAAAGCTCGTTGCAGGCGCTTTGAAAACTCGTCCCGCTTGCCA
>JASFTQ010000421.1:0-3802 GCA_050053515.1 Desulfobacterales bacterium | reverse complement strand
TTGTCCGGAAAATTAGAAATCCGAAGCACGAAATCCGAAACAAATCCTAAATACGAATGTCCCAATGACCAAAACAGTAGCGGCGTGCCACATTATCCAACGAATGATTCTGTTTGGGTCATTTGAGTTTTCCAATTGGTTATCCGTCTCAATAAAAATATTTTGCCGCAAGAAGCCGTAAAATAACAAGTAAGCGCCTAAATCTCTTTTTACTGCTGCATCATCCATATCTGGAGTTTGAACTGTTTGGTTTCCTTTACCGGTTTGATGTTGATCTCTTCAATCAGTTCCAGATAGGGCAGTTGACAAAGCTGTATCAAAAAATTTTGTAAATCAAAAAACTCTCCCTCTACCATGACATTGATCATCAAATATTCGGTATCTGCGAGTATGGTATTAACATTTGGTCGGAATTCCTTAAGCTCCAATTTGCTGTTTGACGCTATTTGCCGAAAGTCCGAGGAAATTTTCTGGGTATCGCCTCTGAGCAGCTTTTCTTTCTGCGGCATCGATATCCCCTGCGGGGGGGTAATTTTGGATTTCTTTTTCAGCGATCGATATACCGGATTGAGGATTTTTTGCTCCTCGATCCGCATTTTAATGTCGCCGATTTGCTTGTCCAGATTATTTGCGGTCTTTTGAGCCGGCAGTATGGCAACGACTGCAAAAATGGCGATGCTGCCGCCGAATATCAACAGGTACAACAGACTTTTGGATCGTAAACTTGAGATTGCAATTCGGGCCATATTTTTCCGTCACTAAGATAATTTCAGCTGAGCCGTAAAGCGCAAAACCTCATTTCTCTGATAGAATCCCACGGATTTTTCATCAATAGCGGGTTGATCAAACAAAGGCGATTCTTTGAGTTTTATCAGATACTCGGCCAAAGAGGACTCGAAAGCCAGGCGATCCCCTAAAATAATACCCTCCAGAGTCAATTTTTTCTCGATGTTTTCCTCGTCTTGGCCCGGTTTGCTCCCCAGGTTCATGGTGATACTGAGCAAACGTATATTCGATGGGGTTATATTCGAAACTTCTCTCAGCACGACGACTCCCAAATACTTCTTGCTGAATTCCCGGTAGATTTCATTTCTTTTTTTGGCCTGGTCGACCAGTTGAAGTATGATGTTTTGGTCCACCTGGGGTTGGAACCTGTTCAATTGAAAGCGCAGTTGGTTGATCTCGGATTTTTTTTGGGCAATCATTTCACCCTGCCAATAGAAGAACCCGACGGACAGGGTGATCAACAAAATAAACCCGGCTACCGCAATTCGGGCGAGCCGGCGGCCTCCGGCGGTTTTAGCCTTTTCTTTAAAGGTGTATAGAAAATTCGGCGTTATGTCATTGTTGGAAAGCGCCATGCCCATTGCCGGTGCAAATGAACTCTTTTCGGTGGCTGAAGCCGGACCGGTGATGTCCCCTAAAAAAGCGGGTTTGGTCGAAAACGGGTCTATCGTTTCTCTTGGCAGGCCCAGTTGATCGCCGATATAGTTAACGATTCGGTTATGGGGTCGGATGCCGCTTGAAATATAGATTTTTTGGACGCGCTCATTTTCGAAGTTGGCCGTAAAATGTTCAAATGTTCTTTCCACCTGCCGCACCAGACGCTCCAAGGCGGGCAACATCAACTTGAAGATTTCCTCTTCCGCCGGTCCCAGGTCGACGTCATCGGCGGCCAGGGGCGAGGCGTCATGGATCAGATCGTAAAAGATTTTTTGGGCCTGCTCGGCATCGATATGGGAGACCTCTTCGACGGGTGGGGCACCCTCCAGATCCTCGGAATCCGGTATTTCCAGGGCAAGTTCAAGGCCGCTTTCGTCCAACTCACCGCGTATGGCGGCATTCATCGTTGTTATGCCGGCTTTTATCCCGCGCGACAATACCAAATTGCCGCCCGAAAAAATATCGATTCGGGACCAATCCCGACCGATGTAGAGACTGGACAAATTCTTGACACCGGCATCGATCCACTGAGTTCTTAAAAGATTTTGAACCGCAAAGGGTACAATGGCGACTCCCGATAGAGGATAACCGCTTTTGGAAAACATGTCCTTGAGGTTTTGGACTTCCTGCTTGGGGGCCGTAAAGGAAATCACCTCTAATCTGGGAGCACCCCCGGCGCCGGATTCGCCTAATAATTCGTAATCAAAAACGGTATCTTTTTCATTGTGGGGCGCAAGTCTTTTGTGCGACCAGTAAACCGCGTTGGGGATCTGTTTGGCCGGCACTTTGGGTATTTTCGCGTAGCGTATTTCAACCCGTGCAGATGAAATATTGCTCCAGATGTCTATCTTTTTGCCGGCGCCGCAGAAACGCCTGAGGGTGGACTTTAAAAACCGCACAAATTCGGGATCAAAAGGGGTGACATTCGATTCATAAGGCACCCTTAAATAATCAACCAGCTGGTATTTATGGTGCGATAAGTGTTTTATCTTGGCCAGTTTGAGCTCGGTATGGCCGATGTCCACCCCGACGGTGGTGGATTTTTTAAAGGCCATTGACTCCTTGAGATAGGAGGCAACTTTTTGGGGGGGGGATCTGCGAGGAGCAGTTTCGGTTGTTTCGACTTCATCGTTGCGATTGTTCCGGATAAGATCTAGAAGTCTTTCAGTGGAAGAAATTTCATCGTATTTAGCCAAAGCTGCGCTCCGTTTTAACTGTTGGGGACACTCGTATCCGCTCTTAAAAATGGCATGCCTGTCTCACGGGAAGTTAGAAAATGGCGTTGTCACCCTCAGTGAGACAGGCGATCAGGACTTCGCAATCAGCACAAGATGTGGTCCCGGCTGCTAAATTTATATGACCGCAATCCTCAGCAGGACGAACAAAAGAATTGCATTCTGTAAGATTCCTAGCTATTACGACAGCTAACATCTTCGTAGCCGAACTTGCGAATCAAATTTCTAAGCTTCTTATTACACTGAAATTAACGTCTAAAATTACGCGTTTTGTTGCAAATCTAAAAAATTGATGAAAGGCTACGAATGTAACAATTAACTCATAACCATAAGGATTTGTCAAGATTTATGCCACTCGCCGAACCCGATGGGCGATATTTCGGGCTGCACTTAAATAAAGCGGAGTGGCACCGACATAATTTGAGGAAAAATACGATAAAATTCATTATATCAAATAATATCAACCAGCAAAAGCGTTTTGTTAGGAGTGCAACATGGCAGCAATTGTCAACCTGAAAAAAAACCTCGTCAGCGACAACATCTTGAATTCCATGGTGCTCGTCGGAATTGGTGTTGCCACCGCTTACTGGGCCATAGATTCAATTCTGCATATTTTCTTTGCCGACAGGTTTAATTTGATTGCCCAGATGATCGGACCTGACTTGTACGATACCTATATTCGTGTAATCGTCCTGTGCCTTTTCGTTTTTTTCGGCTCCCATGCTCAGTACACCATCAACACCCTCAAGCAAGCCGACGAAGAATTGGTGGAGTATCGCGACCACCTCGAAGAATTGGTCAAGGAGAGAACCGCCGAACTGCTGGAATCCAATCGAAAGCTCAAGGCTGAGATCAGGGAGCGAGAACGATCGGAGAGGGCTTACCGGGAATCAGAAGAAAAATATCGACTGTTGGTGGAAAATGCAAACGACGCCATTTTTATCATCCAGGACGGAAAAGTCACCTTTCCCAACCCCAAGGCCAGGGAAATCAGTCATGAGTTGGCCATAGATTTGGATCGCACGCCTTTTTTCGAATACATCCACCCGGATGATAAAGATAAGGTCATCCAATGGTACAAAAAGCGTCTACAGGGCAACAACGTTCCGAATGCGTATGTGTTC
>JASFTQ010000420.1:0-3812 GCA_050053515.1 Desulfobacterales bacterium | reverse complement strand
TGTCCTCTGATTGGAAAACCCGGTCAAAACCCTGTGAAGGCTTTCATCCCAGGCCTTTAAATCAAATTTTACACAGCCGCCCGAGTTCAAGGCAATTTCCATCATCTGATCCAGCAACCTGGGATTCATCGAACCATTGGTCTCCCAGCACACACGCAGGATCCGATCCGGATTTTTCTTGACTGCCAGCTCGGATACTTTCAGGCTGAACGGCAACTGCGGGGTCGGATCACCGCCGAAATAGCAGATACATGCGGTTTTCTCGTTTACCGCTGATGCCAGAGACTGGACCGAAACTGTTTGCGCTTTAAACGTTTGCTCCCTAAAATGCCAGTTTTGACAAAAAAGACAATTAAACGAACAGGCATGAAAAAACACGGCGAGGTTTAGATAACCTGACTCGGCCCCGCGGCAATATGCATATTTCGGATAACCCGCGCCGGTACCACCGGGACATACCCAATCGCCGACGCAATTGGTGGGCAACGGATCATGATACCAGGAAAGCTTGGCGTACTGTTTTTTACCACCTGTGAGCTTACCCTTTTCATTTTTCCGCAGGCCGCAATATCCGCAACTGCCCTCTCCCATTTTGCAGGCATTGATACAAATGCCGCAGGATATACCATCCGCATCGTTGGGCGGTTTTTCCGGCAGTCCGAAAACCGCCCTGCTTTTTTGATGCACCCGGGCTGACATTTCGAGGGCCCGCTCCGGTTTATCACGAATACATTTAAGGCAAACCCCTAAGTTTTTGGAAATGAATTTTGAAGAGATATGGCACACCATGCACTCGGCCATCGGCTGATTCCCAACCCATCATTTATATCGGATGTCAAAATAATGTTCCGAAATAACGCAGGATCCAGAGCTGCATGCAGGGGGTAAATTTTGGTCGTCAAGATGCACAATCACCGCCCTCTTGGTTTGAAAATGGAAACTTCCTGTCATTTGACAATCACTATAATTGAATCGAGTGACACACCCCGCTTTCAAGCCGGGGGGTAAGACAGACCGCCGTTATTTTATATCAGTTTTGATACCCATCATACAAGAAATTAAACTCTTGACTTTTGAGGGAAATAGCCCATAGTTCTAAGGTGTTACTTACTGTTTAAAATATGCGGGTAGCTTGATCATCACAGAGAAGGCCCAACAGCCAACCCGCTTGAATCAGCCTTGAGCAGCCCAAACTTTATAGGTAAGGAGGATTTTAAATGGAAGATTGTATCTTTTGTAAGATCGTTAATGGAGAGATCCCTTGCACCAGAGTCTATGAAAATGATAAGGTTCTGGCCTTTGCAGATATCAATCCCATCTCAAACGGACACACGCTCATAATTCCTAAAGTTCACGTCGCGAATATCTGGGAAATATCGGGGGATGATCTTAGCGCTATCCATTTAGCCTCGATAAAAATCGCCAAGGCAATGAAAGCGGCATTAAACACAGACGGAATTGCTTTGCTTCAACTCAACGGTCGGGCTGTAAACCAAGTGGTCATGCATTATCACCTGCATCTGATCCCCCACGCGGCTGATGAGCCTGAGTTGACGATGACCGCCTGGGAACTCAAACCGGGTGACATGGAGGTTGTTGCCCAGACCGCAGATAGAATCGCTGCTGCGATTTCATAAAAACAAAGTGCTAAACAGTTGATTCAATCGTGGTGGTGCCACTGACATCCTCTAATTCGAAGCCTTCGGCCGCCGAGGGCTCGCCCCATTCCTCCCGGTACATGGCCTGCAAAACAATATCGAAGATCAGCTCCATGAGATCACGGGCGTTTAATATGAGTCGTGGATTTGCCAATTCCGTTATTGAACGTGACAAATTTTCGGATTGAAGTTTCAGCTGTTCCAGATCCTGCAGCACCTTTATGGCCCGGGCTTTTCCTTTCGTGACGTGATTGGGGCCGCTCAAACCATTTTTTAATTTGGCCTTAAGTTCGCTGATTTTTTGGCGTGAAGCACAGATTAACCCCTGGCACAGCTTTTCTTCGCTAAATACGGTTTGACCATCGATGCATCTGCTGATTTTCTCGGCAGTCATCTGTTTGCCTTTTAGAAGCTCTTTTCGAAACATCTCCCTGACCGAGTCGGATATGTCGACCTTTACTGATTTTAGATGGTCTTCCTTTTCGTCTGTTTTGGCTTTAAATTCACTGATGGCAGTGTACCAAAACATCCGACTGGCTTTTTTGAATGCCTGGTTAAGCTCCTGCTGCCCCGTTGCCGGTTTCAGGACCAGATCTTTTATTCCCACCAGCAACTTCCCGGTTTGATCGAAGAGTCTCTCGCCAAGAACTACATCGTAGATCATACCAGCGGAAGAAAACCAATCCTGCAGGTATAATACTCGGGAGATATCCCCAAATAGGAATCCGATGGTTGCATTATCACACAAATGCGCCGGTACGGCATACGGCGGCGTTCCTCCCAGTATCGGTTGTTCAATCTCAGTATCGTCGCCGTCATTGTATTCCACGGCAGTTTCAACATCGATAAGTCCAACGCTGAAGTCTTCGGTTGATTTCAAAAAATCAGGGTACCTAGCGGTATCACCGACCACGAGCAAATTGTCTGGCTTGAGGTCGCGCATGGCGACACCCCTTGTTCTCAACCAAGCCAGCAGGTCGAGAATCTTACTTATAATCACACCCATTTGACGCTTGTTTTGCCCAACCGTGACAGACTGTATGCATCCCCTTATCGTATTTCGATAATTTTCAACGGCATCCTTCTTATTCGATAGAACCTTGAGAATCAATGCATTTAACTTGTCCACCATTTCTGCACCCAATCCTTTTTCGGTGGGCTCCAATTCTTTGCCGGCAAGATGAATGAGAAACCATTTCTGCAAAGTATAGCTGTCGACTGATTTAGCATCTTCCACGGCATTCAACAGTCGGGTAACTTTTTGATGGTAGGTGGAAAAGACGTCTTTGATTCCGTCGACCGCTTCATCGTTTTCAAATCCGTATCGCCCCTCGAAGCCATGATTTTCCCAGATGACTGCCGGATATCCAACTATTTCCTGATATAACCGATTCTGCAAGTCATGGAAATCGTCGATGATACGACCGAGAAAAAAGTATTTCGACAAATCCATCACGAATATAAAGGAATCGCCGATTTTCAAAAAGTCCTGGAAAGAGGGAAATTTATCGAGCCATTGTATGTATTTTTTTTCAACCTCGAAAGATGACAAGATATGTGCATCGGAAAACGAGTGAATTTTTTTCAGAATGGCGGATACACTGGGGACAATGCATTCTCGCGGGGAGAGCTTTTTTACTATTTTCTGATCTGATACAATAGTATCAATATAGGATTTAAAGCTCCTGATGGGTTTCTGGGGTATTTTCAAAACGAGGTGGTCATCATAAATCACGGTAAAGCATTGACTCCGACTGGCATCCTCGCTCCCAAGCGGTTCGACGGTCATGCGCCTGACCTCCCAGTTCTGCTTATGGGCAACACGCAGTTCGTAAGTCATTTTGGGCGCTATGGACTCAGTTTTCAGTGGCTTAATCTCTGACAATGTCCCCTGGGACTCGCCGAGTTGTGCTTTGTAGATTTTCATGAAGAATTCCGAGATGTCTTTCCTGGATACGACGACTTGTTCTTCATCCAGAATTTCTTCGACCTCATCTAAGATCAATTCATCTATCTCAGTGAAATGCCCCGGATCTTCTGCTGATTTGGCTCCGCGTCGGATGACTGCCCGCAGCACAAACCACAGAACGATCAAAACAAAAATACCGGCCGGTATCAACCAGAGATGATCGCCAATGATAGGAACTTGGGCAA
>JASFTQ010000419.1:0-3816 GCA_050053515.1 Desulfobacterales bacterium | reverse complement strand
GTGCGCAGCTCACTGGTGGGGCTCCCGGACTTCAAATCCGGTGTGGGGCGCTAAAACCGTCCCGGGTGGGTTCGATTCCCATGCACTTCCGCCATTTTTTATAGAAATTTCTATAGGTTAGAGGCTAAGCCCCCCTTAAAAAACCATGTCGTAACCGTGTCGGATTTCGCAACTTGGCATGTGTAAGCTAAGGAACTACGAGAAGCCCCGGAAAAAAATCTGGGGCTTTCGATTTAATGTGGCCCAAGGTTCTCTAAAGACTCGTCAAAGTTTTGCAATATATCCGCCTCTTCTGCTAACTGCTCAGCTTTAAATGCAGCACTGGCAGGCTTACCTCCCGGCGAAATATCTGATAGCTGGGCCTCTCGGACTGCTTCTGCTAATGCTTCAATTCCTCGGGGGCTTCGTTGAGCGCGAATAGATTTTTTTCCCATTCTTAATAGCCTTTTGCCAAATAAAGAATAATTGCCGTTCACCATTATCCTGGATCAAACATTACGTGTATAAACCTGCCATGTGATTCTATGAAAATTTTAGATTTTTTACTTGACTTTGTTATGTGTTCGATATTATAGAACGAAACTATCCTTTTCTTAACTTTATCTTATTATGTTTGGCAAAAAACTCAGAGAGCTTAGATTCAGTGCTGGAATAGGACTCAGGGAATTAGCCCGCCTTATTAACAAATCACCGGGGTACCTGAGTGACGTGGAATTGGAAAGGGTGCCTCCGCCTTCCGAGGAGGTCATTCTAAGAATCGCCATTGCCCTGGATGCGGATAAAAATGAATTGCTGACCGCCGCAAAGAAGGTAGATCCTGAATTGTCCAGTTATGTCGCGCAACAGCCCCAGGCGGCTGACTTTTTACGCCTGGCCAAAGAGAAGGAATTCAATAACGAAGACTGGGAACGTCTGGCACAGTTGGCCAAAATTTCCAAGCTGGGAAAAACGGAAATAGAGGAAAAATGAATACCCCCTGGTTGCCCAAGAAAAGAATTCACAAAAAGGCTGAAGGCGTCATCACTGATTATGAATCAAAAACCGGAAATCAGGTTGCCCCACCGATACCGATTGAAGACATTATCGAAAGTGGATTAAATCTGAAGCGGGGTTGCATTGAATTCGAAGATGATACAATGGGTGGCGATATTTTAGGCGCCACCTTTGTAAGAGAGCGCATGGTATGTGTGAATGCAAAGCTTCTGCAAAGCCGACATGAAGGCCGGTTGAATTTTACCTGGGCCCATGAGGCTGGCCACTGGGTCTTGCACAGGCAATTCATAGTGCTCGAAAAGCGCTCGGATTCGGCAGGTGGGAAAATATTATGCCGCACCAGAGACATCAAAAAACCGATGGAATGGCAGGCTGATTATTTTGCTGCCTGTCTGCTAATGCCGGATGCATTTGTTCATAGGGCTTTTCAAGAGGTTTTCGGACGCTGGCCCCTCCAAGTCTGCAACGTCACCAGCAAAATGAACGGACCGCTATATTTTGATCCCTGTGTAAAAAACTGGCATTGTATTGCTGATTCGGTCCGAGAAGCCGGTGGATTTTCCAACGTATCCAAACAGGCTATGATTATTCGATTGCAGGATCTTGGCTGGGTTGTCAACGAAACCAATATTCCCATGGACTGGAAGTGCATCCCTCTTCCAAACTGACATTCATTTTTTTCAATATTTTTTTACCTTTACTGTACTATTCAACCGAACAACAACCGGTTGATATAGCGTTCTAAATATTTTGGCCGCTTTATTTTCCGCCGAAAGCGGATTGTATTTCATCACTTCCGTCCGGGAACAAATTAATCCATATGATCCTGCTTTGCCCTGTTAAATTTTCGATAGAAAGGAGCGAAGCGTATTTAACCGGGGTAAATCCTGTCTAAATTAATTTAAAAGATTATTTCCTAAAATAGGAAACAAATCAAATGCCCAAACACAAAGATCCCCTGCTCCACAAACTCCCGCCCCAGAACATAGAAGCTGAAGAGGCCCTAATCAGTGCGATTCTGATCGACAACAGCATTTTGGACGATGTGCTCGAGATTCTCACCGCAGATGATTTCTACAAATCCTCCCACCAAAAAATATTCTCAGCAATTATTGAATTATCTAAAAATGACGAACCTGCTGATTTAGTTACCCTTACCAACAAATTGAGGGACAACGGTGACCTGGAAAAGATGGGCGGTGCCACCTATTTGGCAAAGTTGATCGATTCAGTTCCGATGGCAGTCAATGCCAAACATTATGCCGTAATCATTCATCAAAAGTCTCTGTTGCGGCGACTCATAGAGAAAGGAAATAGAATTATCGATTGCTGTCTGGAAGAACGAAGAAATGTGGACGAAATTATCGATTTCGCCGAGGGGTCCATATTTGAAATATCTCAAAATAAAACGAAGCCATCCTTTCGCCATGCAAAAGCCACATTAGAAAAAAATACGGACATGATCGCTGAACTGAATGAGAGCAAAGGGCTGCCAACCGGTGTTCCAACAGGTTTTACAGGTCTGGACAAACTGACTTCGGGTTTTCAAAATTCGGATCTCATCATCCTTGCAGCCCGGCCTAGTATCGGCAAAACTGCGGTTGCCCTCAACATGGCTTCCCATGCGGCTATCAAAGAACATTTCCCGATCGCCATTTTCTCCCTCGAAATGTCCATGGAACAGCTCACCCTGCGGATGGTTTGCAGTGAATCCAGAATCGGTCTGTCACGGATCCGATACAGCTTTTTGACCATAGAAGACTGGGAATTAATTCACCGGGCCTCAGCCAGGCTGTCCGAAGCGCCCATTTACATCGACGATTCCCCGGATTTGTCGGTCATGGAAATAAGATCAAAAGTCCGCCGGCTCAAATCACAGCATGGCATACATTTTGTGATCATCGATTATTTGCAATTGATGAGAGTAAGAAGCACGGCCGAACGAAGGGACATTGCCATTGCCGAAATATCCAGAGGCCTGAAAATTCTGGCCAAGGAACTCGAAATCCCGATTATGGCGCTTTCACAGCTCAACCGTATGCCGGAACAACGCAAGGACAAGCGGCCGATACTGTCGGACCTGAGAGAATCAGGTGCTATCGAACAGGACGCGGATATTGTTGCCTTCCTTCACAGGGATGAGGCTTACAATATCGGGGCCAAAGGAACAGCTGAAATAATTCTGGCGAAACACCGAAACGGCCCAACCGGTGTAGCTCATTTAACATTTTTAGATGAATGTACCCGTTTCGAGAACGCAGAAAATAGATATTAAAGTCTGCACCAAGAAAGAATGTAAAAGGAACTAATTAAAACTGCGGAGTCAAATGGGCAAACAATAGCGGATCCACCGGGAGCATCGGTTGCAATGACTGTAGACCTCCTGCGCAGATCAGAGCAATTTCAAGAGGCCAAAGGGCTGATTGATGAAAAAATTGATTTAATTTCAGAGAAGGTCATCAGAGATGTTAAGGAACCAGGTTTTTCTCAAGTGGTATAATCTGATTGATTGAATCACCGAAAGATCCTTTAAAAGCTGTTTTAAGTTTTTTCATCCTGGTAATTATTTCCTATTTACTATCTCCCCCAACTTGTCCGAACACTTAAATGTCACCACTTTCCGAGGTACCAGCATTATGGGTTCATCCGTGGCCGGATTCCTTCCCCTGCGCTCTCCTTTTTCTTTCACACAAAACCTGCCGAATCCGCTGATCAGTACATCTTCACCGGATTCAAGAGTGAAGCTCCCGGCCCCAAGGGGCGGGGGTTCTGCCGTTCGGCAGTGCTTCGCAGCCCGGAAAGGATGATATCTGTTTCAGATAG
>JASFTQ010000418.1:0-3819 GCA_050053515.1 Desulfobacterales bacterium | reverse complement strand
CACTCCAGGCACATTTAAGGCCAGAATTGGCGGTCTTGCGCTGAGGGCGATGTTTGATTTCTTTTTAATATGTGTGCTGGCAGTTTCCACCCTTGCGATATTTTTTATCTTCATGGATCGCAGCACTCCCCAACGGATATTGGTCGCAACCTATCTATCGGCCTTTTTAATCGTTATGATTGTGCACCTGCTTTCCAGATTTTTTCTGGCACCCAAAGCCGGTAACCTGAGATTATTACCGATAAATGACATAAACGCTTTATTTCTCCATCGCTGGATCATGGCAATCGCTATTGTTGGTAGTTTCGGTTGGCTAACTTGTGGAATTTTCCGGATAGCCGGAACAAACGAAGCCACCCACCTGATGATGGTCGCTGCTGTGGGGCTCGCTGTCATTCTTATGCAAATTATCATGGTTTTACAGAAGCGCGAAGCGGTTCGCCAGTCACTGAGCAAAAATTTGCCTGAAACAGGTATCCGGGCCCAGATAGCCAGAAGCTGGCACCGGCTTGCCATATTTGCATTAATCTTATTGTGGTTATTCTGGGCATTGAACTTGCTGCTGGCGGGTGTCCGTCCGGGGACCCCTGGAGTAAAAACGCTCATCATCATACCGCTTTATTTCCTACTCGATTGGTCCTTAAAGGAGGCTTTACGCGTTGCGTTCGGCATTGCTGCTAAACCGGGGGATTTGAAGAAAGCCCTCACGGTAGTTGGCACCGGTGAAAATGATAAAATAACAACATTCGAGACAGATATCGAAACACCCGCAGTTGAAACTGATGGTGAAGAAAAATCAGAGACAGTATCCGCTGAGATTGAAGAGACTGTGCAGGCAAAGCAGCCAGCGGTGGGCCCGATACATCTGAGTAGGGCCAAACGCGTTATACAAAGCGGTTCACGTGTTGCGCTGGCTGCATTTTTTATATTCTATTTAATGGGCGTATGGGGCATTGAAATTCAAATCGGCAAGGCAGTCGCAAGAGCAGCCTTCAATATCCTCATCGCTGTGCTGATCTGTTATGTCACCTGGGAACTGATCAGCGCTGCCATACAGAAAAGATTGAAACAGGAAATACCAGAAGACGAAGAAGGGGAAAAAGAAGAAGGCGGCGCTGGCGGTTCGCGGGTTGCGACATTGCTGGTGCTATTGAGAAAGTTCATGCTCTCGGTTATTGTAATCATGGCAACCTTGATAATACTTTCCTCCATTGGCGTCGAGATCGGGCCTTTGATCGCCGGTGCCGGTGTCATCGGTCTGGCCATCGGTTTCGGTGCCCAGACGCTTGTAAAAGACATTATCTCCGGGGTGTTTTTTCTCGTTGATGATGCCTTCCGAGTCGGCGACTATGTGGATACCGGTGTGGCCAAGGGCATGGTGCAGCACATTTCTTTACGTTCGCTTAAACTACGCAACCCGCGGGGTATGGTTCACACCATTCCTTTTGGAGACATTGGGACCGTCACGAACTTCAGCCGGGACTATATCATCACCAAGCTCGATATTCGGTTGCGTTATGATACGGATCTCGAAATGGTGAGAAAGATCATCAAGAAAGAGGTTTATATGAAGATAATAGAAAATGAGGAGCTGGCCCCAAAACTTCTTGACCCAATTAAATCCCAGGGTGTGAGACAAATGGAAGATTCGGCCATGATTGTGCGGGTGAAATATAAAACCATTCCGGGAGAACAATTTGTGATTCGGAAAGAAGTATACCGGCTCTTGCAAGAATCATTCAAACGGCACGGTATTGAATTTGCCCACCGCAATGTCACGGTGTACATACCCCCGGAAGAAAAACAAGCAACCTCGGCCGGTGAAGGTGGTGGCGGCCCTACCCAAACCGGAGCCATTGATAGGAATAAGATCGAGGCTGCCGCAGCCGCAGCTGTCGCATCGGCACAGGCAGAAGAGGGAGAGAAAAAAGCCTGAATGCCAAGATCAGTATAGTGCCGATTTAGATATATCCAGTTGCAAGTGGTATAGACAACCGGAAGTGTTTGGGATTTGGTTTTTAGTGTCACGATTTCATTCGCAGCGATTCTTCCGCACCGTGCATTTCACTTATCAGCCATTATTGCGAAATGGCTTTGATGGCAGCAGCGATTTCGCGGCTGAATTCGATAACTGTCTGGCTTTGGGCGGCGACCATGGCTGCATAATCGTTTGAACCTATTGTTTTCCTAAAGGTTGACTTCTTTATAACATGTAAGTTATTCCCGCCATTACCAAGAAGACTCCAGCGAGCGATCAATACCGCATTTTCCCCCGGGGACGCATCAAAACGGATGATATCGACAACGACCTGGTACTCTACGGGTATCGCTTTTCGCCAAGGATAAACGGCAACTTGATCCGTATTGAGCAGCATGGCCAGATTTTCCATGAGAATCCGCGGGAAACTGCTATTTAACGGTTCGGCCCATCGCTCGAAAGCTGCGACTTTGAGCTCATTTAGACTGATCCGGGTGACGATCTGGGAACGATCCAGATAATCCGGCAGGTTTACAGGTCCGATACCGATGGCAAGCCTGGTTTTATCTCCAGTCGGGAGTGTACCCGCAGCTGACTCCGGCAAGGAGCTTAACACATAGAAATTTGCCGGAGGTGACGTACCGGCACATCCCCCCATAACCACCAGAAATGCGCCCAAAGTGAACAAAACGATTTGCAAAACGTACCTAGTCATCATTTTTGGCTCTTCTCCAATTTAGTTGGTGTATACTGATTCGAGGATCAAATAAATTATATGAATCGAACCTGATACTATAGGCAATTTGAAATTCAAGGCATACGTTAATGATACCGTTTTATTTATTTAGCCGCCCACTCACTTTATTCGCTCGAGCGACGCAGACGGACGCGGAAATTTTGCCTCCGCGACTTGCGGAGGCAAAAACGTCAATCGCTTCGCGATAATATCAATGCTTATGCCTGAAAAGGCATGAAGCTTTTGCCTGGGCAGGTCAGCCAGGCAAAAATTTTATATTGTCTGCGTTTTGTCAGCGTGTGTCTGCGGTTAAAATATTTACTTATTTCTCGTCTACAACGGCGATCATCGGCTCATTTAATAAAATTCCACCAACTCTCTCGGAGATGATCCTCATTTTTTATCTTACTCCAGGTGCACTTTTGCCCCGCAGCAGAGCTTCGGGGTGCCGTTCGATATAGTCGGCAAATTCACGCACGGCACGCGCCGCTTCCGTTACTTCTTGGAGCGTCTGGGAAAGATTATACCTAAAAGACGAGTCTTCCGAGGCAAAGTTCCTTATCGGTACGAGGGCTTTCTCCGTCTGTTCCAGAGTTGCGTGGGCAGAATCCAAGACATCTCCCAGCCGGCTGTCGATATTCTTAACCAATTTTTGGGTATCTTGAGCAGTTGCGGTGATACTCGTTGCCAGCGGGCCCACATGGGCGTCGATATTTTGGGCAAGCTTACCATACTCCCGTAAGGTTTTATCCAGGCTGGAGGCTACCGGACCGAGCTGCTTATCAATATTGTCGACCAGTGCCACAGCATTGGTTAACGTTTGGTTTAACGCCTTGAGGGCTCCCTTGAGTTCAGGCGAATTAACAAACTTATTGATGCCCTCTATGGCTTCTTTGGTTTGGTAAACAAGCTCTTCGAACGGCAGCTCGCTGACCTTTTTGGTGATTTTTTCCAACTCTGTCAGCGCTGTTGGAATTTCAATAAATTCCTGATCGATCCCTCGCATCCGGACTCGCGTTTCGGGCAAGAACTCCAGAGCCACTAGTAGTCTTCCGGTAACATAACTCTCAATGCCAAGCCGGGCGCGCAAGCCACGCTATATGAG
>JASFTQ010000417.1:0-3849 GCA_050053515.1 Desulfobacterales bacterium | reverse complement strand
TTTTTCAAGAGAAGAAAGAATTATCTTTACAATAAACCAGATGGCGGCCGCAACCATAATGGCCGCAAGTGATTTGAGCAGATTGTTAAAAACTGCTGCTGGAACTCCCAAGTTATTGATAAATTTTTCAATTTCGACATACCAGCCGGCCATCCCCACACCTCCTATGCAAGTAACAGCTTCACATTGTATCTGAAAAAAAACGCGCCTTGAAATATTCCCGATTCAGACGTGCGATGTTGGTAATGGAGATTTCCTTGGGACATTCCGCCTCACATTCCCTTTCATTGGTACAATTTCCGAACCCGAGCCGGTCCATCAGCCGGACCATTGCACTCGCCCGCTGAGCGGCCTCAGGTTTTCCCTGGGGCAGCAGCACCAGATGGGAAATCTTGGCACCCACAAACAGCATGGCTGAAGCATTGGGACAGGCGGCCACGCAGGCACCACAACCAACACAGGCCGCCGCATCAAATGCCAGTTCAGCGGAAACCCGGGGCACGGGTATGGCATTCGCATCAGGCGCCCCGCCGGTGTTAACCGATATATATCCCCCTGCCTCTATCAATCGGTCCAGCGCACTGCGATCCACCACAAGATCTTTTATGACCCTAAAAGCCCGGGAGCGCCATGGTTCGATGACGATGGTATCACCGTCTGAAAAGTGCCGCATGTGAAGTTGGCAAAGGCTGGTGCCTTTTTCCGGGCCGTGGGGCCGGCCGTTGACCACCGCGCCGCACGACCCGCAAATCCCTTCCCGGCAGTCATGATCAAAGGCAATCGGTTCTTTGCCCGCGAGCGTCAGTTGGTCGTTAATAACATCCAGCATCTCCAAAAACGACATGTCCGTGGATATATCCTTGGCATCACAGGTTTCCAGATCACCCTTGACTTCCGGACCCTTTTGACGCCAGACTTTCAACGTCAAATTGATGGTCTCGCTCACTTATAACTCCTTTGGGTTAATTCAACGTATTCAAAAATCAGCGGTTCCTTGTTAAAAATCGGGGCTTGGTCCGCTCCGGCGAACTCCCAGGCGCTCACGTGACAAAAGTTCTCATCATCCCGTTGGGCCTCATTATCCTCTGTTTGAAAAGCTTCATTAAAATGCCCGCCGCAGGATTCCTGTCGGGCCAAGGCATCGATAGCCATCAGCTCTGCAAACTCAAGAAAATCGGCAACGCGGCCGGCACGTTCAAGGCTTTGGTTGAAATCTTTATCAGAACCGGGTACCAAAACATTTTCCCAGAATTCGCCACGCAGCTCCCGGATCATGTCTTGTGCTTTCTGAAGTCCTTCATTGTTTCGGGCCATGCCGCAATAATCCCAAACAATAAGACCCAATTGCCGGTGAAAATCGTCGACCGTTCGTTTCCCCTGAATGGACAGAAGCTTGTTGACTTGATCAGTTATCGTGTGAATGGATTCCTTAAAGGCCGGGTGGTCTGCCGTTGCACGAGACAGTTCAGTGCCGGACAGGTAGCCCCCGATGGTATAGGGTATGATAAAGTAGCCGTCCGCAAGCCCCTGCATGAGGGCACTGGCGCCGAGTCGATTGGCCCCATGGTCGGAAAAGTTGGCTTCACCCAGGACGAACAGACCGTCGATCGTGCTCATAAGATTATAGTCGACCCACAGGCCGCCCATGGTATAGTGAACCGCCGGGTATATCATCATGGGAGTTTCATATGGATCTTCTCCCGTTATTTTTTGGTACATCTGGAAGAGGTTACCATATTTTTGTTCGATCACGGCTCTGCCGTCCCGACTTATGGCGTCTGCAAAGTCGAGATAAACCGCTAAGCCGGTCGCGCCCACCCCCTGGCCCGCGTCGCACATTTCTTTTGCGCTGCGGGAAGCAACATCTCGCGGGGTGAGGTTCCCAAAACTCGGATATTTTCTTTCCAGATAGTAATCTCTCTCGGCCTCCGGTATCTGGGTCGGCGGGCGTTTATCACCCTTATTCCCGGGGACCCACACACGGCCGTCATTGCGCAAACTTTCGCTCATCAGTGTCAATTTGGCCTGATAGGTGCCATGCACCGGAATACAGGTCGGATGTATTTGGGTAAAACAGGGATTGGCAAAAAGTGCACCCCTTTTGTGCGCCCGGTAGGCGGCGGTTACGTTAGATGCCATGGCGTTGGTCGATAAAAAATATACATTGCCATAGCCTCCCGTACAAAGGACAACCGCATCGGCGGCGTAACTTTCGATTTCACCGCTGATCAAATTGCGGGCAATGATGCCCCGGGCCTGCCCGTTAATCACCACCAGGTCCAGCATCTCGCGGCGGGGATAGAGGGAAATCCTTCCGGCAGCAACCTGGCGCATCATGGCACTGTATGCACCCACTAGGAGTTGTTGGCCCGTCTGGCCCCGGGCATAAAAAGTCCTGGCGACCTGAGCCCCTCCAAAACTGCGATTTGCCAGCAGTCCGCCGTAATCTCTCGCAAAGGGCACACCCTGGGCAACACACTGATCGATGATATTGTTACTGATTTGAGCCAGCCGGTACACGTTGGCCTCTCTGGCCCGGAAATCTCCCCCTTTCACGGTGTCATAGAAGAGACGCCATATGCTGTCCCCTTCGTTGGTGTAATTTTTGGCTGCATTTATCCCGCCCTGGGCCGCAATACTATGAGCCCGCCGGGGGCTGTCCTGTATACAGAATGTTTTGACATTATAGCCCAGTTCAGCCAGGGAGGCCGAAGCGGATCCACCCGCAAGCCCGGTGCCGACAACAATGATATCAAACTTCCTTTTGTTGGCAGGGTTGACCAGCTTCAACTCAAACCGGTGCCGGTCCCATTTCTCAGCAAGGGCACCGCCCGGTATCTTTGCATCAAGCGGCATGGATAACCTCCTTAGACAACAATAAAGAGATAGACTGGAAGTGTGCTGAATCCGATACCGACAAGCAGGCTGAATGCGATACCGATCTTTCTGATGAAAGGCATGTATTTGGGATGGTTCGCTCCCAGTGTCTGAAACGCACTCCAGAACCCGTGACTGATATGAACCGCTGCGACGACCACCGCGATGACATACAGGATAACATATACTGGATTTTCAAAGGCTTCGGAGACGATCTCATAAAGTGTTGTTCCGGTTTTATCGACAAAATGAAAGTTAATGAGGTGAAAAATTACAAATGCCAGGAGGAGAATCCCGGTATAGGGCATTGTACGGGAGCCGAGGCTTCGCCCCCCGGCACTCTTGTTGACTGCATAGCGCACAGGCCTTGCCCGCAGGTTTTGATAAAATAGGATAGCACCGATCGAGATATGGAAAATCGCAAAGACCAAAAGCCCCAGCTCCGTCAGCGTAACCAAGGGTTCCAAGGCGTGCAGTTGCTCCGAATAAGAATTGAAGGAAGCTTTACCGCCGTATATCGTAAGGTTGCCGGCTAGGTGCACGGTCAGAAATCCGCAGAATCCGAGGCCGGTGATGGCCATCAGCAGCTTTTTCCCGATGGATGACCCAAGGGTGCCAAATAACCAATTCATTGTCGCCTCCCGTATGATGCTGTAAACAGAGTTTTTTCTTATGTATTACCGTTAGACCTGTCAAGGTAATTTTTGAACCACCAGGAGTCAACGACCACCCGCAAAGCGGGTGGCTTGAACTTTCCGGCTAAAAGCGGGGAAAGGCAAAAGCACTTCAGTGCTTTCAACGGTGCACTTGCAGCCGGGTGCGGAGCACCCGGTTTGTATGGCAAGAATCCCATTCCGTGCTCATGATTTTTTTGAGAATGTTGGCTTGAAACAGTAATTTTGCAATTTCTTTCATCGGGCCTCCTTGACTTAAAAAAACATTAAAATCACAAGGATTGTCAACCTCCAATCT
>JASFTQ010000416.1:0-3855 GCA_050053515.1 Desulfobacterales bacterium | reverse complement strand
ATGATTTACTGAGAGATTATACGCTGCATTTGATGGCTGACTGCAAGCCACCGGACTATCATGCGGATTTGCAGAGAAAGGGCGAAGCTTTTATCCAAAAGTTTTTAGCGCGACTGTGACGGCGGCTTCTCTGGTTCAACCCTTTATACTCGCGAGAAAACGTATAATCAAAAGGATCAACACCTTTCAACCCTTTTATGAATAGGAGGCCACGTGCAAGATTTATTGTTTGAACCGATTAAAATCAATCGATTGGAGTTAAAAAACAGAATTTACATGCCGGCCATGCATATGAACATGGCTGTGAACTTTGAGGTTACAGATCAGCTGATCGACTTTTACGCTGCAAGAGCCCGTGGAGGGGTAGGTATCATAACGGTGGGGTATGCCACGGTCGATGAATACTCCGGCAATGTCACCAACATCGGGGCCCACGAAGATAATTTCATACCCGGGTTAAGACAACTGGCGCAGGCCATCCAGCAAAACGGTGCCCGGGCAGCCGTACAGATCAATCACGCCGGGCGCTATAATTTCTCCTTCTTTCTGGACGGCAAACAGGCGCTGGCCCCTTCTGCCGTGCCATCTCGGTTGACCAGGGAAACTCCCCGGGAATTGGAGATAGATGAGATCCCGGGGATCATCGACAGCTTCGCCCAGGCGGCCTTGCGGGTAAAAAAGGCCGGCTTCGATGCGGTCGAGGTGTTAAGCGGCACGGGATACTTGATCAGTGCGTTTCTCTCCCCGCTTACCAATCAAAGAAAGGATCAATATGGCGGATCGTTTGAAAACCGGATGCGTTTCGGTCTGGAAATCATGCAGGCCATCCGCCAACAGGTGGGGGCTGATTTTCCGCTGATTGTTCGCATGAACGGCAATGATTTTATGCCCGCCGGAAACGGGCGCAAGGAGTTGCAGCAATATGCGCGGCGATTAGTCGAAGTGGGTGTCGATGCCCTCAATATCAATGTGGGTTGGCATGAGGCCAGGGTGCCGCAAATTGTTACTTCCGTGCCCCGGGGCGTGTTTGGCTATCTGGCCAGGGGCATCAAGGAATTGGTAGCCGTGCCGGTGATTTCAGGTCATCGTATCAACGACCCCGACACGGCTCGTGAGATGATCAAAGATGGGCTGTGCGACATGGTGGCCATGGGCCGGCCGCTGATCGCCGATCCGCATTTGCCCCAAAAAGCCGAAGCCGGCCGCGCACAAGAAATACGGCATTGTATTGCGTGTGCCCAGGGCTGCTTTGACAATTTGTTTAAATTAAAGCCGGTCGAATGTCTGTGTAATCCCACCGTCGGTCGCGAAAGAGAGACCGTTGTTGAAAAGACCCGGGCACCCAAAAACGTTATGGTCGTCGGCGGCGGGGCGGCCGGCATGAGTGCAGCGCTGGCAGCTCATGAAAAAGGTCACCATGTCAGCCTCTATGAAAAAAGCGATCATTTGGGCGGCCAGCTCTATGTGGCATCCGCTCCGCCGGGCCGGGAAGAATTTTCCCAGCTGGCCAAAGATCTCGAACATCAGCTGAAAATGACCCCGGTGGATGTATTCTTCAATCAAGCGGTGGACGAAAATCTGATCGACAAGCAAAAGCCGGATGCGGTCATTCTGGCCACCGGTGCCGCTCCTGTTAAACCGCCGATTCCGGGGGCTGACCAACCGCATGTGGTTCAGGCCTGGGATGTATTGCAGGGTAAGGTCGCCACCGGGCAGCGGGTGGTCATTATTGGGGGTGGCGCCGTCGGTGTCGAGACGGCTCTGCTTTTAGCCGACAAGGGCACGCTTTCCGGAGAGGCCCTGAAATTTTTGCTGGTCCACAGGGCAGAGGATCCCAAAGATTTGTATGAGCTGGCAACCCGGGGCACCAAGAAAGTCACTTTGGTTGAGATGATTGATAAAATGGGCCTGGATATCGGGAAAACCACCCGCTGGGGAATTTTGCAGGACCTGTCCCGCAGAGGTGTTAAAACCAGAACCACCACCCAAGCGCTCGAAATTACCCGGACCGGAATAAAGGTGGAAAAAGACAATACGGTCGAAGAGATCCCGGCGGACACCATCGTGCTGGCAGTGGGCGCCAGTTCGCACAATCCCCTGCAAGCAGTGCTCGAGAAAAAAGGCACCCCCTTTCAGACCGTCGGAGACGCCGGTCGGGTCGGCCTGGCCTTTGACGCCGTGCACCAGGGTTTTAAGGCGGGCAGAAATATAGATTAAAATCAGAGGATGCCTCTTTGTTGCCAATAGAAGCAAACGACTGATATTTGGTTTTCTATCAATTTCAGTGATTAGAGTCTTTAGATTCTATTGGGTGTTTATAAAACAGATGTGATTTATCGCAAGCACCCGAAAGCATCAGGTTTTCAGAATGGGTTGAGAAAAACTATCCCCACTGCAATATCCTTTTTGCATTCCTTTATTCAGACGTTGAGAATGCAAGCAACTGAACAACCGATAGATTTTCACGAAATACTCATGCCGGCTGTTGATACGCCCTAAATCTTGCATCTAAAAAGTCTTGAAAAATAAAAAACCATCTGGGAAACCTTCGCCTGGATGCCATGCTGTGCGGATTTTTCTCAGTCGCCCGGCTGCCGGCGGCCAGCACCTTCTGGCGTTATGTGGACAGCCTGGGCATCAACAAGGCCACAAGTGTCAAGTCCGAAGATTTTTGTCTGGAATATGCGAAAGGCAACCAGAATACACGCCACAAAGCAGGCCAGGGCAGAAAAACGAAAAGTAAAATGCGCAGCATAGATTAATTAATCCGCCAGGGCCTTGGGGGTAACCACCTTCTTCAATTTTCAAAGAACAACGCACTATTTACATCCCTGGATGTGTTATTTTTCAGGGCGGATTAATTAGACCTATAAATCCACGTCCTTTGGGCGTGGTCAGTGGCAATCGGTTTTACCAAGTTGCCTGATGGGGGCAAGCTCCCGCCCCCTTTCAGGGGGCAAATCAATACCACGTCTTCTGGGTGTGGTTTTTTATTTTTTATACTAATACAAGAATTTTGAGACCGAATAATTGCAAATTAAAACTCCCCAACCCCTCACCTAATCATAATCCAGGGCCAAGTAACCTGTATTTTGTAATCCAAAACTAAAAATTTTGCTTGACAGGACAACGGGTACCATCGTATGTATATTATCGTAACTTTATTACGATAATCGTAATAATCAAAAGGTACCGATACACTCATATATCATTTTGCCTCGTCTATACTTTTAGTGAAAAACGATCTTTATTCGAAAACATGGAACGCAAGTAGTCCTGAAAAGTTTGAGGATAAGGAAGCCGGCAGGGGTAAGGATGGTAAACCAACCCAATAAATATTTCTTGAGCACCTTGGAGAAAGGATTAAGGGTTTTAAATCTTTTCGACCAGGATCGCACAATACTGAGTCTGAATGAAATATCCAAACTTGTCGGCACGGACAAAACTTCAGCCTATCGTCTTGTTAACACTCTGGTTCAGCTAGGCTATCTGAAGAAAGACCCTCGATCTAAGCTACTGAGGCTGGGGACGCAGTCCTTCTGTTTAGCCCAAAACTTCCTCCAAGGTTTCGACTTGATACAGGTCATTCGGCCCGCTATTGACGATATTTTTGATGAACATAACTTGACCATAGACTCGGCATTACTAGACGGTGATCGGCTATTTGTAATATACCGGCGACAAGCCAGAAATACTATAGCATTTCGTTTTCCTAGTCCAGATAGAGAACTTTTTAGTACTGCCCTGGGCAAGGCGGTTCTTGCCTTCCTTCCCCAAACTGAGCTCCTCCAGATTATTGATAACAAACCGCTGAGACGGTGGACCAAAAATTCTATTACAAAAAAAGAGGAATTG
>JASFTQ010000415.1:0-3864 GCA_050053515.1 Desulfobacterales bacterium | reverse complement strand
GTTGCCACGGGAAGAGTGCCCAAAAGATTGGCGGTACCCAATGCCCATGTCAAAGGCGTGCATTTTTGTTCCATATGTGACGGTCCGCTGTACCGCGGAAAGGGGGCAACGTTGGCCGTGGTCGGCAATGATAACGCCGCCGCCCAGCATACCCTTTCACTTTCTCGCATTGCGGATAAGATTATGTTGATATGTCGCAGTGAGTCCTTGCAGATGGACGCCGCCCATTACAACCAGATAGAGAAGCAGCCTAACATT
This sequence comes from Desulfobacterales bacterium, assembly GCA_050053515.1. Taxonomy (GTDB): domain Bacteria; phylum Desulfobacterota; class Desulfobacteria; order Desulfobacterales. The sequence continues at coordinate 3,606 of JASFTQ010000415.1, read as the reverse complement.
GAGGTCCACCTTAAAACCGAGGTGACCGGTTATAAGGGACTGGATCTGATTGAAGGAATGGTTGTAAAATCAAAACAAGGAACAGAAGAAGAAATTGCCGTTGACGGTTTATTCCTGGCGATTGGATGGCGACCGAATACAAATATGTTGGAACTGCAGATTGAAACAACGCCTGAAGGATATTTGAAAACTGATGAGAAACTTATGACCTCATTTTCAGGCCTTTTTGCAGCCGGAGATGTTCGCGACACGGATATGTGGCAGGTACTGACAGCTTGCGCCGATGGTGCGCGGGCTGCGAAATATGCTTCCGAATATCTGGAAAAAATACATCACTGATTAAAACCACCTGCTGAAAACAATCACCCACCCTTTCAACCCTGGAGTTTTTGAACCTTGACATTTGAAATATTTTGCTATTATACATTGTAGAATAAATTACCATGGGGGATATGGCTGAATATGGCTACCGATTTTCAAGATTGTCCTTGCGCCGGCAAAAATATGAGCAACCTGGCTGCTCCCTGGATATTGTTAACCCTGAGCACTCACAACGGCACACATGGTTATGAGATCAAAAAAATCATAAAGGGTTACATGCGGGACCTTAATATCGGCTTAAACATTACCGGTTTATATCGCCATTTGAACATGCTGGAAAACAGGGGCATGCTTATTTCCAAATGGGATATACAGGCCAAAGGACCCGCCAAGCGCAAATATTATCTCACTGAAGCCGGAAGAGAATGCCTGTGGCAGTGGATGCAAACTTTGAGCATGCAGGTTGCATTAATCGGCAGATTTTTCGAACGCGCTCGAACGGCCTTTCCATCAGCACCCCTGCCGGAAATTCATTTTCAAAGAGGGAGGAAATCCAAATGAGTAAACCCAAAAAACTGGATATAAAAAAACCTGTCAAACTGATTTTTGCGGGTGGGTTCCTTGGTTCCGGCAAGACGACCGCTTTGGCGGAATTGGCCAAACGATCGATCCTACAGGGCATGAAAGTAGGGATTATTACCAATGATCAGAGTGAGAATCTGGCCGATACCGTCATCGTCAGAGAGCTGCTGACCAAACTTGAAGTCCCGGTGGAAGAAGTTGTAAAAGGCTGTTTTTGTTGTAAATTCGATGAATTGATCGACCACATGGAAAAAATCCTGGCCCATGACCCGGATCTCATGCTCGGCGAACCGGTGGGAAGTTGCACCGATTTTGTGGCGGCGGTGGCAAATCCCATAAAGATCCACTACCGGCAAGCATTTACCTTTGCCCCCTTTTCGACAATGGTAGATCCTGACCGGGTACGTGAGCTGTTATTGGGAGAAACCGAAACCAACTTTCCGGAAGAAGTCTCCTACCTGTTCCACAAACAGCTGGAAGAGGCCGATATTATCGTATTAAACAAGATTGATCTTCTCGATGACCAAGAAATAAACCGCCTGTGCGTTGCTTTAAAAGAGAAATTCGATCAAAAAGAAGTTATGGCTATTTCGGCCAAAAAAGGGGATGGCATGGAAAAATGGCTTGATATCCTTCTTTCCGGCAGGCCGGGGGCCAATACGGTTCTCAGGCAGATTGATTACGATCGATATGCAACCGCCGAAGCGGTGCTGGGCTGGTTGAATGCCGCAGTTAAAATTAAATCGCCTGAACCCTTTGAGAGTGGAGAATTGCTTTACACGCTTGCGTCAACATTTCAGGAGGCCTTCAAGCGTAAAGATGCTGAGATTGGACACTTAAAACTTGTCTTTACCAGCGGCGGGAAATCGATATGGGGCAATGTAACCCACCTTGCGGGCCAGCCCGCTATAAGCGGCAAGAGCCTTGGACAGTTGTCCAATGGAACGCTCATCGTCAATGCGCGGGTGAGGATTGAACCAAACGAACTGGAGACAATTGTACGGAATTCCCTTGCAAAAATATCCACCGAAAAGAAAATATCGTCAGAGATCGATGATCTTCAGTGTTTTAGCCCGGCCTATCCCGAACCGCCGCATATGATACGTGAAGTAATACAGTGAATCGGTGCTTAAAACTATCCTAGGAGCCATGCAATGATGCGTATAGAAATTATCGGGCTGGAACCACCGTGCCCAAAATGTTCCGAGTTGATGGAAAATGCCAAAAAGGCTGCAGAAAAAGTTGGAATCGAAGCTGAAGTCATAAAGCTCTGGGTGCTTTCCGAAGACGTTCGCCATAAATATGGATTGCTGTTGAGCCCGGCACTTGTCATCGATGGCGTCGTCGTCAGCCAGGGAAAGGTTTACAAACCCGAGAGAATCGCCGGTTTACTGCAAGGTTAAATGCCGATTTATCTAATCTCACCTATGCATTGCGGACTCCGTTGATTGATACACCAAAGTGCAATGTACATACGGGAGGCGTTATGATGCAAAAAATGGCGATATATTTCGGGGAATTCCTTGGCACATTCATTCTGGTGTTTTTTGGAACGGCCATTGTGGCAGTATCAGTGCTATTCAATGCACCGGCTGGATTAGTCCAGGTTGCCCTGGTTTGGGGTTTAGGAGTGACGCTGGCGATTTACGCAACCCGTCATCTTTCCTGCGCCCACCTGAACCCTGCAGTGTCTTTAGGAATGGTTCTGGCCAGAAGAATGCGCCCGGGACTTCTGCTTCCCTATTGGATTTCACAGCTTTTGGGTGGGGTAGCTGCCGGTGGATGCCTGTTGCTTCTATTTCACACATCAATCAGCGGGTTCGAAGCAGCCCATGGTATAATTCGCGGTACAACAGTTTCGGTTAAAACCGCTGCGCTTTTCGGTGAATACTTTCCCAACCCGGGATTCTCGATTCCGTGGTTCGAGCTTTCTCGCGGAATTGCCATGCTTGTTGAGGGCTTTGCCACCTTTTTACTGGTAACAATGATATTTCTTTTGACAGAGGGTTGCAATCTGGGACGACCCAGCGATAGTCTGGCCCCTGTTTTCATCGGTGCCACTGTATCCACCTTAATCGCAATCACTGCTCCGCTTACACAAACAGGAATCAATCCAGCGCGCGATTTCGGCCCCCGTATTGTGGCGTATTTCGCCGGATGGGGTTACATTGCCATCCCAGGCCCACGAGGCGGCTTTTTCTGGGTGTATATCGCAGCCCCCCTGGTGGGAGGTGCCGTAGCTGCAGGATTCTTCCGGTGGGTAATCTCTCCTTTGATGGCGGCAAGGAATTCTGAACAAACCTGTGAATGTGATTGAGATGTCAGATAGAAGATAGTCATTGGCACATTGGTGTTAATCCGTTGCTACTAGAAGCACCGGTGTAATCATCTTGCCGTCAATACGACATTCCTACCCCAGATTCAGTTGAACCGTGAAAGTGAGCGCATTCCCCGCAGCTTGCTGCGGGGTTAGCGAGCGAATCAGAAAATAGATAGAATTCCTCTCGGGGAAGATTCCCTGCAGCTTGCTGCAGGGTACGCTTCAATTCTGTCCTTTGGATCTTCAAAGCATTTTAAATAAACACAATTTGATGATATAAAGCTATAGAGGCCGTTGTGAAAAGAAATACCGGTACACTTTTCATTTTCTAGGTTACCGCTTACCTGGTGTAAATACAACCCTTATTTTAGAAGGCCATGCAG
>JASFTQ010000414.1:0-3869 GCA_050053515.1 Desulfobacterales bacterium | reverse complement strand
AAGCCTGATAAAAATATCAAACCATTTTATCAATGGGGAATGCATGTGTGGAATCGGTTTTCGGTGAAAGCCGCGATTGCAGCCGGCAGTTTTATCTACTGTTTGCAGGAAGGCTTCAAAGCCGTTGGCGGTTTTAGCGAAAAAGTCTATGCCAGCGAAGAAATCTGGTTTTCGATCAATTATAAAAAATGGGGCAAAAAAAGAGGATTGGACTTTAAAATTATTGACACCGCTCCGGTGATCACATCCACCCGAAAATTTGATTGGTTCTCCAGCCCAAGGATCGTTCTAATGTTATTTATGATTGTTTTTTTTCCCCTTATCATACATTCCCGCACCCTGTGCCACCTCTGGTATTACCGGCCCCAAGTCAAACAGTAATTTCCCCGAAAAACCTAGTCTTAACCCTCCTATTGGGTTTTTAAAATCACACTCTTGACTTCCCGGTTACAACCATTAAAATCAATATATAGCGGATGTCAGAATAATGTTCCGAAATAACGCGGAATGAAGAGGTGCCGGCAGGGGGTAAATTTTTGTCGTCAAGATGCACAAACACCGCCCCCTTGGCTTGGAAATGGCCACTTCCTATCAATTGCCCCCCTGCCAGTTGCCAGTATTGTGGTTAACACAATGACTCACCGCTGTTTGCCCATCCAGGCAGCAACAACCCTTTGTCGCTTAGCATCGCCGGGGGAATCAGCTTGTCGACAAAAACTTACCCCATGCCGGCACCTCGGGCAATCGGAATGTTATTTTGACAATTACTATATAACGATCTGGGGAGGACAGTAAGATGGGCCATGAGGATCCGGAAATTCAGGAAGGCATAATCTCGGAAGTCGATGAGGAAACCACCGAACCACCCATGTATAAGGTGTTGATCCACAACGATGATTACACGACCAAGGAATTTGTGGTTCATGTGCTGATGGCGGTTTTCAACAAATCCATGGACGAGGCAACTCAGATTATGTGGAAGGCCCATAAATCCGGAGTAGGCCTGTGCGGCATCTATCCGCACGAGGTGGCGGAAACTAAAGTAAAAGCCGTAACCGCCACCGCCCGCGAATACGGTTATCCGCTAAAAACCAGCATGGAAGAAGAATAATGCAATTTGTGCTGAAAGCATCACCGAAGCGATTGGAAAATACCGTCATTAGTCGATAAAACAAACAAGGATTGCTGGAGTACTGAGAAAATCCCAACACTCAAATGCTCCTACTCAGATAAAACCAATCAGGTTTTTTACAAATGTTGTCAAACCCATTCAATCTCTCTCAGTTACGGCTAAACACTACAGAAATTTCGATTGCCTCACCGGTACCGCCAAGCTCAAGTACTGATCATTTTCGGTAAACATCAATTTTTTTTCGACCATCATTTTCAGGAAAGGCAGGCTCTTATTCTCGCCGACCTGCGGAAATTGCTGCAGGATTCTTTGCAACGACCGACGCTGCTGACAAAATAAATAAATCCGTCTGGCGGTGTCTACCAAACGATGCGTCAGGGGATCAGTGCCCAGTTGTCTTTGCCTGATGATTAAGAAATCACGGCCGTCACGAAAACTCAAAATGGGTGCCCCCCTGGATTCATGCTGCAGCGCATCATAGGCTTTTTTCCAGTCTCTCACCTTCTGTTTCACCGGCTGCCAGAGCTTCTTCTGACGCACAAGATCCCCACGATAGGCCTGAACCATAAAATTCATCGATTTAGTAACGTGTTCCGGAAAGAGGATTTTCCAGTTGGGATGGTTGTGAACCGATTGAAGACCATGGGCTTTGGGATCTTGCCACACCGGACTGCCCATACCCAGCCAGAAATTAACGAATCGCAGCGGCCTGAAATAACAAGCAAATTCCAAATTGTGCAGGGTTTCGGAAACATCATCCTGATCGCTGCCCGGGAAATGAAAAATCAAATTGGATGAATTTACCAGGCCCAGTTCTTCGCAATGTTTCATGATTTCCAAGTTCTGTATGGCACTCGTGCCCTTTTTAAGCTTTTCGAGCAATTTCGTGCTGAGCGCTTCGATTCCGATCTGAATTTCCTGCACCCCTGCCCTTTTCATATCGGTAAGCACACGCTTTGGCGTTGTGGCCCGAATCTCGCAGAAGATACGAAAATCCTTGTTTAACTCGGGTAGTTTGTTGAAAATCTCTGCGGACTGTTTCAATGGGACCAGATTGTCCATGAAGGCCACCGATACGGTTTGGTGTTTGGTCGTCAGGTGGTCGACTTCGGAGACAACCTGGCGGGGGTCTTTTACACGATAGCCCCGCCATTGGAGATTGAGGTTGCAAAAGGCACATCCTGAGTGTTTGTCACCAGCGGCAGTTTTTGCCCACCAACATCCACGGGAAATTTCTGCCGGCAGGGTCGGAAAAAAATGGTTTCGTGTATCGAATGTTTTCAGCAAATCAAAAAAGTCGTCGTAGTCAGGGACCGGAAGGCTGGATAGTTCATCGAGCTGGTTGATCGTCGGCGGGGACTTTTTTGCTGTCGATTGGTGTGAAACCACGCCGGGTATGGCCGGAATGGCTTCGATATGCCGGGATTCGATGAGATGGCCAATTAAGTTGCTTAGAGGGCGTTCACCCTCGCCGTTGATGAGGAAATCGATCTCCGGAAAAGTGTTCAAAAGCCTTGTCGACGCGTCCCCCGAGATTGCAGAACCGCCGGCCACCATAATAAGTTTGGAAGATCTCTGCCGGATCCGTTTGATAAAGTATAGGGCGGCGGTTAACTGACACAGGCAAATGGAAAATCCCGCAAGATCGAAGATATCCCAGCCGGTATTATCGATAAACCGGTTGGAGGCAGCTTCCACCTGCTTTACCAATGCCTGAAAATCGACTTCCCGCAGCAGGGGTTTTCCTTTAGCCTTCCGGTAAAAGAGTTTTTCAACAGCCTTGCCACGATCCGGATATAGCAGGGCGGCATAAACCGTCTCCGCCAGCCAGGTGCGTTGCGAAATCTCATGGTAGCGCTTGTAACCGATGGCTTCGGCTATTTTAAGATAGACATGGTGGGACTCAACATGAAGGTCTGCGAATTTCTGCTGCAAATAGGATTTAAGCGCTCCCATCTGGATGGAGGGCCGGCTGTAAAGAGGCCAGGGAGGGGAAATCAGAATCACGTTATTGAATGAATCGTGTCGCATTTATTTATCATTCCTGATACGGGATATCGGATTGACAAGTCCACCGGCTGCGTTTATTGTTAAGGCATGGATTCAGAAATGACTCGAAAAATTGATGCGGTTTTGGACAGAGTCAAAGAACCGGAGAGCGGGCTCTCGATAGCACAGCTGGGTCTGGTCGAGAGGCTGCGCTACAGTGCGAAGGAAAAGAAGCTTTTGGTTTTTACCTGCTTTATCAAACCCAATCACCATTACTGCTGCACGGTTCTTCAGGGACTGCTCATTTCGGGTGTCACCGAGGCGCTCACGGCCGAGTTTAAAAAAGAATTTCCCGACCTGGCGGTCGAGTTTGTTTAGACCGGCACAGATCTTCAACGCAACAACAGCCCTCCTAGTCAAAAATCCCCAAATTTGCGTCTATATAAGCATTTAACTCTTCCAAACCAGAAAGATCTTTTTCCGAGAGGGGAAACGAACATATTTTTTGATCGCTGAATTCTGAGGTTATTGCGTTTGTACTTTGGCCATCTTCCAGTTTGTTGATAACCACGCGATCGATGCGCACCTCGATATCCGACAGCTTGTTTTTTATGCGAACGGCCTCCGAAAATGATAACTGGTCGACGTTCATAACCAGATTGATCTTTGTGTTGGTGGCCATGAGATGATCACGCAGATGCTCATAATTATCTATGAGCGTTTCCAGCTTTGCTTTTACCTTGTCCTG
>JASFTQ010000413.1:0-3889 GCA_050053515.1 Desulfobacterales bacterium | reverse complement strand
TAATCGTCGTCAGGATTGCCATATCATCTAAAAATCCCACAAACGGTATATAGTCCGGGATGAGGTCCAGCGGCATGATGAAATAAAGCAAACCTCCGCCGATCATTGCGACCGTGGCCGGATGCAGCTTGTAATTTCCCTTCACAGCGTCACGGAAAAGAGAATACAGAACCCGCACACTTTCTAAAATTTTGCCGAATGCCGGATACACTTTTTCCATTTTCCTGGCAATGGCTTCATCACTGATTTGGCTGCCGAAATCCTTGCTTTGGGTAAAACGGAGCATCCGGTCATAATTTTTCCGTCGCACGGGATCGCTGAGCACATAATAGGCTTGATTGAGTATCTTGGTTTTTTTTTCTGCCGCTTCCGCGCCCTCCGGATTTACATCAGGATGCCATTCCTTAACCTTATTGAGATATGCCTGCCGGATCTGCTCCGGGCTGGCTTTGGCCGGTACACCTAAAAGATCATAGTAATTGTCATATTCGTGCGAACTAGCATTCATGGTCAATTCTGTTGTCCTTCGAAAACGACGGTATCTTTGGCCACATCCTTCACCATTGCCCAATACCGCCTCGTTTACACCTTAATTGTGCAAAAAAGGATAATAGCTCTGCGCCACATCCAGTCGCGCAAGCTGTCCCCGCCCAACCAAAGCTGAATAATCTTGGAGTCCCGCAGGTATTTCTCCACATGATATTCCCGGACATAGCCGTGGGGTCCCATGGACTCCATGGCCCTGTTGCAGACCATTTCCGCGACATCACAAGCATATGCTTTAGCGGCGCCGTCTGGGGCCATAAGAAAGCCGTTGCCGGGATTCCCGAACTTCTTTGGATTGTTTATCATTATCTCTTTGATTAGGTCAATCATATTGAATTTTATCTATTTCATGACACTGTTAAGTTAATTCTTGACAGGAATACTATTTATCCATACTCAACAACTGATGCGCAAACCCATTCAGATCAACTCGGGAGGAGCCGGGAAATGACGCTCACGGAAATAAAACTTGAGGACTTAAAGGTGCAAACTTTTATCGAGCAACAGTGCCGGGCGATTTCATTGGAAGTTGGCGATGCCATTGCAATCAATGCGCTTTCAGGCGGTGTGGATTCGTCCGTGGTGAGCATGCTGGGTCACCGTGCCCTGGGGGATAAGCTTAAGACTTACTTTATTGATAACGGCATCATGCGCCAAGGGGAGCCGGAATATGTGGTCTCGGTCATGGAAAAATGCGGCCTGCCGGTTGAAATTGTTAATGCCGCAGATGAATTTTTTGCCGCCTTAGAGGGCAAAACCGATCCGGAAGAGAAACGACAGGCTATCACCGAAACCTTTTACGGAACTGTGTTCGGTCGTCTGGTCAGGGAAAGCGGCGCCCGCTGCCTTCTTCAGGGTACCAATTTTACGGATGTCGAAGAAACCGTGGCAGGCATCAAAAGACAGCATAACATTCTGGCGCAGCTGGGCATAGACACCGAAGACGCTTATGGCTACCGGGTTATCGAACCGATAATTCAGCTCCGCAAACCCGCCGTGCGGGCCGTGGGAAAGGCCCTGGGGTTGCCGGAAGAGATATTCAAGCGCCCCCCATTTCCCGGTCCGGCCCTGGCGGCCAGAGTAATTGGGGAAACCACGCGCGAACGCATCGCGCTGGTGAGAGAGGCAACCGTTGTTGTCGAACAGGAGTTGGCCGGGACCGACGCCTTCCAATACCTGGCAATATTGCATGCCGACAGGGTTACCGGTATCAGAGACGGAAACCGGGATTACGGTTTTCAAATAGAGGTTCGCTGCTGGGACAGCGAAGATGCCGTGACCGGCACCCCAACCAGATTACCGTATAAGATTCTTGACAGGCTGTCCGCGCGGATCACTTCAGAGGTTCCCGGCGTGGTCAGTGTAACCTACAACATCAGCCCCAAACCGCCCTCAACCATAGAAGCGGTATAGCATATTTCAGAACGCATGCCTTTTTTCAGCATCGTCCGGGCTAAGTCTTTTGTATTTACCCGCCAACCAGTTTTGCAGATCCGAGCAGTACCATTTTGAAAATCTGCGGTCGGAAGGCCCCCCCGCCATATTTGTATAGACGGCGTCTGTGGAAAAATCTATAACCATTCTGAATGACGGCGCAAAACTGGTTTGTCGGCCGGCACTTTCGAAAATCTGGCCCTGGTGCGGTGTAGCGGGACTTCCGATGAGAGTGACCGGTCCGCGGTCGAATCCCAAAAATTTTGGGAGCCTGCCGTCAAAGAAGATATTTTTTAAAATGACCTTTTGGACATTGCCCCATTTTTGGGGCTTAGCCGTCAAAGCCTTTTCAGCCGCCTGTAAATAGAGTTCTTTTCTTGTCCTGCCGCCGAACCATAAGGAATTTTCAGACAAAAGTATTCTGTCGAAATGTAAATAAAAATCGCTGAATATTGCGGTATGTTCAGCAAGATGCTCGACAGCTGCATTGCCGAAGCCGTGTTTGCCGAAAACTTCCAGATAAAGCGCTTTGTAAAAGCGATCAAAAAGATAGGCCCCTTCCGAATCAGCAGAATATTCCATATTCCAGTCGGCGAGCACTTTGGCCGGCGGCGTATCCGGCAACAGGGGGGCCAGAATTTCCATGAAGGCTTCAGCCTGGGTTGAGAATACATCGAATTGCAATTTATATATACGTTCACGGGTTAATTCATTTTCTTGGGAAAGTTGTTTGCCGATGCGGTCCGAACGGTAGGGTCCCATTTCAGCATTTATGGGATCGACCTTGCCGTATTCATTGAGGTTCTGGTTGGCCGTTACAAAATAACCGCATTCAGGATTAAGGCATCGCGGCAGATCTTCGGGCTTTTCAAATCCCTGCCAGTCGTTTTTCTCTTCCCAGCCGGGCAAAGGCACAAAGCCGCTGATCCCTTGCCGCCGCTTGGGCATCAGGCCCGACATCTGGTAGCCGATGTTTCCTTTTTTATCTGCCAGAACCCAATTCCAGCTTGTCTCTATGCGGCCGAGAAGATCCATCCCCTCCGTGACGGTTTCGGCCTCCCACATTTTGACACTGGCGTTAAAACTGGCAGCCCCTGAAAAGGCCGGCGCCCATGCGGTCGTGAGGTAGTATCCGTCCGTTTGGGGGTCACCTTCCAGAACCCCGTGCCGGTTTTCATAAAAGACCACCCGCACCGGCTCTTTTTTCTTTCTTTTGATGATTTCCTCCCTTTGGCTAAAGGGTATCCATTGGTCGGGTTCACGCAGATATTTGCCGTCTTTGCATTTTTCGATCCAGGAATCGGTGCCGTCCATGAATGTATAGGTTGCGCTCCAGGCAAGGTCTGGATTTCGGCCGATGAGAAGGGCCGGAACCCCGGGCATGGTTGCTCCCATCGCATATCGGTCCTTTGTATTGAGCACCATTTCATACCAGATATTGGGCAGTCTGTTTACTTCCAGGTGAGGATCGTTTGCCAGCATCGGCTTTCCCGAAACTGTTTTACTGCCTGAAATCGCCCAGTTATTGGAGGCCATCATCGCCGGCGCAGCGATACTCCAGAGAGACACCGGTGAGACGATGCGCTCCTGGAGTCTGATTTTTTTTACAAGGTCAATATCGAGTCCGCCAAGGATTCCCGGGAAAAGCTCTTTGAGTCTGCCTTCATCGACCCCGGCCTGGACAAACTCGATAAAAAGCCGCTCCATTTCACCTTGAGACTGGGCCAGGGTGAGGTATCCGATCATCCGCGAAAGAAGAACGATGTCTTCCAGGCACCACGGATCGGGTTTGTAACCGAGAAGTTTGTATTCCCAGGGAATTTTTTCTGCCATAGCCCTGTTTACGCCCTGGCAAAAAGCCTCACTGACTTCTTTTGCTTCAGCAGAGAATTTTTCGATTTGTGAACTG
>JASFTQ010000412.1:0-3908 GCA_050053515.1 Desulfobacterales bacterium | reverse complement strand
CCCCCATTGAACGGGCCCAACTCGGCATGATCTCTGTCTTAAGACGCGTATTTCCCGGGTGCCTGATCGGATATTCTGATCACGTCGCTCCCGATGAAACGATATCGGCGTTGGAAGCTGCAGCGTTGCTCGGCGCCTGTGTGTTGGAAAAACATTTTACCCACGACAAAAGCCTACCCGGCAACGACCACTATCACGCAATGGACAAGCAGGATTTAAAGGAATTTGCAGCTAAATTGAGAAAATACCGAACACTCGTCAAGGCCGAGGGCAAAGATATCACCACGGAGGGCAGCGCCCGTTTACATGCGCGCAGAAGTATCGTCGCTGCCGCAAACATCAAAAGAGGTGATGTCTTTAATCATAACAATCTGACCGTTAAACGACCCGGTCACGGCATCAGTCCGGTTTATTGGGATGACATCCTGGGGAGAAAAGCGCACAGGGACATTCAGCAAGACCAGTTATTAAACTGGGATGACATCAAATGTTAAATAAATTTATCATATACGCTGTCGCGGGCACCCTCAATCGGGCTGTTCCCTTTGCGTTGCTTCCGGTGATCACACGCTACCTTGCCCCTGAAGAATTCGGCATGTGGTCGATCTTTCAGGCTTGCATCACATTTGCCATTCCGCTGGTCGGCATGAATTCGCCGATCAACATCACCCGCAATTATTACCGGTCGGATAAGGATCAAATTGCAAAACTCATCGGTAACCTGCTGATCTTTATCTCTGCCACATTTACCCTGCTCATTGTTGCCGTATCTCTTGTTTTTGCGTTTGGATTAAATTTTTTGGGTCTGCCGAAATTATGGATTTATGCCATACCCTTTATCAGCTTCTCAAACATGGTCAACCAGTTCAATTTAACCGTTTTACGGAATCGGAACCGCGCTAAAACGTATGGTGTATATGAAATCGCTTTTACGCTTTTTAACATTCTCACCGCACTCGGTCTCATTTTATTGGCCGGTTTTGGATGGAGTGCCTTGGCCTGGGGAAGATTGAGTGCCGGCTTGATATTTTCGGCAATAAGTTTATTGCACTTGGTCTACAGCGGTTATTTCACTTTAAATTATGATGTCCGCCGCATAAAAGAAATTTTAAGGATATCCCTGCCCCTGGTACCCCATGCCCTGGGCGGCATCGTTATTCGTTTGAGCGATCGTCTATTCATCGATGTGATGCAGGACAAAACCCAGGTTGGGTTGTATTCAATCGGCTACACGTTCGGCTCGCTCGTCTTCCTCGTAACCGAGTCATTCAATAAGGTCTGGTCCCCGTGGATACATCGGCAATTTGCCGACATCAACATCGCCCAAAAGAAAAATATCGTCCGCTACACCTATTACTATAATTGCGGAATAATCTTGCTGGCCTTATTTATGACCGCCCTATCCTATGTGCTCATTGATCATGTAATCGATCCGTCCTACCGTTCCGCCAAAGTGTATGTGGTCTGGGTGTCTCTCGGGCTGGCGATACAGGGTATGTACTTCATGATCTTTCCTTATCTTGTCCACCTGGGGAAGACAAATATTTTGGGACTGCTGACAGGAGTCACAGCCGTCGTTAATCTGACCGGGAATTATTTGCTGATCGGCATCAACGGAACCGTCGGTGCCGCTCAATCAACCTTGATATCCTATGCTTTTTTGTTTGTGGCGGTGTGGTTGTACGTAACTCGCGCCTATCCGATGCCCTGGTTCAGCTCGGGCATTATTAAAAACCTGCGGCGTCAATTGAGTATTGTGTCCCAGAAATAAGATGACTGGAAATGTGTATGTTGCTGAGTGAATGGAAGGATGAGATCTACCGGACCTTGAGACAGCTGTATGCAGAAGCAGGCCTTGAAGATCTCCTGCAGTTATCCGAGCAATCGCATGATAAAATCGTCTATTACCTGGCACAAAGGGTAATAGATAATCACCCCATCGATAAAAAAGGGGGGCAACCCCTAAGAAATACCAACGGGGCTGAACCGGGGGAATTGATAGCGTCGATTTGCCTGAATGTTCTGACCTTTTGCGTGACCCTATTAAAATATTGCTTGGTTCCGATCCTGTTTCGGCTGATCACCCGGTCATCCTATCACCCGGTCGAGAAGTCAGATCACATCCAATTTATATTTTTGAATTCTGCCGGCGGTGTTGACCGTTTTATCGATGTTATCCCAAAATCTTTAAAAAATAACAAGTACCGGATGTATTATCTTTTTACGAGTCAGATAAAAAAGATTTATCAACGGGTAAAAAAGGATCGTGCCCCGATGTTTCTAAAGCCCGAAATACCGGGGAGAAGAGCGCTATGGGGTTGTATAAAATTTTTATGCGGCGACGGCAGTAAATTTACTGCCGGACTTCTATCCTTCTTTGGCTCTTATGCATTACCATCGAGGCTAAACGCTGTTGTTGCGATCATCAACTACTTATATGCATCGATAATATACCACTGCTGGGCGCTAAAAAAAGCCCATGAGCTGTCGCTGGCCCATCCGAATGCTTTGTACATTTTTGATGTTGATGAGGCCAGCAAAGAACTGATGCTGGCAGATTCTTTAAATCGACTGGGCAAAACGACATTGCTTATCCAGCATGGTATTTTAATTGATCCAAAACGGTATGTGCCGACATGTTTTTACATGGCATGTTCCAGCAAACGTGAAGGAAAGGCGCTAAGATCCGAGGGCATAGCGGCGCATCGGTTGTTTTACGTGGGCCAGTCGCTGCAAACGGTCAAGGACGCCACCTATCGATCAAGGCAGATTATTGCCGCCTACCCCGTATTGATCCTGGCGGGCAACGGCCCAATATGGATCCAGCAACTATACATCGATATGTTAAGATATTCGGCGCATTTAAAAAGCATCCCATTATACCATATGCGGCTCCATCCGGCATTTCGCTCGGAACAAAAAAAAATGTGGTCTTCTCTTCAGAACGTCGAAATTACCGATCCCCTGGAATCTCTGGGACAATCGATTCTTAAGGCCGACCTCGTCATAGCCTTTTCCATCGACGCCCTGACGGTCGCCGTAAGGCAGCATCGACCTACAATTTGTTGTATTCCAAGAAAATGCTATGTCCCTGAATGGCATGCATATCTGAACACAATACCATTGGTCAGGGTCGCGAAAACCAGCGCCGTGCTGGATGAAATTTTAGATGATAATCAATTCCGGAATTATAAAAAAGATCACTTTACCGATTTGGAAATACAAAAACTGGACTATGCCTTCGGCAGCTTGGACACAAAAAGGAACCTTTCACATTTGTTCGCCTCTCTGTCAAAGGCCGACTGCCGTGCCGGGTCGGTGAGGCATTGAAAAGATGAAGGTTGCGATGGTAAAAAATTTAATCAAACCGATATATCGAAAGATACAAGAAAAATACGACAGCTGGGACGACTCCATGAAGTATGGCCGGCTGATGGGAAAAATCGAGAACAAGGAGCCGGTGCCCTCCCAATTGCCTTTTGATGAATACAACCAAAAAGGCCCTGTTTCAAAAAGTATGTTGCTGGTGGCAACAAGCTCCCGCGGTTTGCTGCTGTATGATCATGGAAAAATTTTTCAGTTATTTGATTACAAAGGCTTTTACGGCATCACCAAGGACAACGACGTGTGGTATGCCTTTCACAAAACAGGCTGGCACGGAAGAATCATTCGCTTTAAGATCTTCAATCATGCGGTGCAGGATTGTGAAGTCGTCATATACGGCTTATCCAGAGGCGTGCATCAAATTGATATCGTCAAGGATCAATTGATGATCACCGACACATATAATAACAGGATCATCGTATTTGACAAGTACCGGGAAATCAACAATGCCTTCTGGAGAGACGCCAATCCTTATGTATCCCATCCAAACGGGCGGCTGCGGAAAGGAAGAAAATCTGAAAATT
>JASFTQ010000411.1:0-3912 GCA_050053515.1 Desulfobacterales bacterium | reverse complement strand
GACACGGATTGCTCGATGGGGGTATCCATCGATGCCATTAGAGAATTCGAGTAGAAATGGTTACAAAACCCCATCTAAAGCCCAATGGCTGCGTTACAGTCCTCTTCAAAATGCTCACATACTACAGTGTATGCTGCGCTTTTTCATCGGCCTGTGCCTTGCCCTTGAACTTAATCTGAGATTTTGAAACCATTTCTAATGCTGTGTCCCACAAGCAAGTTACAAAGTGGAGCACAAGGTTTGAAAGGTTTTTGTGAACGCTATTGAGTCCCGCCGCGGCGGGAGGATAAAGACGCCGGCTGCAGTCCCGCTAGAGCGGGATCAAAAATCAAAAGCTGTCTGAGTCCCGAGCGTAAGCGAGGTCGAGTTCTTTTCATTTAGCCCGGCAAAGCCGGCGTCCCCAAAATGCTCGCCGGCGTGAGCAAAAGGCTTTCAAACCGCTGCAAGACTTTTTAAACTTATTCCTGTGACACAACACTAAATTTCAATGTATTTATTGTATATATCTTAAAAATATGGAGGGAGAATCGATATGTCAGACTTAATAACGAAGGCGTCGGCGTTGTTGAAAGAATTTAAAGGGGATGCATATGCATTCGGCAGCGGCGTTTTGGATGAAGCGCCCGGAAGATTCGCCGCTGAACTCGGTAACAGCGCCATGTTTGTCGGGCCCATTGAAGAAGAATGGTTTCAGCCAATCAAAGACCGAATTTTAAAATCACTGGATAAAGCCGGTGTAAATGTGGTAGACGTTGTCAGATCTGCGGCACCCAATGCACCATTTGTGGATGTCTACCGTATCCACAGCCATATCGTGCACAAAAAGCCGGACGTATTGGTAGTTGGAGACGGCGGTTCCGGTATCGACGCCACCAAAGCAGCCGCCACACTGGCTTCCTTAGGCGATATCCAGCCCGAAATCGATCCGTTTTTCGGTGTTGGACAAGTGACCAAAGTGTGTGAAGAATCGGGCCGCACAATTATGCCCGTAATAGCCATTATGATGGCTGCCAGCTCGGGCGCCCATTTGACCAAGTATTCCAACATCACGGATCCCGTGATCGGTCAGAAGAAACTGATTGTGGACGAGGCTATTGTCCCGCCACGTTGTGTTTTCGATTATGATGTGACGACATCTCAGCCGATGAGCCTGACTCTGGACGGCGGTTTCGATGGAATTGCCCACTGCTTGGAAGTTTATTTCGGCGCGGCTCCTGAAATCGAGGATCAAGCCCGTCAGGTGGCCGAACTTGGCATCGAAGCCCTTATCAAAGGTCTCACAGGGGTAAATAAAGACCCAGCCGACCGAGAAGCCAGAACACTGATGGGATTGGGCACGGATCTGGGCGGTTACGCCATCATGATCGGCGGCACCTCGGGTCCGCACCTCAACAGCTTCTCTCTGGTGGATGTGCTCACCCATGGCCGTGCCTGTGCGTTGATGAACCCTTACTACACGGTATTTTTTGCCCCGGCTATCGAAAATAAATTGCAGACAATCGGCAAGATTTATAGTAAATACGGCTACATTGACGAAGATGTGAACACCTTGTCCGGCCGTGAATTGGGGCTGGCAGTGGCCGGGGGTATGATTAAGTTCAGCAAGTTCGTGGGGTTTCCCACCTGTCTGAGCGAGGTCCGGGGCGTCGCGAGAGAACATATCCAACGCTGCCTCACCGCCGCAAAGGATCCTCAACTGGAAATGAAGCTAAAGAATATGCCGGTTCCGCTCAACGCCGGTTTGGTGGATGAGTTTATGGCACCGATCCTGGAGGCCGCCTGGGGCGGGGAGTTGGAAAAGATAAAGAATATGTGAATGAAAAAGGTTCAGGGTTCAAAGTTCAAGGTTGAAATAAGGTTGAATGCACATTTGTTGCAGCGTTTGAAAACCGTGGCTCTTTCATAGCAATAAATATCGTATTTGATTTAAATGACCGTTGCATGTTACGGGTTACGAGTATTTAATCTGACAGTTTCTGTAACTTTAACACGTAACACACAACTTTTACAACGTTAAATGCGGAGCATATTTAATCTGGCAGTAACTCGTAACATCAACTTTTAACGGGCTGTTGCCCAAACATTTTTGAGCGGTCATTAAAAGGTTTTTTGACATAAATCTTGGCGCAGCGGAAGAAAAGCGCTTTGAACCTGTTTGAGTTCCGCTGTCAAGCGGGACGAGTTTTCAAAGCGCCTGGAGCAAGCTTTAGATTTATCAAAAAACGTTTTAGACTCAGCGAAAATATGTTTGGGCAACAGCCCGTTAGGGAACAACCAACAGTCTGGGATCGGCAACAAAATGTTATTATGAATTTTTAACGCCTGGTCTAGGAGGCTCTCCTAATGGACAAAGAAAAACTCATCGCCAGTCTCGAAGAAATCGTGGGTTCGGAAAATGTCTTAAGCTCTGCGATGGATCTCATGCTTTACAGCTATGATGCTTCTCTGGATAAGGCCAAGCCGGATGTGGTCGTTTTACCGGAGTCCACGGAGGAAGTGTCAAAAATCATGGCTCTGGCTTACAAGGAAAAGATCCCGATTCTCGGGCGGGGGTCGGGTACCAACCTGACAGGGGGTACGGTGCCCGTCAAAGGCGGTATCGTCGTTCATTTTTCCCGCATGAACCGAATCCTGGAAATTGATTATGCCAACCGGACGGCAACGGTGCAGCCGGGTGTCATCACCCTGGATTTGCAAACCGAGGTGTTAAAGAAAGGCTTCGTATATCAGCCGGATCCCGCCAGTCAAAAAGTATCCACCATCGGTGGCAATGTCTCCGAGAATTCGGGGGGCCCGCATTGCCTCAAATACGGCGTCACCTCAAATCACGTCCAGGGTCTGGAGGTGGTACTCAACGACGGCACCGTGATTACTACCGGAGGAAAGGCGCGGGATAATGCCGGTTACGACATCACCGCCCTTATTGTGGGTAGCGAAGGGACTGTCGGCCTGGTAACCAAGGCGATCCTGAAACTTGAGCGGGCACCTGAGTCAGTCAAAACCTTGCTGGCGATATTTGACACTATCGAAGACGGGGCCAACACGGTTTCTGCCATCGTCGCAGAAGGTATCATCCCGGCCACCCTGGAAATGATGGACAACACCGTGATGCGGGCTGTGGAGGAGACCATCAAAGTAGGATATCCCTTGGATGCCGCCTGCGTTCTGATCATCGAACTCGATGGCATGCCGGAGGGAATGGAGGATAATGCCCAAAAAATTATAGAAATTTGCGAGCAGAATCATGTTCGGGATGTGAAGTCGGCCAAAGATCAGGCAGAACGTGACGTGCTCTGGGCGGGCCGCAAAGGCGCTTTTGGTTCCGTCGGCCAGGTAAGGCCCAGCTATTTATGCTGTGACGGGACGGTTCCCCGGACCAAGCTACCGGAAGTGCTGAGTCAGGTTATTGAAATAGGCAAAAAGTACAATCTTCCCATTGGAAATGTATTTCACGCCGGAGACGGAAATCTCCACCCCCTTATCATGTTTGATGAACGGGATGAAGACGAGCGCAACCGTGTGCTCAAAGCATCGACGGAAATTTTAAAGGCCTGTGCCGATGCCGGGGGAACCATCAGCGGCGAACACGGCGTGGGGATGGAAAAGCTGAAAGAGACCGCCTTTATTTTCAATGAATGCGACCTGGAATTCGAGCGCCAAATCAAAAGGGCCTTTGATCCGGATGACATCATAAATCCGGGAAAGATGATTCCGGCAAATTTATAGACCGTTATCCGTTCAGCGTTCCGGGTTCCCCGGTTAAATGGTCTTCGCCTTAATTAAAAGAGGTGTCGGGGTATTTTTTTCACGACAGGCTGATCGCTCCTACGTTTCCAACGGGCAGTGGGCTATTGCCGCCGAGAAAGGCAAAACACGATGTCGGTTCTTGTTGGAGTGAACCTTTTTTATTGA
>JASFTQ010000410.1:0-3929 GCA_050053515.1 Desulfobacterales bacterium | reverse complement strand
CTAATCGAAGGGCCTCCGAGTTGAGTTCGTAACCTTTGCGGGGTACAATGAATGCGGTAACCCGTTCGCCATATTCCCTGTCGGGCAAACCGACGACGGCACATTCCTGAACTTCCGGCAGCATGTACAGGACTTCTTCGATTTCCCGCGGGTATACATTTTCACCACCGGTAATGATCATGTCCTTGAGGCGATCGACGATAAAAAGGTATCCATCCGTATCGATGACACCGATATCACCGGATCGAAACCAATCCCCCCAAAAAGCCGCTCGGGTCTCTGTAGGATTGTTTAAATACCCCCTAGTGATATTGGGACCGCAAATGCAAATTTCTCCCTGTCCGCCTGTTTCCAATACATTGCCTTTAAAATCCCTGATTTGCACCTCAACCAGGTTGACCGGTGTACCCACCGAACCGACAACATGCCGGTAATAGTGGTTGTAGGTCACCATGGAAGCGCTTTCGGTCATACCGTATGCTTCATAAATATCCAGACCTGTGCGGGCTTTCCAGTCCTTAACCACTTCACGCGCCATACTGGCAGCTGCAGAAAAACAGTATCGTACCGAACCAAATCTGTCCCGCAAATCCGCAAGCTCCAGCAACCGAATATATATGGTGGGTACGGCATAAAACTTGGTAATTTGCAGGCGTTGAATGGCACCCAATGCTTTATCCAGATCAAATGCCGGCTGGAGGATCAAACCACCCCCACTGTAAACTGTTGAATTCATAATATGCACCTGGGCGAAAACATGGTTAAGGGGCAAAAAACATAGCGCCCGGTCATTTTCCGTAGAGCGTTCGTAGTGGGCCACGTTATGTATCGAAGTCTGCAAATTTTCATGGGTCAGTACGGCGCCTTTGGGAGTGCCGGTTGTACCTCCGGTATAGAGTATCGCCGCAGGATCCGTCCGTTGACGCGGCAGGGCATCAAAGTTTGCCGAGCCTCTTTTTACCAAGTGGGAATAAGACATGTCGCCGTTTTCGCAAACCACAAGTTCGAGATAAGAATGATGTCGCAGATGTTCGACAGCATCGAGCTTTTCGTCCACGGTGAAAAGAATCTTGGGTTGACAGTCATCGATGATTTGAAGCAGTTCATTTTTTGTAAGAAGGTGGGAAAAGGTCACCGCTACGGCACCAGCCTTGATGGCACCGAAATACATCGCAAGCCAGGCGTAAGAATTCGGCGCGCAAAGGGCGGCATGGTCGCCGGGTTTGAGTCCCTTTTTAGCCAGGGCCCCGGCTGCCTTATTGACTTCGCGATTGAATTCTTTGAAGCTAAAGGTCTTATCTCCATCGATAATTGCACTGCGATCCGGAAAATAAAAAGCGGCTTTTTCCAAGTTGGCTGCAATGTTCATATGCCTGCATCCCCCTATGAGTTTTCCTCTCTCAGAAACTTGTATATCATCAAGCTCTTCTGATATCAATTATCGCAGTGCTTTAAACGGTGCCCTTGCAATTAGCGGCCGGTTTGTATGGTAAGAAATAAGAAATGAAAAGAACTGATATCCCGCTGACGGATAATGTGACGAAGAATACCGCCTTTTAGAATGTCCAATCCTATTAAACGCCCCTTTTCCCTTCAAAATGGCCTGTTCAAGCATAATATTCGGCCTGTTTCATGTCGACAAAAAAAATTTCTGGCTAGTCAATATTTATATTGTTTTTGACAAAGATATGGACAAACTGACCGCCTGTCACATCCAGAGGCTGCAATGGTCACTCCAGGCTCTGGCTCGTCCCGCACGGAAACAGCTCTAGCTTTACCCAGATCTTGTGTGCCCCGGTAATGAGCTTGTGCTTGAGTTCGCCGACCATTACCGTGCAGGTCGAAGCCTGCCCAATCTTTAGCATCACCAATGTGAAGCCCTGGCAGCCCTCGACGACTATCTGGAAAAGCACAGCGGGGAGCAGTATCTGAGGATGTACTTGGAACCTGTTGGTCATGATGAGCCTGAGTTGACCGCAATTAGACAGTTGGCGAAAGCTGCACTCGACTCTTTTGGTTGGAAGGACAAGTCGCCGCTTAAAGACCGTGGTCATTTCAACGTGAGGTGACGAAGCACCGATTGGCCGACGACCCATCAGAAAGTCGCTTCAGCCGGACGCTCAAAAAACCGTGTGCCGCTGAAGCGCAGCGCTAAAAATGCAGACCCCTTGCACCTTTCATTTCTTCAAATCCGCTAGCGAGAATAATAGTTGACCCAATTAGAAGAGCAATGGGTTGCGGCAGGTTGTTATGTAATGAGCTGCTTAAAATTGCCAGTCAGAATGGAATTCATAAAGACAGCTTAAATGTTTATAGGGTTACTTGCGTTTTATCACGACTCCAGATAACGTATATTTAAGATCTGTCACTTTTTAAAATTGCAGATACTATAAGGTTTCTAAATTCCTACGTTCATTTCAATTTATGTGCACTTCCGATGATTAGATGATATCAGCACGATATCACAGAAATCCTTTCACACAACCAACCACAATATATGGGGTATCCATCTAATTGACACTGAATCAGAATTAAGATATTTCCAATTTAACCATCCAAAGTTTCTGAATATTTACCGCCGCTGTTTCCTTCTGAAAAATTAATGGGGGGCATAAAAATGGAATGCCCAAAATGCCAGGCTGAGAACCCAGAAGGCGCTAATTTTTGTGTTGAATGTGGGGGCAAATTAGAAAGAATCTGTCCCGATTGCGGCAGCGGTAATGCTCCGAGTTATAAGTTCTGCAACAAATGTGGTCACAATCTAAGAAAGCCCATAGAGGCCGCACCCAAAGACCTGTCTTTTGATGAAAAGCTAACCAAGATTCAACGCTACCTTCCAAAAGGCCTCACAGAGAAGATCCTGTCTCAAAAAGATCGCATTGAAGGTGAACGCAAGCAGGTCACGGTGATGTTTTGTGACATGGAGGGCTTTACCCATCTTGCAGAAAAACTCGGCCCCGAAGAAGCATACGCCGTCATGGATCAGGTTTACGAGATTCTCATCCACAAAGTCCATGATTATGAAGGCACGGTTAATGAGTTTACCGGTGACGGAATCATGGCCCTGTTTGGTGCACCCATTGCACTGGAGGATGCTCCACAGCGAGCGATTCGATCAGCCTATGCTATCCACCGGGAGATGACCAAGTTCAGCGATAAGATGAAGCAGAAAAAAGAGAATATACCTTCGCTAAAAATGCGTATCGGCATTCACACCGGCCCGGTAGTGGTGGGCACCTTAGGGAATGATCTCCGAGTGCAGTTTAAAGCAGTAGGCGATACAGTGAATCTGGCTTCAAGGATGGAGAAGCTGGCAGAATCAGGCTCCACGTATCTAACTGAGGATACATTTAAGCTAGCTAAGGGATTCTTCCGGTTTGAAGCCCTGGGAGAGAAGGAAATCAAGGGTAAAGCAGAACCGGTCAGTGTATACAGAGTGCTCGCTCCCAGCACTAAAAGGACCAGATTTGATGTTAGTGCCGAGCGGGGTCTGACTCCTTATATAGGAAGGGAGAGAGAACTTGACCTGCTATTCGATTCTTTTGAAAGGGCCAAGACGGGGAGAGGTCAAGTGATTTCAATAATGTCTGAAGCGGGGGTGGGCAAATCAAGGCTCTTGTATGAGTTTAGAAAGGCTGTGGCTAACGAAGATGCGACATTTCTGGAAGGAAAGTGCCTATCCTATAGGAGGGGAGTTGCATATCATTTAGTGGTCGATATTTTGAAGTCCAACTTTGATATTCAGGAGACTGATGAAGATTTCCAGATTATGGATAAAGTGAAAAAAGGTCTTCAAATATTGGGGACAGATGAAACATCTACAAGTCTACCCCTCTTAGAGCTCTTGTTCATTGAAGTTAGTGACACTGAAAAAATTGAGATGTCTCCTGAGGCGAGGAAAGTCCAGATAATGGAGGCGATAAAACGAA
>JASFTQ010000409.1:0-3933 GCA_050053515.1 Desulfobacterales bacterium | reverse complement strand
GGAAAACAGGTGTACACTTTGCCGATAAAACCAGTAAAGCGAACACCGTGAATCGCGCCCATGAGATCTCCAATGTTTTCGCGCTCCGCGATGAAATAGACCGGCCAGACCGTCTTGAAAAATCGGTTTTCAATTTGTTGGGGTATTTTACCAAGGTGGTTGCAAAACGCATCGGCAAATAGAAAATACTGCTCAAGGATCAGCATATCGGTCTCGATGTTGAAAAAGCCAAAGGCAATCGTCCCATGGCTCAATGATTCAAATGCCAGCGGCATATCGTCTCCTGACTTTGTGCATGAATCTTTTTGTATAGCTTGTTGGTGGTGAACCCCCTTTCAGCGCTTAACCGCTGATCCGGCATCCCCGCCGCTTGCTGTCATCGCAAGACCGATGAGCCCGAACAGAGGTAGCAGGCAGACCCAAACAAGCATCGAGAATCGAGCATCAGGTTTCTAGAAAAAACCGCCATTGACAGTGCATGTCTGCCGGATGGGGATCGGGCGGCGCGAAAAGGCATTGAACCCGGATACGCGTGTCAATCTCACGGGCAAACGTCTCGAACTCTCTGCGATGCATCTCCTTGCAGACATATTCTCCGAGACCGCGTTTAGTTCTGGCTTCCTGGGTGGGACAGGAGGGCACCGAAATCATTACCTCGTTTTCTTTCTCTGATATCTGATAGCCGACCAGAATGCACCACGGAAAGTATTTGAGTGTCCTAACGAACCCCTCAAGCCCCTTTTCTCTGATTTCAAATCGCCTGATCAGATCCTTGGCCGCCATTCCGGCCACACGCCCCCAAACTTCCTCGTTGATTTGCTCAGCGGTTTGTTGATCAAAACGTTCTGATAACTTGATAAACCAGAATGCATCGACAACCCGGTAGTGCCACAAAAGGAATTCGATATAACTTCGAAGTTCAGGTGCTGACATACCCTCGAATATTTTAAGATCCATCATCTCCTCCCGTATCTTGAAATTTTAAAAACCCGGCCAGAAAAGCACCCGAAAGAATGAGTACACCCACCAAAACAATACCCAGGGAAAAAGAGGCGACATCCCCCATGAATCCGATAAGGGCAGGCACTGCCCCGCCCCCGAATAAAAAGGCAAAGGGAACCGTCAGTGAAACGGCAATATTCCTGGCATTTGAGGGACCAATGCGAGAAAGCGCAGTAAATCCCGCCGGAAAAAAGCATACCGCCAGCATCGGTTGCAAGAATACCGCGATCAATGGCAATGGACCGGACGTAATTCCGATCAGAACCGTCATGATTCCGGTGAGCATAAAAACAGCTCTCAAGGTCTTTTTAGCACCCATCCGATCCGTGATCCATCCACCCACCAAAGTCATACCGATACCGGAAACCCTTGAAAGAGCCACGAGGCTGTTGGCCAGGCTTCTTGGGATGCCGTGTTGGCTGATGAGGTATAAGGGCAGCATGGTGTACACGCCCAGAGAAGCACTGATGCCCAGCCCAAAAAGGAGCAGCATCAACCAGAACTCGGATTCACCCCAAAATGGTTTAAATGCATCGATACTCGGAGCCACCCCGGGAAAATCACCCCCCCGGCCAAAACGCGTAAACACCAATCCCATCAGCAAGGCCGTAATACCGAGTAATACGACACCGGTCTGCCATGAAAACCACAGCAACACCAACTCTGACAGCAACGGTGAGGTCGCGAAGCCTAAAATCGGTGCCAGTTCATGGACAGCGACGGCCTTGCCCAGGTAGCGGACGTGAATGGATGCCATGAGCGTTGCAATCCCGGAGGGCAAATAAAGCCCGGCGGCCATGCCCAATATGAGCAGGTTCAAACGTATGGCCCAGAGGTTGTTGCTAAACGCTGTTCCAATCAATGCCAGTCCCAAGACTATCGAAGAGAAGATTATTGTTATGCGATGGGTAAGTCTGGCGGCAAACCACCCGGAACACAATAGAGAAATGAAATATCCGATTGAAATTAATAGAAAAAGGGATCCCGCTTCACCATGGGAGATGTTCAGGTCTCTTTCAATTTCGGGCATTAACGGCGCGTAGATAATCCTGGCGGTAAAGTTGACAAAAAATATCGATGTCAACACCAGCAGCGGTTTGAGATGGGAGCGGAAGTCATCTGCATTGAAAAGGTCGCTTTTGTCTGTATCAGTTGGTCGGTTGAATTCTGCCAAAATGGGGTCACCTCTCATTTGCGGAGATCACAATATTCTATCACCGCCGGCTCATGCAGCACCTGGCCGATGATGATTCTTTGCAAGCCGGTATCTTTTTTCTTCTCCAGTAAACTGACGATTTTTCTGGCGACAGCCAATCGCTCGGGATGATCGGCTTTGTTGAGGAGAATCATACGGACAGCACCAACAGGGGCGCCTTTCATAATCCCGTTTTCATGTAAAATGGCGCTTACACAGTCGATCTCAGTGATGATTTCATTGTGGCGAAGTCCGGTAATTTCGCCGAATCGACGGGGTCTGAATACCCATTTTTCATTGAGGGGTTTTGCCATCCCGTCCAGACCGATCACACCGATAATCTTTGCGGTAGATTCAGGGATGACGGGTTCGTGGAGATCGGGCGCTTTCAGAGGCCTGCCGGCCGCCCCGTCGGCTTCTACCAGAATCCACCGGAAAACACCAGCCTTATGGAGGTCATCTATGAATTCAGGTTCAAACCCGATGAGTTTCCGGCGTTTTGCCATCTTGGCTTCACGCGAATGACCGTCAAACATTGGCGTCAGAACCTCAGAAGCAGCCGTAATATGAGGCGCCTCTTTTATAACCACCCCCGATTTGATCAGAATCTCTTCCAAAGAATTGGAGATGATGACTCTTGGAGACTGGTGCTTTGCGGGCATGAGTATCTTGGTGGTCGTCGTTGTCAGAACCGACTCACCGGCCCGGGAGAGCTCCCTGGCAATTCTGAACATCAGGCTGGTCTTACCGCCGGCTCCCACAATGCTGACCACCCCGCCGCCCGTCAGCCGCAGTCCTTCCTTCAAAGACGTCATGACTTGCACCACACTCAAATTCAGCGGATTCGTAATACGGCCTCTGCCGAATAAAAATTACAAATTGAGGTTTAACTCAATGAGGGTTATAAATTCTGAGAATAGCTTCCAGTACCGATCCGGAAACGGCCCTGGCTTTATCGGATATGGTGTAACAAAACTGCCGCTGTGCCCTGGGATCAATGTCGCCAAGTTTCAGTCCGGAGGGGACATGGGTGCCGGTACGGATAAGTCCCCGCAAGGCACCATCGATTTGAGCCCTGATTTCCTTTCCCCCAACAGATCCGATAACCTCACCGGATTTCACCAGGTCTCCAATTGAACGCAAGGCCTTGAATACCCCTTTGGCCGGTGCCCACAAGACGCGTTTGATGCCTTGGCCACCGATGCTGCCCGGAATACCGGTGTTGGGTTCGGCACCGCCGGTGGTGATGATCCGTCCCAGGTTATGCCCCCTGTTGGTTTCGATGACCATATGGACATCTTTGCCGGCAGTAAAACCCGGTCCCAGCCCAATAACCAGATCGGCTTCCGCAAGGTGGGTGCCTAAATTCTTTTTAGCCAAAATGGCATCTACGACCACATCCGGCCGAATCCTTTTTAATATGCGCCAGTGCGGATCCACCATCACGGCTATCTTTTTATTTGTCCAGGCGCCCTGAAGTTCCCCATCGTCCCGAACCCTCAGGGCCTCAACATCTTCCACCGTTTTATGGCCCTCATACACCGCTTCACAAAAGGAAACCTCTCGCCGGACGGCCAGGGGTTTATCAACCTCCATCATGAATATGTGATGGCAATGCGCTGAGAAAAGCCGCCAGGCAATGGCGCTGGCCATCTCCCCTGCCCCTTTGATTGCTATTATTAATTGATTTAGAGCAGTCGGTTTCACTCGATAAACACCTCAGTAATTTTTTGTAT
>JASFTQ010000408.1:0-3951 GCA_050053515.1 Desulfobacterales bacterium | reverse complement strand
CTTCTCGTCTTGCGGCCCGGGAGTATGTTTAAAAAAATTTTGAAAGATATGATCGATTAAGCAGAGGCGGTTTGCAAGAGGCTTTTGAATAATATGAGCTATCACATCTATCCAGAAACAATTACCCAAGTGAGCAAGAGTTGTCCCGGCTGACGGGCGTGCGGGCAGAATCGTTCTTCGGAATCTGGAATGATGGAAGTATGGAATATCGGGAGAGTAAGAGGGATGTGGCTTCAGACGGTTTTCCTGCTCAGCATTGGTCTAACAATTTACTGACAGCCGCTTGCAATTCAGCCAGCCCGAAAGGTTTTGCCAAAAAAGCTTTTGCACCTATTTTGATGGCTTCCTGAATCCGGCCGTCTGACGGATTGCCACTTACGATGATAATATTGGCGTTACGATCGGCGGTTAAAAGTTGTTCCAAACACTGCATTCCATCAGTTTTTGGCAGACCCAGATCCAATATGATAAGATCAACATCATATATTAAAAACCGGGTCATTCCCTCTTCGCAGTTGCCGGCGGTGATGACTGAGTAACCGGAACGGTGCAGAAATTGCTGTCCAAGCTCTAAAATATGAGCTTCGTCATCTATGAGTAAAACAGTCTTAGTGTCTTTCATTTTCTTTCCGGTAATTATCGCCGTCAGTTTTGACACCCCGCCTGAGCAATATTGAGTGCCGGAAGGTAAATATTAAATGTCGTGCCTTTGCCTTCTTTGCTGGTACATTCAAGGTAACCATTGTGATGCTTGACGATCGCATAGACCATGGATAAACCCAACCCGGCGCCCTGCCCTTTTGGCTTGGTGGTGAAAAAAGGTTCATAGATACGATCCAGCATTTGAGGCGGGATACCACAGCCATTACCGGATACGCTCAAGCGGACGTAATTTCCCGGCGGAAGATCAAGTATCTGAAGTTGCAGTTGTATCGTGTCCCCGATGAATGGAAAAATTGTGCTGGAGCTTTAAAGGCTTGGCCGGCCTACTACACAGGCTTTAAAGCAATTGTTATGCCACAGACAAAGTTGTTGATTTTAAAGCATCTTGCAGGAGATTGCGGCGATGCCGGTGCTCAATTTGCGCAGGGGCTGCATATCTTTTCGTGCAACCTTGTCGGTTATTGCGGTAAATCGATGGGTGGGTATTGCTGGGTAATGGCCTGTTAATGTTAGTAAATTCTGCCCCTTTATTTTTCAGGTTCGATCTTGATATCCAGTGATTTGATTTTATGGATCAAAGTGTTTCGGTGAATTCTAAGCATCCGGGCTGCTTTGGCCTGATTCCATTCACAGATATGCAAGGCTCTGAGAATATAGCGGCGCTCGAAAATATGTCTGGCTCGTAAGAGTCCTTCCTCATCCCGGGCGCCCTCTTTTTTGGACCGATCTTCGAGCAGAAGCTCAAACGGCAGATCCCTTACATCAATCCAGCGTTCATGGGAGCGCAACACCACAAGCCTTTCAATGAGATTTTCCAACTCGCGAATATTGCCGGGCCACGGATAAGTCTCCAATATCGCCATCGCCTCGGTGGTAAATCCTTCAATGCTCTGGTTTAATCGGCGATTGAATCTGTCCAGAAAAAAATTGGCCAAAAGTGGAATATCGCCCTTGCGCCGACGCAAGGGTGCAAGATCGATCGGTATGACGTTGAGCCGAAAATAAAGATCTTCTCGAAAATTTTTTTTGTGCACCATCTCTTTTAACGGTATATTCGAAGCCGCAATCATTCTCACATCCACCTTAATGGCCCGGTGGCTTCCCACACGCGTAAATTCGCGTTCTTGAAGAAAGCGCAGCAGCTTGGCCTGCAGTTCTATTTTTAAATTGGCCACCTCGTCTAAAAAAACGGTTCCCCCATGGGCATGTTCCAATTTGCCAATTGCACGATCGGACGCACCGGTAAAAGCACCTTTTTCGTGTCCAAACAGCTCACTTTCGATGAGTTCCGGAGGAATGGCAGCACAGTTGATCGCCACAAACGGTTTGCGGGCGCGTTGGCTTTGATGATGGATGGCTCGGGCAACCAGCTCTTTGCCGGTTCCGCTTTCGCCCTCGATTAATATGTTACTGGAGGTCTTCGCCACCTTTTTGATCAGCGAAAAAACGGTCTTCATCGCAGCGGATTTGCCGATGATTTTATTCTCTTCGGACTTAAATGCCACTTCGGAGCGCAGAAATCGAACCTCCTGTTCCAAGGATCGCTTGTGCATCACCCGTTCAATGGTGGTTAAGATATCCTCCGGATCAAATGGTTTTGTGATATAGTCATACGCACCGGATTTAATGGAGGCCGTTGCTTCACGGGCTCGATCCGTGGCAGAGACCATGACGACGTCAATTGATCTATCGTGGGCCTTGATGCCCTTCAGGGTTTGGATCCCGTCCATTCCCGGCATAACCAGGTCCAAGAGAACCAAATCAAAAGCCTCTTTTTTGACTCTTGCCAAAGCCTTGCGACCGTCCTCAACGGAAGTTACATCGTAAATATCCTCAAGAATCTCTTCCAGCGCTTCCCTTGTTCCCCGATCATCGTCAACGATGATGATGCGGGCCTGATGAGAGTATTCCTCTGCCGTCATTCTGCCTCCTTCTCAATCGATTTGAACCGGTCTCTTTGAGTTTGGGTTCCTTCGCGATCGCTGCAACTGCACAAAATAATATGCACTAAACATCATCATGTGCACCGAATAGCTTTCCACACTGTCCGGAGATCCAGCGATATCGTATATGAACGGAATACTTTAATTTGTGCGGCCTTGGATAGGCAATTCGTTATAAAGTGATGCGTCATTCGGAAAAAAGTGATATAATTACAATGTATTACAAATTAATTATCAAAGGTGCCGCTCTTGGCACAGGCCTTGCTCCTTCCGTACACCCAGAGGTCAAGGCCCTTATTTTTTAATACATCAACATTGAATTAACAAGAGGCAAAAAGGAGGTAAAAATGAAAAAAGTGATGATTCAGCTGTTCGTGATCGGTGTTTTGATAGCGGGTTATGCACTACCGGTTTTAGCATTTGGTGGGCCGGGACCTTAGACAAACTATCAAAATAGTTTTCGTCCATCAAGACAAGGGAAAAAGCACGGATCGATCGGTCTGTGCTTTTTTCATTAGATGCCGCTGTTTACCGTATATGGCCTTCCTTCACTTTCCCCGACCTTAAAAAACGATGAAATTTGCATTAACCGAGTAAATATGGTAAATCTAACATCTCTCTACAAAAGTATCAGGTGGCCCAAACCTGAGTACAGTGTATGCTTCTATCCATTTATCTTTACCGCCCTATAAATTATTATATACATACAAAATCTACTGTGGAGTCAATATGAATCTCCCTCGACGCACGTATCACTTTTTATTCTGTATAATTTTTAGCGGTCTTGTATTATTGCCGAGTGAAGCCAAACAACAAGAAAAAAAAGATAGTTCATCATTGGATACCTCTCGTTCCGGAGGCGTATATCGGTTTCCCCTAATGGGGAATCCCTCTTCCCTTGATCCTCATTATATCAAGGATCAATTTGGAGTAGCAGTTGTTCAGCAGATATTTGATGGTTTGGTTCAATTCGGTCCCTATCTCATGGTTAGGCCTGCTCTGGCCGAGACCTGGCAGTTGGAAAATCAGGGAAAAACTTACCGATTCACGCTCCGCAGGGATGCCCAGTTTCATACCGGTCAGCCGGTCACTGTAGAAGACGTCGTCTTTTCCATCCGCCGACTTCTCCGGGTAGATCCACCCCCGGATATTATACCCCATTTGCTCAAAATCAGGGGCGCACAAGATTACAAAAAACACAAAAGTGACAGAATCGAGGGTTTGCAACCTATTAACAATCATGTTTTACTCATCAAACTAGAAGAACCTCACACACCCTTCCTCACGGCTCTGGGTATGTATCAAGCTAAAATAATTCCCAAGGCAGAAGCAACCCGACTGGGAA
>JASFTQ010000407.1:0-3969 GCA_050053515.1 Desulfobacterales bacterium | reverse complement strand
TACATTGATTTCGATTGGTTCCATTCGCCCCGAAACAGGCGTATGAGTAGATCGAGGGACAATTGCTTTAGAAAGAACATAGAAACCCAAATCGCGCGTTTCATCTACATCTCGGATCGCCCCATCCACTACAGCACCAACCACGCCTTTCATCTGGCACAAACCAGACATAAGCCCACCCCATATTGAAGTTTCCGTTTCACCTGCTGCATCAACAACGACGACATCGCCATCTTGGGCTACAGAGAGGGCATCCAAACAATCCACCTGGTTTCCAGGCTCCAGACGGACTGTGAGTGCTTGACCAGCAAAACGAGTGGCCGGGTCTATGGGTTTTAGGTAACTGCCCATCACGCCAGCACGTTCCTGAGCATCTGCCACCACACAGGAAGGGCTGTAAAACTGTAACAAATCCCGAAAACCTTGCATTATTTCAGGAGAAGGAATTTTTTCCCTTGATTTGATTATTTTCCGCATCATACTCTCCTTAAATATTCACCTTTGATCAGCGTTATAGCCGAGCTTGGCGGATATTGTATTTGCCGTTTCCATTGTTTTTTCTATCAACTTTTCATTCCTTTCAACGGGGTCCATTCTTTTTTTAGGCCCTGATACACTGATCGCTGCTATCGCCTTTCCATTCTGATCAAATATCGGTGCAGCGATACAGCGAACCTCACTCTCGTGTTCGCCAACATCAACCGCATACCCCCTCTGGCGAACTTTCTGGAGATGCTCTAATAATCGATCCAAATCTGCAATGGTATTCTCTGTAAAAATCTTTAGGTTACCCTCCCTGAAATGAATTCTGATGAGCTCTGAGTCTTCATAAGCGATGAGGGCTTTTCCTATCCCAGTACAATATGCAGGGGCACGTTTGCCAACGCGTGAAGACATGATCCCAATGGCAAATAAACCTTCCAGTTTTTCCAAATAGATGATCTCGATTTCATCTAAAACTGCTAGATGAACGGTTTCTTTGGTGGTATCCCGTAATTTTTCCAATTCCGGCATCGCCACCCTGCGAACCTCATTTTTTGAATGATAAGCATATGACAACTCTAAACAAGCGATCCCCAAACGATAATTCCCGGTAGATTCTTCCAGCTGGATCAGCCTGTGAGACGATAAAGACGAAAGTAAACGGTATGCTGTACTGCTGCTTAAGTTCAGCTCATGGCTTATTGCCATTAACGTTCTTGGCTTTCCATCGGAGAGTAACCTTAATATGCTCACAGCCCTATTAATCACCCGGACATTGTAACGATTAGATGGAGAAGTTTTGGAGTCTGCCATAACCCTTCTTTTATTGAATTCACTTCACTGGGGGAAATACGTTGTCACTTCATATTGATTTTTGATTTATTTTTAATTCTGGCGAATATGATGATTATTAGTGCGGCTAACCTCCTTTCTTTGTTTATCGATTGATCCTTGAAGGTTGGGTTTAATTATCTAAATACTTGAATATCTCAGAAGCCAACCTACTGCTTTCGGCCTTTTCTAACCTCTTCTTGAAATAGGCGAGCATTCTCAGTTATCTTTTTATAATCTTGGGCTTCCAGAGCTTTCTTATTAATCAAAGAACTACCTACGCCTAAAGCGCTGGCTCCAGCACGAATATAATCAGCTGCCGTATTTAAATTTACACCTCCGACCGGCACTACTTCAATTTGGGGAAGAGGAGCTTTCACCGCCTTAATCAATGATGGACCCCCAATACTGGCTGGGAATATCTTCACCATATCCGCTCCTGCTTCCCAAGCAGTCAGGATTTCTGAAGGAGTATATGCGCCGGGCACAACAGGCACTGAATATCGTTTACATATCTCAATGGTGTCCAAATTCAATGTGGGACATACCACAAATTGCGCGCCAGATAAAATAGCGCTCCGGGCTGTTTCTGGATCCAAAACAGATCCAACGCCAAACAGTATTTCGTCCCCATATTTAGTCGTGGCTTTATTGATGACCTCCAATGCCCCCGGAGTTGTCATTGTGACCTCAATAGCGATCACACCCCCTGCCTTCAGCGCATCAGCAGCTTTTAATAACTGCTCTGAACTATCTGCGCGCATGATCCCGATTACCCCACTTTCTATAATACTCTCCAATGGATTGATTAAAACGCTGCTCATGTTTTCCCCTTTACTGCGTTTTCATAGAGTAAAAATGACTTTCATACAGTAAATATCGTAACATATTCAGCTTTAGTTTGTCAATAAATATTGAACGATTAATCTTAAAGTTAGGGGGAAAGGATTACTCTCCAGATCAATCAAATTTCTGAGTCAAAATGGAGGCGGAGGTAGCAATCACTGCTGGTATGTTTCCATGGTTCTTGAATATTTTCTCCCCCGTGTCCGAATGAAATCCCCCAAAAATAAACCCCCTTCTTTTCCTCATAGCCTTCCTGCATTTATCCCAATCGTTTTTCCAGATTCGTCAATATAAACAATATCTTCCACGGACAAACATGAAATCCAAGATGGCAGAGGGAAAAAGAACATTAAACCAGGCAAAACCAGTAAGATTGATTCGAAATATCAAGCCCGCCAGAACCCGCGCTGAACGGAGCGCACATCCTCCGCGGTTACGAAGGCTTCCTCATCTATCTCGCGCACGCTTGTCTCCACCTTCGAGGCATACTTCCTCCGCACGGTGCACCCCAGCACACTGACCATGCCGTCCTTCCCCCGCGCCAGAAATTCTGTCACCGCGAAATCCTGCTCGCGCAAATATTCCATGATCGCTTGCCCGCGGCGAGGGCTGACGATCCGCAATTCCACAAACCCAAGAGCCAACCGCTCTTCCAGCCACATACCTAAGATATTCCCAGTGGCAAATCCCCCAGCGTAAGCAACCACATTAAACAGGTTCTCCACATTGGCAAGGACAAACGCAATGGTCATCACAAAAATCACGGAACGGGTAAAACCGATCAACCACACCTGGACTTTCTTCCCCCGGAATGTGAACAAAACCCGGAGGGTATCCAAGCTCATTTCAAAGACCCGCAACGCAAAGATCAAAATGGCGATCCATAACGCCTGTGGTGTTACCTGAAAGGTAAAAAAGGAATCCATATCCCACCTCCGTTAATAATACAGAAGGCAGTTGATAACCGGGCTATCAACCACCTTGTGTCTCCCTATACAACCTAAATTTACCCGTTTCCTTCCATAAGATCAAAATACATCTCCAGGGCGTATTCCTTCACCATCCGCCGCATGCTGAACGCCGGTGCCAGTGTCCGAATGGATTCTTTCGTCCGGGAGATCCATTCCGTGGGCAGGTTTCCCGCGGAACGCTGGTAATAAAGAGGGATGATCTCGTTCTCAAGGACATCATATAAGCTTTCTGCGTCTTTTTGATCCTGCAAGTCAGGATCCCCATAATCGGTCTCATCCCCAATGGCCCAACCATTCTGACCGTTATACCCCTCTCGCCACCAACCGTCGAGGATGGAAAAGTTTAATACGCCATTCAAGGCAGCCTTTTGACCGGAGGTGCCGGATGCCTCGTTGGGACGGCGGGGCGTGTTCACCCATACATCCACCCCTTGCACAAGATACCGGGCCAGATTCATATCGTAATCCTCCAGGAAGACCAACCTGCCACCGTTATCCGCTTGTTTCACCGTACGGTACACTTTTTGAATCAGAAGTTTGCCGGGTTTGTCAGCTGGATGCGCTTTGCCCGCAAAGATGATTTGCACCGGTCGATTGGGTTGATTGACAAGTTCCAGCAGGCGATCCATATCCCTTAAGATCAAATCCGCCCGCTTGTATGTCGCAAAACGCCGCGCAAAACCCAAGGTCAGGGCATAGGGGTCCAAAAGAGCTCCGGAAGCGACGACCTGAACAGGATGGACTTGATGATGAAGCCACTGCTCTCTCGCTCTTTCCCGCATATAAAAGACTAATTTCCGCTTCAGGTGCCGCCTGACCGCCCATAATTCCTCATCGG
>JASFTQ010000406.1:0-3985 GCA_050053515.1 Desulfobacterales bacterium | reverse complement strand
TCACCGGATGATTTGGCCAAAAGGTCCTATCGAGAATGGTTGCACTCGGTTGAGGTTGGATACGCCATTGTTCAAAACCTGTGCAAGAGAGTCGTGGTCGGCGGATTTTCAAACGGTGCCGGGCTGGCACTCGATCTCGCCGCCAGAATTGAGGGTTTGGCTGGTGTTATTGCAGTGAGCACACCGTTAAAATTACAGTATATATCGACCAAACTTGTTCCAGCCGTTGATGTCTGGAACCGCCTGATGGGCAGGGTACATTTTGATGATGCCAGAAAACAGTTCGTCGAAAACCACCCTGAAAACCCTCATATTAACTATCTGCGCAACCCTATTTCAGGGTTGAGAGAACTCGAACGACTGATGGATGCCGTTGAGCCGAGGTTGCCGGATATCAGTATACCGGCACTGATCATCCAGGCCTATCAGGATCCGGTGGTGTCGCCCAAGGGGTCTGAAATAATTTTTGAGCGTCTGGGGTCACCCCAAAAATCGTATATGCTGTTTAATTTTGACCGCCATGGAATTTTACGCGGCGAAGGAGCGGAACAAGTCCACAGAGTCATCTGGGATTTTATTGCCCATTTGTAAGGGTTTTTTTGGCAGGATTCACAAGATTTAGGGGATTATTTTTTTGCATTCAGCCTTTCCGGATCAAAGGCTGAACAGGTACCCCGCTTTCAGCGGAAATGACGTCATTTTGGCTTCGTGCACTGATTCCAAGAACGGTATTTTTTTGCCGAAGGCAATTGGATATTCTCACCGCCGTCCGGACGGCGGGGCTCTAATGTAATATCCAGTCAATACTGTAAATCCTGTCTAAAATAATTATTGATATTGATTTATAATTCAAGATTGAGATAGATATTCCAGACTGGTTTTTGAAATCAGCTGCAGAATGAACCGCGATAGTGAGCGCATTCCCCGCAGCTTGCTGCGGGGTTGGCGAGCGAATCAGAAAATAGATAGAATTCCTTTCGGGGAAGATTCCCTGCAGCTTGCTGCAGGGCACGCTTCAATCTTTAAACTGGAGGCCCATATGTTATTCAGTTCGCAGGAACGCAGAATTAGTTTTGGCTTGTTGATAATGCGTATCGGACTCGCAGCCGTCCTGTTGATCCATTCACTACCACGGTTGTTTGGTGGCGCTGCCCAATGGAAAGGCTTCGGTACCTACATCAATCACCTGAACATCGGCATACCCGCAGAGATATTGGGTTTGGTTATTTCTATAATTGAAACGCTGGCAGGTTTAAGCCTGTTGACCGGTTATTTATTCAGAATATCATGTACTTGCATGATTGTAATTTGTGGTTTGTATTTTATTAATTTTTATAAAATGGACTACAGAACGCTGACACTGTTTTCATTGGGCCTTGGAGCGGTATATACCGGGCTGTTCAATACCGGCCCCGGTCGATATGCCGTATCCGTGAAACTGGAACAAAAATAATTTCATATTTTTTCAATTTTAACCTTGACATATCACACTGTGGTATTAATATGGGTAAGGCAGCAATGGATGCTGCAGTGGTTAGTTGGTTTATTTTTCAACTTAACCCCTAACTCTTTCCTCTGTTCGGGGGCTCATTTCCCATGAGCCCCCACTTTTTTTTAATTTTTCAGATATGGGATACAATCGTGATGGCTGACGCATTAACTCTCGAACTATTCTCCGATTACGTCTGACCGTGGTGTTACTTCATTACCGGGCGTATTGAACGATTGCAGAGGAAATACAATATAGATATTCGCTGGTTTGCTTTTCCCCTTCACCCCCATACTCCCCCCGAGGGAATGACTCTCCAAGAGTTGTTCGAAGGCCGACCCATTGACGTCGACGAAATGATGAAACGATTGCATCAGGTTGCCGAGCAGGAGGGGTTGCCGCTGGGTTCACGGAGATATACCTACAATAGCCGCCTTGCCCAGGAACTCAGCAAATGGGCGGAATACAAAGGACAGGGACCGGCCTTTCATAACGCTGTTTTCAAAGCGTATTTCGCCGACGGGAAAAACATCGGTCTCAGTGAGACCCTGGTCGAGGTGGCCCAATCAGTGGGTCTATCCGGTGGAGATGCCAGAGAAGTGCTAGAAAAACGAGCGTTTAAGGAAGCAGTGGATATGGACTGGGCCATAGCTAAAAGTATGGGGATAACCGCCGTCCCGACATTTGTAATCAACAAACAAGGCATTGTCGGCGCTCAGCCTTATGAGGTTCTAGAAAAATTTCTGCAAGACAATCAGGTTTCCAAACGGGAGGCCACGTCTAACTGACTTTCCGGCCATGCCTTGAAGATCCCCACGAATTGAACCTTTTTACTGCACAATCATATCTCAAAGACCTTCGTCAGTTTCTTTTATATCTGAGAACATCTCATAGGGTCAGCGTCTTATTTGTCGATACCCACCCACACTTGACAATCCTAAAATCTGAATATAGTTTCGACAAGTTTTTGATAAAATGAGATTGGCTCCTCCATTCTATTTTCCCGCTGCGGCCTGTTCTGGCGCTACTGCCGATAAACAGCGAGGCTGTTTTAGTAAAATTACCAAAACGCGCAATATAGCCGCGATTAATTATAATCCAGGCCTGTATCGGGGAATTCCGGCTCGCGGGGGTCAGGAAGCTTATATGAATGTCATTGGACTTATCATATTGATTGCCATATTTTTCGATCTTGCAGTAAACGCGCTGGCGGATTTTTTTAACCTCAAAATGCTGCGAAAGGACCTGCCCGAAAGCTTCCGGGACACCTATGACCCTCAGCGGTATCGCCGATCCCAGGAATATTTACGGGTGAACACCCGCTTTGGATGGGTGACGTCTGCGCTAAACATTGCCCTGATTTTAATATTTTGGTTCGGTAAAGGGTTTCCAATGTCGGACCAATGGGTGCGATCCTTGAATCAGGGACCGGTCGTAACAGGTCTTTTGTATATAGGGATATTGATGTTTGTGATGACAATTTTGTCACTGCCGTTCAGCATATATGCTACTTTCGTGATCGAGGAACGATTCGGATTCAATAAAACGACCTGGCCGACCTTTATAAAAGATAAGCTCAAAGGTTTAATCCTCGCCGTTGTTCTTGGTGGTCCTCTGCTGGCAGCAGTCTTGGCGTTTTTCATATACGCCGGGCCCAATGCGTGGTGGATTTGCTGGTTGGCGGTGACATGCTACACGCTGGTTGTTCAATTCATCGCCCCGACCTGGATTATGCCTTTATTCAACAAATTCACTCCGCTGGAGGAGGGTCACCTCAGAGAGGCGATACTGTCGTACGCACGATCCATCAAGTTCCCACTGGAAAATATTTTCGTCATGGATGGCTCCCGGCGATCCAGCAAGTCTAATGCATTTTTCACGGGTTTTGGCCGGCACAAACGCATTGTTTTGTTTGATACGTTGATAGCTCGGCACTCGGTTTCTGAACTCGTCGCCGTGCTGGCCCATGAGATGGGCCACTTTAAGAAAAAACACGTTTTGGCCATGATAGTGATGGGTGTTTTGCAAACGGGCATAATGTTTTTTCTGCTTTCGGTTTTTATCTCTTACCAGGGGCTTTTTGACGCCTTTTACATGGACCGGCCCTCCGTGTATGCCGGTCTGATTTTTTTTGCCCTGTTATTTTCCCCCCTGAATTTTTTTGTTGGTCTTTTTGTCCAAATGCTTTCCCGCAGAAATGAATTTCAAGCGGATCGCTTCTCGGTTGAGACAGCCAAAGATGGCTCCTCCATGGTTAGTGCACTTAAAAAGCTTTCAGCCCACAACCTTTCAAATCTGCATCCTCACCCGTTTTACGTTTTTCTAAATTATTCTCACCCCCCGGTTTTAGAACGTATCAAGGCCATTAAAGCAATCGGGCAGACGGCCGGGGATTAACCGCGGGCATACGCAGTCAGACACAGTTCCCCTGCTGGTGGTCGTTGACCGGTTCGCTTCCCTGCAAGCCCCGCCTTTTAAGGCGGGGTTAAGGGAAGC